>NZ_CP071462.1:3504867-3823492 GCF_017352155.2 Haloterrigena alkaliphila
GCCGACGATGAGGGTTGTCGCGGTCAGCGCGAACGCGACGACGATCGTCTCGTCGATCGACACCGCTCCCCACGTCTCCCGATCCCGGTAGACGCGCACGCCGAGCAGCGCCAGCAGCGTCAGGGCGACGACGCCGGCCAACGCGGCGTCCCACAGGGGCGCCTCGAACGGCGGTGAGACGAGTGCGAACGAGAGCAGATAGTCGTACGTCGAGTCGACGCCGTAGCGGCCGGTCGAGAGGACCTCCCAGAGCCCGGCCGGATCGGCGCCGACGGCGGTCAGTTCGGCACGGAGCGCCTCGAGGCCGGCGGCGTTCGCGCTCGCGAAGTGGCCGAAGCCGCCGAGGTAGACGAGCACCGAGAGCCAGATCAGCGGCAGCGAGAAGTTCTGTCGGCGCCACCAGCGGACGACGGCGTTGTCGCCGAAGCCGCCCGCGGCGGAGCCGGAGCCCGTCGCCGCGGTCGACGATCGGGCCGCGCCGTGGGCCGTCCCGCCGTCGGTCGAACTGGTCTGTCCGGATCCGGCGGTCCCGCTCGTCGCTGTGGTCCCGCTCGCCGACGTCGTCGATCCGCTCGCGGTCGCGTTCCCGGCTCCGGACGTCGCGTTTCCGGTACCGGATGCCGCGTTCCCGCTACCGGCGCCCGTCGAGGCCCCCGTCGCGGTCGACCCGCTCGAGGCCGTGGTCCCCGACGACGACCCGCTCGAGGTCGTCGTGGACGAACCGGAGGCGGTCGCGGACGCGGTCGCCGTCGCCGTTTCGGACGACTCGCCGGAGCCATCCGAATCGCTGTTGCTCTTCCAGACGTCCGGCGAGGGGAGGCCGCTGGTTCGCTTCGCCACGTAGTCCTCGTGGCCGAGGCGGTCGTAGGCCTGCCGTTCGACCGGATCGCCGAGGATGTCGTAGGCCTTTTTCACCGCCGTGAACTGCGCCTGGGCGCGGTCGTCGTCGTTCAGGTCGGGATGGTAGACGCGAACCTGGTCGCGGTAGGCGTCCTTGATCTCGTCCTGGGAGGCGTCGGGAGGGATGTCGAGTAGATCGTAGAAGTCCTCAGTCATGTGAGAGTCGGGGATCGTCAGGTACCTGTTGTAATCGAGGGATTATAATTACAGTGTTTGTGACGGTTCGGGTAGTTCCTCTCGTCACTCGAGACAGTTGGGTATTTCGGCCGCGACGACAGTCGCGACTGCAAACAATGACTGACGGTTACCCGCGCCGGACGTTCGCCCGCAACCCGGGACCCGAGCCCCGGCGTCTCACGAGAAGTCCGTCAGTGACGATTGCCCGTCCGCGTCGGGTCCCCGCGGATCGGCCGACGGCGTTGTGGTATCGTCGTTGATCGCGTCGCTCTCGTCGATTGCGTCGTCGGCTGTCTCTCCGGCGGTCGTCCCACCGTCTCCCGTCTCACCGTCAGTTGCGCCGCCGTCGGCTCGGTGACCCGCTGTACCCTCCCAGCCGTCGAGGCTGGTCTGATCGGCCGCGGCGAACTCGAGGTTGGCCACCCGAACGCCGACCTTGCGGACCGATTCGGTCTCGAACTCGGTGAACAGGTCGCGGGCGATTCGGTCGACGAGGTCGGGATCGTCGACCGGTCCCGATAGCGACCGTTCGCGGGTGTTGACGTCGTACGGTGGGAGCACGGCCTTGACGCCGACGGTTCGGTACAGCGCCCCCTCCCGCCGGGCGCGGTCGGCGACGGCCGCCGCGAGCGTCTCGATCTGGTCGTACTTCGGCTCGGGTTCCGAGACGGGTTCGGCGAACGCGGACTCCCGGGAGAAACTCTTGGGTTCGCCCTTCGGCTCGACCCGGCGGTCGTCGTCGCCACGGGCGCGCTCGTACAGCTCTCGGCCGCGCTCGCCGAAGCGCTCGACCAACGGCTCCGGATCGGCCGCGGCGACGTCGCCCGCCGTCTCGAGGCCCATCTCTCGCAACTCGCGTGCGGTCACGGGACCGACGCCGTGGAGGAGGTCGACCTCGAGCGGGGCCAAAAAGTCCCGGACCTCGCCGGGTTCGACGACCGTGAGGCCGTCGGGCTTGTCGAAGTCGCTGGCGATCTTGGCCGCGCTCATCGTCGGTGCGACGCCGACGCTGACGACGACGTCGACCTCGCGGCGGATGCGATCCTTGATGTGGCGGGCGAAGCCGTCGGCGACCTCCCAGGCGGTCCGCTCGGTGACGTCGAGGTAGGCCTCGTCGATGCTCACCTCCCGCACCACGTCGGCGCAGTCGTGGAGGATCTCCCGGACCTCGCTCGCGACCGACTCGTAGTAGTCCATGTCGACGGGCCGGTAGAAGCCCGTCTCCTCTGGTGTCAGATCTGGATCGTGGTCCTCGGCGTCGGGCTCTCGCGGTGACCCGCTCGAGTTTTCCGAGGCGTCCTCAGAAGTGCTTTGCACTTCTGACGGGCTGCGAGAACCGCTTTGCGATTCTCGAACGCGTGGCGCCTCGCCCTCCAGCGCCGCGCGCCGGGGAAGCCGCTCGAGGGCCGTCGAGATGGCCTGGGCGCTCTCGACGCCGAACTCGCGGGCCTCGTAGCTGGCGGTGGCGACGGCGCCGATGGTGTCGCCGGGTTCGTATCCCATGCCGACGACGACCGGTTCACCGCGGAGTTCGGGCTCACGCAGTCGCTCGCAGGAGGCGTAGAAGCAGTCGGCGTCGACGTGGCAGACGATTCGGTCCTCGTCGTCCTCGTCCGCCTCGACGCCCGGCAGTCGCGGCCCCTCGGACATTCGTCTACTGATGGGGTTCGCGCGAATCGTTGTGAACGTTGTGTCCGCGCCGGATCGAATGAGCGGTTCCCGTTCGCGAGACCGCATTCGGATCGATCGGAATCCGGTCGTCAGTTGTAGCCGCGCCACCGGTGGCCACACTCGGTACACTTGAAGAATCGTGTCGGTGGTTCGTCGGCCGACGCGGTCTGCTTGAGCGTGTACCACGCCTCCTGATTCTCGCACTCGTCGCAGATCACGTCCGTCGCCTTCGGCTTCC
Organism: Haloterrigena alkaliphila; assembly: GCF_017352155.2. Lineage (NCBI taxonomy): Archaea > Methanobacteriati > Methanobacteriota > Halobacteria > Halobacteriales > Natrialbaceae > Haloterrigena > Haloterrigena alkaliphila. The sequence goes on from NZ_CP071462.1 coordinate 3,507,854, forward strand.
CCTCGAAGTTGGCGTTCTCGTCGGACTCGATCACGTCGTCGTCGGTCTGCGATTCGGTCGAGACGAAGGCGTCCTCCTGCTCGCGATCGCGCTCGCTCGAGGCGCCGCAGTCGTCGTTCGTACAGATCATGCGGTCGCCCTCGGCTTTCATCATCGAACCGCAGTCGTCGCAGAATTGCATAGCCGTGCGTAACGGGTCGAGCCGCAAAAACGCTCCTCTCGATCGCGGGCTGCGCGTCAGTACCGCTCCTCGAGGCGTTCGTCCTCGAGGACCACCGGGCAGTCGACGACCCGGAACCGATCGCGGTCGGTCAGTTCGAGGATGTCGGTGCCCTCGCGGGTGCACGCCACGGCCGGCGGGTCGGCGAAGTGTTCGCACTGGTGGCAGTACGTCGCCTTCTCGATTTCTCGGACGTCGCGGTCGTCGGGAGGCGTCGGTTCGTCCGGCTCGTCGGCCTCGAGGCGCTCCCAGAGCCGTTCGCCGTCGATTTCGGGGACGTCCTCGCGGTCGAACAGGTCGTCGAAGGCGGCGTCCGAACCACGCTCCGCCCCGTCGGCCTCGGTCGCCGCTCGTCGCTCCTCGACGCTCGCGGCCAGGTCGCCGAGCGGTCCCGCCTGCTCGCCGGCACTCGTTGCTGGGCCATCGACACTCGGTTCCCGACCATCGGCTCCCATCTCCGGCCCGTCGTCGTCGGTCATCGGGTCGCCCCCTCCCGATCGAACGCGAGGGGTGCCCTCGACCGCGAGTCGTCTCGATCCGCGTCGTCGGCGCCGTCCCGCCGTTCGTCCGTCGTCACGTCCGTCTCGACGGCCTCGAAGACGTCTTCGGATTCGGGCGCGACTGCGTTTTCGACGTCACCCTCGAGGGCCGGCGGCTCGCCGGTGACGAGCGCGGGCGAGCCGAAGAACGACGACTTCGCCGCGACGTCCGTGAACGCGCTCGCGCAGTGGGGGCATTCGGGGGCGGTCAGTAGCGCGATGTCGACCGACTCGTCGCAGGAATCGCAGACGGCCGCCCGGACGCCGAGGCGGTTGGCCGCCCGCTTGAGGCGGTCTGCCTCCGCCCGCTGCCGCTCCCGTTCGGCCATCGCGTCGCGGTGGTCCCGAAGGTCGAGGACCGCGCTGGCGAGCAGCGCCGATCGCTCCTCGAGTTCGTCGGTCTCGTCGAAGACTCCCTCGAGGACGGTCTCGAAGTTGGCGAACCCGTCGTCGACGGTCGACTCGAGGGCCGCGACCGACTCCCGGAGCGCCGCCTGCTCGTCGGCGTCGGCGTACTCGGCGTGGTCGTGCTCGGCCGGCGCCTTTGCGTCGGTCTCGCGTTTGACCTGGACGACGCGGCTCCGGACGTCCTCGAGCAGGTCCGTGAACTCCTCTCGTTGGGCGTCGAGCTGGGTCCGCAGGGCCTCGACGTCCTCGAGATCGGTCGGCTCGAGGTCGTCGTCGGTGGCGACGGCGTGGGCGGCCGTCACCAGTCGGCGACAGACGTCGTCGCGCGTCTCGCCGCGACGGCTCGCCTCGCGAGCGAGCCAGTCGTCCACCTCGCCCGGGGGCGCAAACGAGATGCCGCCGTCGTCGTCCTCGCTCGACATGATACGCCTTCTTGGGTCGACTCGGGCATAAGGGTTGGTTCCAACTCACCGTTCGAAACGCGGGCGTGAAGCTCTCTCAACGGATTTTCCGAACGTTACTGATGTCGAACCCGCCGTCGTGGATCTCGGTTTCGAACTGGACGATGTCCTCGTCCTCGAGTCGGGAGAGGACGCCCCGGAACTGCTCGACGACGAGCGTCCGGGCCCGCTCCGAGCCGCCGCTCTCCCATTCGAACAGCAGCGTCCCGTCGGTCGCCTCCTTCAGCCGCCCCAGCTCCGTCGGCTCGAGGGTCTCCGCGTTGACCAGCAGGAGGATGACGCCGCCCCAGCGGTGGGCGGCGCGCTTGAGCCCCTTCAGGAGCACCGTGAGGTCGGCCCAGGCGAAGCGGTCCTCCGCGGCCGAGACGAGGTCGGTCAGCGAGTCGATCACCACGAGATTGCCGGCGGCGTGGTCGGTCAGGTAGTCCCCGAGCGCCTCGAGGACGTCCCGGCGGTCGGCCCGGTCGCCGAGGCCGGTGATGTCGGTCGTCCGGTCGGAGTACCAGTCGGTCGGCACCGGCGTTAGTTGAAAGTACGTCTCGGCGAGTTCGACCACCGAGACGCCGGCCATCCCCGCGTCGACCAGGTCGTCGTCCAGGACGAACCGCATCTCGTCGACGATCGCGTCCCGTTCGTCCGTAAACGAGACGTAGTGGACGGCATCGGGGAGCGTTGTCCCCGACTCGAGGTCGCCGTAGTAGCGGTCGAACTGGTCGGGATCGGACCCGGCGAGGCCGTTCATCGCCGCGCTGGTGTAGCAGAACTCCCGCGCGCCGGCGCCGGCCTCGCCCGCGAGCAGGACGACGCTCCCTGCGGGCGCGCCGCCGCCGATCATTCGATCGAGTCGCGAGATGCCGAGGGGCAGCCGATTCATGTGCTCGAGTTCGTTCGAAACCGCTTACGCATTGCGGCCAACCTTTTACGCTGCGCTCACTCGCTCCGCTCGTTCGCTCGGTAAAAGGTTGATCAAAAGCACTCCTCCTTCCGTTTCGGGTCGCTTCGCGACCCTCCACATCAGTCGTCAGCCGCTCGCTCACTCTGTTCGCTCGCGGAGACTTCCGTCGATATCGCTAGCCGTCAGTCCGAACTCGAGCCCCCTCACGCGCCGGTTTTGACAACACGACTCGCCCCTCGAGCCCGTTGTCGGCCAGCGCGTCTCGAGCCGCGGCTTCGGCCTCGGCGGCGTGGCTGCGGTCGGTGACGCCGTACACGACCGGACCCCACGACGACTGGCCGATCCCGGTGAGCACCGGGCAGTCCTCGAGCGCCTCGACGAGCGTCCCGGCAGGCGGCCGGAAGACGCCGCCCTGGGCATCGGCGTACCAGGCGCCGTTCTTCCGGCCGATTTCGGCGATAGCCTCGCCGAACGCCTCGAGGCGCCCCTCCGCGGCGGCGGGGAGCAGTTTGCGGGTGACGACGCCGGCGATCTCGTCGGCGACGGCGGGATCGGCTCGCTCGGCGACCGCTCGCATGCTCGCGTCCTCGTCGTCGCCGCTGCGGCCGGGGTCGGCGTCGGGGACGACGACGAGGAACCGCCAGTCGCGGGGGAGTTCGTGGCGAGCGACGATTGGAGGGACCGTCCAGTCGCCCTCGGCCGGCGGCTCGGTCGTGAACCGGTTGGTCGGGTGGCCGGCGTCGACGACGAAGCCGCCGTCCTCGAAGGTCGCGACGCCGACGCCGCTGCGGCCGCCCCGACCCATCGCCGGGGCGTGTTCCCGGACGCGGACCTCGCGGTCGTGGGCCCGCGCCGTCGCGGCGAGCACCGACAGCGCGAGCTGGGTGCCGCTCCCGAGGCCGACGTGGCGCGGCAGCCGCTCCTCGAGGGTGAGCGCGACGCCGGGGACCTCGAGCACGTCCACTGCCCGGGATGCGTACTCCCCGACCAGCGGGTCGTCCGTCTCGACTGTGGCCGCGGGTTCTGCGGTGACCGTCACGCGGGGCTCCTCGAGGCCGACGCCGATGCCCCCGTAGAGGCGCCGCCGGGCGAGCGAGAGGTTCTGGAAGCCGACGTGGAGTCGCGCTCCCGCGGTGACGGTCGCGGTCGTCATGCCCGGCCGTAGGGAGGCACCCGGCAAGGGGGTTTCGACGCTGGCAACGACTGTCGCCACAGGGGTTATGACCGTCGGCGCGACAGTCGTGACCGATGGCAGCCGCGTCGGAACCGGCGACGACCGCGTCGGTGGTGGTCCCCGCCCGCGACGAGCCCGACAGCCTCGAGCGAACGCTGGACGCCCTCTCGGCGCAGACGTTCGACGGCCGACTCGAGGTGATCGTCGTCGCCAGCGGGACGACGACGCTGGCGGTCGCTCGCGCGCACCGGATCGTCGACCGCGTCGTCGCCGATCGGACCCACGAGGGGCCGGGAGCGGCACGGAATCGGGGCGCAGCGGTTGCGACGGGCGACGTGCTGCTGTTCACCGACGCCGATACCGTCGTTCCCCCAGCGTGGGTTCGACGGCACCGACGGCACTACGCGACGCCCGCCGTCGTCGGCGTCGGCGGCCCGCTTCGGCCGCTGGCGGGCGGCCTTCGCCACGGGCTCCTCTTTCGGCTCCTCTCGGACTGGTGGTACCGCGCCAGCTGGCCAGTCGGCTTCGTCCAGCAGCCGGGCCCCAACTGCAGCGTGCGCCGGTCGGCGTTCGAGGCGGTCGGCGGCTTCGACGAGTCGCTGTCGTTCATCGAGGACACCGACCTCTCCCTGCGACTGCGCGAGGCGGGGACGGTCGTCTACGACCACACCTGTCCGGTGGCTACCTCGCCGCGACGCCAGGAGCGGGAGGGGTACCTCCCGCTCTTCCTGGCGTACCTCGCGGGCTACCTCGCGTACGCGATTCCCGGCCGCTCGCCGACGCGGGATCACTTCTCCTGACCGCCGGCCCTTTTTCGCCGGTCGTCGTACCGACGCGCATGGACCTCGTGGAGGCCCTCGGAGCCGACGCCGCGCTCACCTGCGTCGTCGGCGCCGGCGGCAAGAAATCGACGCTGTACGAACTCGCCGGACGACTCGAGCGAGCGGTCGTGACCGCCACAGTCCGGATTCCGATCTTCGACCGGCAGGTCGCCGACGTGCGGGTGACCGAGGAGCCGGTCGCCCTGCTCGAGCGGGGCGCTTCGGGAGACGGCGACCTCGAGTGGCCGCTCGGACTGGTCCCTGCGCGAGAGCGCGAGGATCGGTATCTGGGCTACGAGCCGGCGACGGTCGACCGGATCGCGGCGGCCCCGGGCGTGGACCACGTCCTCGTCAAGGCCGATGGGGCGCGAACGCGACTGTTGAAGGCACCGAACGAGCGCGAGCCCCAGCTTCCAGATTCGGTCGGGACGGTGCTGGCGATCGCCAGCGTCGACGCGGTCGGGCAACCGCTCGAGGAGTCTGTCGTCCACCGGCCCGAGCGCGTCTCGGCGGTGACCGGGCGCGCGATCGGGGAGACGGTCCGGCCGGCCGACGTCGCGGCGGTCCTCACCAGTCCCGACGGCGGGCTGAAGGGCGTTCCCGAACGCGCGATGTACGTCCCGGTGATCAACATGGTCGACGACGCCGACGACCGGGCGATCGCCGAGGAAATAGCGAGACGCGTCCTCGAGCGGAGCGCGGACGCGGGCGCCGATACCGATGCGGGCGCCGACACCGGAACCGGGGCCGACGGCCGCGTCTCCCGGGTCGTTCTGACGAGCATGATCGCCGAGGAACCGCTGGTCGAGGTCCTCGAGTCGCCGTGACCGAGGGCGTGAGGGGGTAGTTTATGGATCGGCCGGGGCTATCTCGAGTCGTGACAACCGATCGCTCGCTCGGGGGCGTCGTCCTCGCCGGCGGCTACTCCACGCGCTTCGGCGAGGCGGACAAGGCCGTCGCCGACCTCGCGGGCACGCCGATGATCCGGCGGGCCGTCGACCGACTCGCGACGGTCGCCGACGACCTCGTGATCAACTGTCGTGAGGACCAACTCGAGGCTATCCGTTCGGCGCTAGCCGATAGTGGCCTCGAACCCCGGTACGCCACCGATCCGGTCCCCGACCGCGGACCGCTGGCCGGCATTCAGGTCGGTCTCGAGGCGGTCGACCGCGAGTACGCGGCCGTCGTCGCCTGCGACATGCCGTTCGTCGACCCCGCGCTCCTCGAGACGCTCCACGAGCGCGCCCGCGGTCGCGACGGCGCCGTCGTCCGCCTCGAGGACGGCTGGTATCAGACGACGCAGGCGGTCTATCGGGCCGACGCGATGGCTCGGGCCTGCGCGGAGACGCTCGAGTCCGACGACAAGCGGATCGTGGCCGCGCTCGAGCGGATCGACGTGGTGACGGTGAGTGAGGACGACCTCGAGGGCGTCTCCGAGCGGACCTTCGAGAGCATCGACACGCGAGAGGCGCTCGCGGACGCGGAGCGGCGACTCGGGGAGTGACGGACGAAACAGGAGCACGCCGAACGCCATCCCGTGACGATGATCGTCGCGACGGCCGTTCGCCGCTGGTCAGAACTGCCGCGTGTACCACGCCTTCGAGACGAACAAGGTGGCAGCCCCGAGCACGAAGGCCGTCATCACGATCAGGTGTGCATCGATCGGGAGCGCGTAGTCCACACCGCCGGTATCGCCCTCCCCGATCCCGGCTATCGAGAAGACGAACAGGAACCAGAACACCGCCCAGAAGGCGACGTAGCCGGCGCGATAGTTGATAGCCACGTACCGCTCGTCGGTCTCGAGGCCGTCCTTCGCGTGTTGAGACCAGCCGAGCGCCGACGCCCCGGCGACGCCGCTTCCCAGCGCGAGCGCCACGTTCGGTTCGTCGGGAACTCCCGGTCCACCGAGCGTCGCGACGATCGCGACGACGAGTCCGACCAGCCCGATCGCACCGACCGCGTATCGCTTCCAGTTGGCCATTATATATAAATCGAGAACGACAAACTGTAATAAGTGTTCTTCTCGGAAGCGTGGATAAAAGTCGGAAACGACGTCTTCGGCGCGGTACGCGGAAGCGGATACCTCACTCCTGCTTTGCGCCGGGGTTCGTCACGGCACCGTTGGCCGCCGAACCGAACGCCCGGCCGTACTTCGCCAGCACGCCGGTCGTGTAGTTGGGCTCGGGTTCGTCGCGTTCCTCGAGTCGCCGCTCGATCTCCTCGTCGGAGAGGTCAACGGAGAGTTCGAGCTCGTCGATGTCGATGGTGATCGTGTCGCCGTCCTCGAGGGCGGCGATCGGACCGCCGGCAGCGGCCTCCGGCGCGACGTGGCCGATGGAGAACCCGCGGGTGGCCCCCGAGAACCGACCGTCGGTGAACAGCGCGACGTCCTCGGCGTGGCCTTGTCCCGCCACGGCGCTCGTGACGCCGAGCATCTCGCGCATGCCGGGGCCGCCGCGGGGACCCTCGTTGCGGATGCCGATGACGTCGCCGGAGTCGACGCGGCCCTCCTGGACGTACGCCATCGCGTTCTCCTCCTGCTCGAAGATGCGAACCGGCCCCTCGTGGTGGAGGTGGTCCTCGCCGGTCATCTTGATGACGGCGCCGTCGGGCGCGAGGTTGCCGGTGAGGATGCGGATGGCGCCCCGCTCGTGGATCGGATCGTCGACGGTGTAGAGAAAGTCGGCGTCGAGGTCCGAAATTCGGGGCGGATCGACGCGCTCGACGGCCTCGGCGATGGTCTCGCCGGTGACCGTCAGCGCGTCGCCGTGGAGCAGGTCGGCCTCGAGCAGTTCGCGGAGGACGACCGGAACGCCGCCGACCTCGTGGAGGTCGTTCATCACGCGCGCGCCGCTGGGCTGGAGTTTGGCGATCTTCGGCGTGCGGGCGCTGATCTCGTTGAAGTCCTCGATGTCGAGGTCGATGCCGGCCTCGGCGGCCATCGCCAGCAGGTGGAGCACGGCGTTGGTCGAGCCCCCGATCGCCACCTGCAGTGCGATGGCGTTCTCGAAGGACTCCCTCGAGAGGAAGTCGGAGGGCCTGCGGCGTTCCCGGACGACCTCGACGGCCAGTTCGCCGCTCTCGCGGGCGACCTCGTAGCGCTCTTCGTCCTCGGCGGGCGGGGAGGAGGAGCCGAGCGGCGCGAAGCCGATGGTCTCGGAGATGGAGGCCATCGTGTTCGCGGTGAACATCCCGCCACAGGAGCCGGCGCCGGGGCAGGCGTTGCGCTCCATCTCGTCGAGTTCGTCCTCGGACATCTCGCCGTCGGCGACGGCGCCGACCCCCTCGAAGAGGTTCTGGACGGTGATCTCCCGGCCCTCGTGCTCGCCGGGCATGATCGATCCGCCGTAGAGGAAGACGCTGGGCAGGTCCGTCCGGATGGCGGCCATCATCATCCCGGGCATGTTCTTGTCGCAGCCGCCGATGGTGACGAGGCCGTCCATGCGCTCGCCGAAGGCGACCAGTTCGACGGAGTCGGCGATCACTTCCCGCGAGATGAGGGAGGCCTTCATTCCCTCGGTCCCCATCGAGATGGCGTCGGAGATGGTGATGGTGCCGAACTCGATGGGCATGCCGTCGGCCTCGTCGACGGCGTCGTAGGCCGACTGGGCCACGTCATCCAGGTGCACGTTACAGGGCGTGATGTCCGCGGCCGGGTTCGCGACGCCGATCATCGGCGAGTCGAAGTCCTCGTCGTCGTACCCCATCGCGCGGAACATCGCACGGTGGGGCGCGCGCTCGACCCCCTCCGTGACCTCGTTGCTCGGCAGGTCGTCGGGTTTCCCCTCCGCGGGCGACCGCTGTTCGGGCTGTTGGCTCATACCCTGTGAGTTGCAACCTCGGCGCTTAAAGTCCTCGGATACCGTCATCGCGCCCCATAAGGGCGGTCGGGAACGGGTTCGGCCGGCGGCTGTTCGGTCGGTATCGACCCGGTCGGTTCGGTCGATGTCGATTCGGTCGGTTCCCGGCGGTAGACGAGCGCGGAGCGCGATTCACGCGTTCGAGTATAACCGGAGGCAAACGCCGGCGGTCGTTGCCCTGCACACGCTCGTGCCCTTCGATTTCCTGCACGAGTCTTTCCCGCCCGTGTCACAGAGTGACTGATAGAGGATCGAATGTATAAGTACTGTCTCGAGTGCGAGTGGCAGGCCAGCACCGACAGCGGGTACTCCGAGTCGGAGGTGTCGAAGGAGGCGATCGAACACTTCGTCGAGACGGGTCACACGGTCGATTCGCTCCGGCTTCCGCCGCCGGTGATCATCGAAAACTGAACGACGGTGCATCGAGCGAGCGGATGTGGGTGCAGCCGATCGTAGCACCGGTCGAGTCCCGTTATTCGCCACCGGGGAACGGGTCGAGCGCCGACAGCGAGAGTTCCCGGTCGATCGCGAACGATTCCGACTCGAGGTCGGCCTCGATCTCGACGACCTTCTCGGCGCCGATCACGTCCACCAGAATCCGCCCGTCGTCGGGCGTGAAACTGGCGAAGTGGGAGTTCGCCCCGGTCTCGAGTTCGTCGACGACCGCGCGATCGTCGACGCGGAGAATTCGCGTCGCGGCGCCGCTGGTGCTCGGAATCGCGGCGTACCGATACTGGGAGTCGAACGCGACCGCGTGGGGGGTCTCCGCGCCGGCGTCGCCGAGATCGACCGCGTCCCCGATCTCGAGGCTAGCACCGCCGTCCGTCGGTTCGAGAACGTACAGCGTGGCGGTCCCCTGGTCGACGGCCCACACCTCGAACTCGTCGTCGCGCCCGCCGGGGACCATCCCGATCCCGTGGAAGTCACTCTGTGGCGTCTCGGGATCGGGCTGGACCGTCCCGACGTACTCGCGCGCGTGGACGTCGACGACGTTGAGTCCGGGTTCCTCGCTCCGGATGGCGCGGGGCCCCGACTGGGGCATCGCGCCGCGTGTCGTCGTGTAGGCGTACCGGCCGTCGGGCGACATCGTGATCACGTCCGGCGACTCGCCGATGTAGTCGACCTCCGCGACGGCCTCGTCGGTCTCGGGATCGATCACGAGCGCGTCGCCAGTGTCGCGGTTGATCAGCCACAGTTCTTCGCCGTCGGGCGTGAACGCGCCGCCGTGGGTCTCGTGCCCGTTGCTCTCCCGGTGCTCGAGGAGTTCGTGGCGCTCCGTGTCGAACGCCCACCACTCGCCGGCCGGCGCCGTCTCCTCGGTATCGGCGGCGCCACCGGTGAGGTAGAGTTTGGGCGCGCTCGGGTGGGCGATGGTCGCGTAGTTCGCGGGGACGTCCGGGAACGTCGCCTCGAGTTCGAGCGTCTCGATATCGAAGACGAAGGCGCCGCCCTCGCCGTAGGCGGGGCCGAGCGTGGCGTAGGCGTACCGTCCGTCCTGCGTATACTCGTGGTAGATGGGGCTCGCGCCGTCGAAGATCGGGTCGGCGTTCCCGTCGCCGTTTCCATCGGCGTTCCCGTCCGGTTCGCTCGATTCGTCGCCCTCGAAACAGCCCGCGAGTGCGACACCGCCGACGGCGCATCCGGTCTGCAGGAATCGCCGACGCGTCGGTCGCGCGTTCATGTCCGATATCTGATATCGAGTGGATAAAACACCTTCGTTCCGGGAACGAGTGGGTGATCGATTCGCGAGCCGACGGTCCCTCGATCCGCACGCCGTCGCCGGATGAGTCAGATACTTGCGGATCCACGCCCTCCACGGAGACGATGCGTACTCGCGGCCCGCGGAACGCTCGAGAGGTCGCGACCGCGGTCGGGTACGCGGCCGTCCTGCTGGTGGTCGCGTCGCTGGCGATTGCGGGTGCCGCCGGGACGGCCGCCGCCGGCGACAGCGCGACGATCCTCGAGGTCGATCCGGAGACCGCCGAAGCGCCGCCCGGCGAGACGATCCACGTCGCGGTCGTGATGACCAGCGACGGCGGCTACGGCGGGATCGGTCTCGAGCGGATCGCGTTCGGTCTCGAGTACGATAGCGACGTGCTGACCGTCGAAGAGGTTCACCACGGTCCGTGGCTCGAGCAGGGCAACGAGACGACCGTGGTCACCGACCACGCCGTCGACGACGAGGCCGGCACGGCTCGCATCGAGCAGTATCGCGACCCCGCGGCGGGCGGCGCGACCGGGCAGGATCGCGTCGCGACGGTCACGTTCCGCGTCGCCGAGGACGCGGACGGGACCACCGCGCCCCTGAACGTCACGGCGGTCGACGCCGGACTGGCCAACGACTGGCCGGTACAGTCGTTCACGCACAACGGAAGCGTGGTCGTCGAGGCGGGCACCGGCGTCGTCGACGCGTCGGCGCCGGAACCGGCCGGCGAGAACGGGGAGACGAACGACGGGGATAGCGTCGACATCGGCGATGCGGTTCCGGGATTCGTCGCCGGCACCGCGCTCGCAACGCTCGTCGGCGTCTGTCTCGCGAGCGTCGCGCGGCGGCCCTGAAATCGGCAGCGCCGTCACGGGGCCGAATCGAGGACCCGTCGTCGCCGTCAGCCGCGTCGCTCGAGGATCCGATCGATGATCAGCCGCGTCGAGAGGATCTCCGCCTCGGCGCTCGGTCCGCGGGAGCTCGCGCGTTCGACGGTACAGTCGATCCCGCGCCGCTCGAGTTCGGCCTCGATGGCGTCGTCGTCGTGGTGCTGGTCGTGGCCCAGCGCGATCACGTCCGGGTCGATCTCCTCGATGGGGACGAAGATGTCCTCCTCGTGGCCCAGAATGGCCTCGTCGACGGCCTCGAGGGCGCCGACGACGTCGCGGCGCTGGGTCGCGGGACAGATCGGCTTCTCCTTGTGGTCGACGTTGGCCTTGCGGGCGACGATGACGATCAGTTCGTCGCCCATCGCCGCGCTCTCCTCGAGATAGTGGACGTGCCCGGGGTGAAGGATGTCGAACGTCCCCTGGGCGATGACCGTTCGGGTCACGCGTTCCCTCCAGCGGTGGTGGCAGTGGTCGCGGCCGTCGTGGCTGGTATTGCGGCTGTCGAGGCCGCCACGGCCGCGGCCGAACGCGCGTCGGCGCTCGGGTCCGCTCGTCGCAGGCCATCGGTCTCGGTCGTCGATTTCGCCGTCCGTCCGCGGGTCTGGCCGGTAGTCGTCTCGAGCATACTCATACTATCGTCGGAGTTCGTCGTCGATGTCCGCCTGGGTAAAATCGAAGAAGTCGTCGCTGTCGGGGAGTTTCACGTCGATCACGTTCAACTGGGTCGGCCGGCCCTGCGAGTCGAAGGCCCGCCAGTCCGAGCGGCGGTAGGGCGCGCCGATGATGATGTGGACGCTGCCCCGCCCGAACGTCTCGAGGTCCGCGTCGCTCGGGCTGATCACGCCGTTGGGGTGGGAGTGGACGCTGCCCAGGGCCTTCACGTCGTTGGGAATCTGATTCGTCTTGACGGTCGCGCTGACGCTGTTCGACTCGGTCCCCGGAATCACGAGAATGTCGGTGATGATCAGGCCGTCCCGCTCGAGTCCGAGTCGGTCCGCCTCGGTCCCCCGGAGGAACCCCATGTACTCGTCGGGGTGGGAGGCCTCGGAGGACTCGAGGGCGAACTCGAGGGTCTCCTCGGCGATGCCGAGAATCTCGCTCGAGCGAAACAGCGCGTCGAACAGCCCCATGTCACGTCCTGAGTGCTTGCGGTTGCTAAACGTTCCGATGGGCGTCCCGTTCGGGCGTTCGTGTCGAACCGTCGATGAGGACTTCCCGTCGACGGGATCGACGTCACCCTCTTCATCGTCCGTGATATCTATCAGATATCACTAAGGTGTGTATACGGATCCGATCCGTACTAGCGGACCGCTTTTCCGTCGCCTGTTCGTCTCCGGGCGTATGTCACTGGACGAGGACGCCCTCGAGTACCACCGCGAGGAACCGCCCGGCAAGATCGAGATCCGGACGACCAAGTCGACGACCACGCAGCGGGACCTCTCGCTGGCCTACTCGCCCGGCGTCGCCGCGCCGTGTCGCGAGATCGCCGAACGCGAGGACGACGCCTATCAGTACACGGCGAAGGGGAACCTCGTCGGCGTCGTCTCGAACGGGTCGGCAGTGCTCGGACTCGGCGACATCGGCGCACAGGCCTCCAAACCCGTCATGGAGGGGAAGGGCGTCCTCTTCAAGCGCTTCGCCGACATCGACGTCTTCGACATCGAACTCGAGCACGACGCGGTCGACCCGTTCGTCGAGTCGGTCGCGGCGATGGAACCGACCTTCGGCGGCGTCAATCTCGAGGACATCGCGGCGCCGGCTTGCTTCGAGATCGAGGAGCGCCTGCGCGAGCGGATGGACGTGCCGGTGTTCCACGACGACCAGCACGGTACCGCGATCATCTCCGGCGCCGCCCTCCTCAACGCCGCCGATATCGCCGACAAGGATCTCGAGGACGTCTCGGTCACGTTCGCGGGGGCGGGCGCCGCGGCCCTCGCGACGGCCCGGTTTTTCGTCTCCCTGGGCGTCCGGACGGAGAACATCACCATGGTCGATATCGACGGCATTCTGACGACCGAGCGGGCGGAGGCCGGCGATCTCGACTCCTACAGCCGCGAGTTCGCCCGCGACGTCCCCGAGGGCGAACTCGACGACGCGATGGTCGACGCGGACGTCTTCGTCGGTCTCTCCGTGGGCGGCATCGTCGACTCGGCAATGGTGCGGTCCATGGCCGCGGATCCGATCATCTTCGCGATGGCAAACCCCGATCCCGAGATCGACTACGAGACCGCGAAGAACGCCCGCGACGATACGGTCATCATGGCCACGGGCCGCTCGGACTACCCGAACCAGGTCAACAACGTCCTCGGGTTCCCGTTCATCTTCCGGGGCGCGCTGGACGTCCGGGCCAGCGAGATCAACGAGGCGATGAAGGTGGCCGCCGCTGAGGCCATCGCCGACCTCGCGCGGACGGACGTTCCCGACGCCGTCCGCAAGGCCTACGGCGACCAGCCGCTGCAGTTCGGCCCCGAGTACATCATCCCGAAGCCGCTCGATCCGCGGGTGCTGTTCGAGGTCGCCCCGGCGGTCGCCCGGGCCGCGGTCGAAAGCGGGGCCGCCCGCACCGAGATCGATCTCGAGACGTACGTCGAGGAACTCGAGGCCCGCCTCGGGAAATCCCGCGAGATGATGCGGACCGTGTTCAACAAGGCCAAGACCGATCCGAAACGGCTCGCGCTGGCCGAGGGGACGAACGAGCGGATCGTCCGCGCGGCGGCCCAGATCGCCGACCGGGACCTCGCGCGGCCGGTGTTGCTCGGCGACGAGACTGAGATCCGGCGTACCGTCGCCGACCTCGGCCTCGAGTTCGAGCCCGAGGTGGTCGATCCGACCGTCGGCGAGCACGAGGCGTACGTCGACGCGCTGTACGAACGCCGTCAGCGCAAGGGCGTCACGCGTACGGAGGCGGCGGATCTGATCCAGGATACCGACTACTTCGGAAGCGTGATGGTCGAGCAGGGCGACGCCGACGCGATGCTCACCGGGCTGACGAACCACTACCCGTCCGCGCTGCGGCCGCCGCTGCAGGTGATCGGCACGGCGCCGGACACCGACTACACCGCGGGCGTCTACATGCTGACGTTCAAGAACCGCGTCGTCTTCCTCGCCGACGCGACGGTCAATCAGGACCCCGACGCGGACGTGCTGGCCGAGATCACCCGTCACACGGCCGAACTCGCGCGACAGTTCAACGTCGAGCCCCGTGCGGCTCTCCTTTCGTATTCGGACTTCGGCAGCGTCGACAACGAGGGGACCCGCAAGCCCCGGCGAGCGGCAGATCGACTCCGCGAGGAGCCGGCCGTCGACTTCCCGGTCGACGGCGAGATGCAGGCCGACACCGCCGTCGTCGAGGACCTGCTCGCGGGCGGCTACGAGTTCTCGGACCTCGAGGAGCCCGCGAACGTGCTCGTCCTCCCGAACCTCGAGGCGGGCAACATCTGCTACAAACTGCTCCAGCGGCTGGGCGGGGCCGAGGCCATCGGACCGATGCTGGTCGGGATGGATCGGCCGGTCCACGTCCTCCAGCGCGACGACGAGGTCAGCGACATCGTCAATCTGGCGGCCGTCGCGACGGTCGACGCGCAGGAGGAGTAGCGGACGCGAAAAGGAGATGTGAAAGCGGACCCGAAGACGTGATGTGAAACGACTCGGCGGGGACGCGAACTGACCCCACAGTCCTTCTTGACAAGGGTTATACGCGACCGACTCAAACTACGGCGTAAGATGACACGTGAGTCCGCCGGGGAACCCGGCGCAGACGACGGGGATTCCGTCGTCTACGATCTCGCTGCCGAGTGTACCGCAGAGGACGTCGAGCAGGACCGCCCCTATCTCGCAGAAATCAACGGCATCGTCGATTACGGCGTTTTCGTCGATCTCTCCGACTCCGTCTCCGGGCTCGTCCACGAATCGGTGCTCGAGGGAACCTACGCCGTCGGCGACGAACTCGTCGTCGAACTCGAGAGCGTCCGCGACAACGGCGACATGGCGTTCGAACCCGTCGACCTCGAGGAGTACACCGTCGAGACCGTCGCCCACGATTACTCCCTGACCGGCACCGACCGCCTCGAGCCCAACATCGGCGACCAGATCCACCTCGAGGGCGAGGTCGTCCAGGTCAAACAGACGGCCGGCCCGACCATCTTCCACGTCGCCGACGAGTACGGCGTCGTTCCCTGTGCCGCGTTCGAGGAAGCCGGCGTCCGCGCCTACCCCGCCGTCGAGGTCAGCGACGTCGTCCGCGTCACCGGCACGCCCGAGCGCCGCGAGGGATCGGTCCAGATCGAGGTCGACGGGCTCTCGAACCTCGAGGGCGACGACGCCGACGAGGCCCGCGAGCGCCTCGAGGAAGCCCTCGAGTCCCGCGCCGAGCCCCACGACGTCGAGCCGCTGATCGACTGGCCCGCCTTCGAGAAACTGCGACCCAACCTGCAGGAGGTCGCCAAACTGCTCCGCCGGACCGTCCTCGAGGGGCGACCGATCCGGGTTCGCCACCACGCCGACGGCGACGGCATGTGCGCCGCCGTTCCCGTCCAGATCGCCCTCCAGCGGTTCATCGCCGACGTCCACGAGGACGAGGACGCGCCGCGTCACCTCATCAAGCGCCTCCCCGCGAAGGCGCCGTTCTACGAGATGGAGGACGCCACGCGCGATCTGAACTTCGCGCTCGAGGATCGGGAGAAACACGGCCAGCAACTCCCGCTCCTGCTCATGCTGGACAACGGTTCGACGGCCGAGGACGTTCCGGCCTACGAGACGCTGGCCCACTACGATATCCCGATCGCGGTCGTCGACCACCACCACCCCGACCCTGACGCGGTCGAGGACTTACTCGACGCCCACGTCAACCCCTACCTCCACGAGGAGGACTACCGGATTACGACGGGAATGCTCTGCGTCGAACTCGCGCGGATGATCTATCCCGACCTCGGCGACGAACTCCGCCACGTCCCCGCCGTCGCCGGCCTCTCGGATCGCTCGAAGGCCGACGCGATGGACGACTACCTCGAACTCGCCGCCGAGGAGGGGTACGACGAGGACCGCCTGCAGAATCTCAGCGAGGCGCTGGACTACGCGGCCTTCTGGCTGCGCTACAACTCCGGCGATCAGCTGATTCAGGACCTGCTCCAGATCGATTCGGACGACGAGGCGCGCCACCGCGAACTCGTCGAGTTCCTCGCCGACCGCGCCCGCGCGGACGTCGACGAACAACTCGACGCGGCGATACCCCACCTCGAGCACGAGGATCTGGACAACGGCGCCCACCTCTACCGGATCGACGTCGAGAACTACGCCCACCGATTCACCTACCCCGCACCGGGCAAGACCACCGGCGAGATCCACGACCGCAAGATCGAGGAGACCGGCGATCCGGTCATCACGGTCGGCTACGGCCCGGACTTCGCCGTCCTGCGCTCCGACGGCGTTCGACTCGACATCCCGAACATGGTCTCGGAACTCGAGGCCGAGGTCCCCGGCGGCGGCGTCTCCGGCGGCGGCCACCTCGTCGTCGGCTCGATCAAGTTCGTCAAGGGCAAACGCGAGGAAGTGATCGACGCGCTCGTCGAGAAGATGGAGGACGCGGAACTCGACGAGGCGCTCTCGAGCGCGGCGCCGATCGACGATTAACGACGGACGAACAATGAACGCACGACCGCAGCCAGTATGACCGTCACACCTCGAAGCGACGAGAGTCGTCCCGCTCGCGCTCCCGATCGCCACTTAGCGACGCGTCTCGAGCGTCCACCCACGCGCCTCGAGCGTCGCGGTCCGTCGGTGGTGGTACAACAACTCACACGCTATCGGCGGGCGTCACCGGAGGAACGACGACGATGATCGATCGAAGCAAATCCGCAGAGGTGGCGGACGTGCTACTCGTCGAACCGTCCGACGAACTCGCCCGTCTCACGCGAGACGGGCTCTCCGACGGCGGTGGGAAAACGACCGTCCACGCCGTGTCGGACGGCGACGAGGCCCTCGCGTTCCTCGAGCGCCGGGAGCCGTACGCCGACGCGCCGACGCCCTGTCTCGTGGTGCTCCGGGCGGAGCTTCCCGCCCCAGGGCCGGACGGTCTCGAGGTACTCGAGTCGATGGCCGACCGAACGGAACTGGTGCGAATCCCCGTCATCGTGACCGCCGATACGCCCGCCGACGACCTCGTCCGCGAGGCCTACGATCTGGGCGCCAACGCGGTCGTCCCGACGCCCGGCGACCCCGACACGTACCTCGAGACGGTCGAGAAAACGAGCCGGTTCTGGATCGCCACGGCGCGGCTCCCGAACCGAATCGATCGCCTCTGAGCGGCTTTCACCCGGTATCCCGGATTTGAGACGGAACTGCGGCTGGCCGCGGCTTCCGATCCTATTCTGAGAACCGATAGTGCAGTGATGACGATAGTGCAGTGACGACCGGGTGCCGTGACGGCCGGCAGTTAGAACTGGTAGCGGCGCTCGTCGTCCATCGCCGGGTACTGATCGGCGCCGGTCATCTCCTCGAAGGTCATCCCCGAGAGATACTCGTCGTACGTGACGTCGTAGGCCGACCGGAGCTGGAAGTCCAGCTTCCCGGTGTCGACGGTCGACTGGAAGAGCATGTGGATCGCCCGCCGGACGAGTTCGTCCGTCTCGTCGGGCTCGAGGGCCGTCTCGAGCAGGGCGAGCTCGTTGCGCGTCTCCCGGTCGAGCGAAAGGGTCAGCTCCTCGTCCAGCCCGCCGTAGGCATCGGTCACGTCGTCGTTGAGATCGTCGAGGCTCATACGGGAGGGGACTCGAGCCGACGGGATAGGGCTTTCGTGGTCGACTCGCCGTTCGAATCGTCGGTAGCGGAATCGCAGTATCGAATATCGTTCACAGTTTCGATGGCGACACTCGGCCGATACATACTCGAGAGAGCAGCGACGAACACGCTGCTACCGTGGCAACTGGGATTCCCACGTCCTCCCCAGCCGATTCGCTCAGTCGCGTTGCTCCCTCGCTCATCCCTCGCACGGTTTCGTCGGTCGCCCTCACGTTTGTTCGGGCGACTGACAGCGCGCGCCACTGCACCGTGGATCGCCGGACGAGCGAGGTGAGGTACGTCGGTTCGCCAATGGAACCGATCCGGAATCGCCACCAGTAAGACGACCGGGTCACTAGGTCGACCGATGAGTGAGCGCGACGATGGTGCCGATACTGACGGGGGCACCGGCCCCGATGAGTGGTCCCTGCCCGAGGACCTCGAGGCCGTCCGCGAGGCCCTGATCGCGTGGTACGAGGCCGACCACCGCGAGTTTCCGTGGCGCCGGACCGACGACCCCTACGAGATCCTGGTCAGCGAGGTGATGAGCCAGCAGACCCAATTGGATCGCGTGGTCGAGGCCTGGGAGGAATTCCTCGAGCGCTGGCCGACGACGACGGATCTCGCGGCGGCCGACCGGGCCGACGTGGTCGGCTTCTGGACGGACCACAGCCTCGGCTACAACAACCGGGCGAAGTACCTCCACGAGGCCGCGGGGCAGGTCGAGGAGGAGTACGACGGTGACTTCCCCCGTACGCCCGACGAACTGCAGGAACTCATGGGCGTCGGTCCCTACACCGCCAACGCCGTGGCGAGTTTCGCCTTCAACAACGGCGACGCGGTCGTGGATACGAACGTCAAACGGGTCGCCTACCGCGCCTTCTCGATCCCAGACGACGACGCGGCCTTCGAGGACGCGGCGAGCGACCTCATGCCCGCGGGCCGATCGCGGGTCTGGAACAACGCGATCATGGAACTGGGCGGCGTCGCCTGCACGCAGACCCCGAAGTGTGACGAAGTCGGCTGCCCGTGGCGCGAGTGGTGTGACGCCTACGCCAGCGGCGACTTCACCGCTCCCGACGTCCCCACCCAGCCCTCCTTCGAGGGGAGTCGCCGACAGTTCCGCGGCCGCGTGATCGGAACCCTCCGCGAGTACGACGAACTCGAGTTGAACACGCTCGGCCACCGCGTCCGGGTCGACTACGCCCCCGACGGCGAGTACGGTCGCGAGTGGCTCACGGGCCTGCTTACCGACCTCGAGTCGGACGGACTGGTCGACCTCGAGCGAAGCGGCTCTGACGACCAACTCGTCGCACGATTGCGGCGGTAGGTCGCGACCTCCTATCCATCCGACGACGGTCCCGCTAGCACGCCGATAGTCGGAACCCGTGCCGATTGGACCGGTTATTTTACCGTCGCGACCCTCGGTACGCTCATGTCCGACGTACACGTCGCCGCGGTCTGTGGCAGTCTCCGCGACGCGAGTAGGACCCACC
The DNA here is from genome assembly GCF_017352155.2 of Haloterrigena alkaliphila. NCBI lineage: Archaea > Methanobacteriati > Methanobacteriota > Halobacteria > Halobacteriales > Natrialbaceae > Haloterrigena > Haloterrigena alkaliphila. The sequence goes on from NZ_CP071462.1 coordinate 3,527,097, forward strand.
TCGCCCTCGAGCGCGTGCTCGAGGCCGCCGAACGTGCCGGCGCGACCACCGAACTGCTCGATCTGCGCGAGTTCGACCTTCCGATCTTCGACGCGGATCGAGACCGCGAGGAGGCGGGCGACGCCGCGGAACTCGCGACTCGACTGCGGGAAGCCGACGCCATCGTCCTCGGCTCGCCGATGTACCATGGCTCCTACTCCTCGCCGCTGAAGACGGCCCTCGACTACTGCGGGTTCGACGAGTTCAGGGGGAAAACGGTCGGCCTGCTCGCGGTCTCGGGCGGCGCCTTCCCCGTGACGGCACTCGAGCACGTGCGATCGGTCTGCCGGTCGCTGAACGCGTGGGTGATCCCCCACGAGGCGGCGATCCCCAACTCGCGCGCGGCGTTCGAGGACGGCGAGTTCGCCGACCCGACACTCGAGGAGCGCGTCGCCACGCTGGGTCGGCGAGCGGTCCAGTACGCCACGATCGAACCGGAGCCGGACTCGTTCGAGAGCGACCAGAACGTCGGCGCCGAGGGCAAGTAATCAGGGCTCGAGGAGGCGTTCGAACCGCCGCTGATGGGCGAGGAAGGCGAACAGCCCGAAGACGAGGATGCCGACCTGGAGCGCCTCGATGTGGATCACGAGCGTCGTTACCTCCAGAGACAGCGGCGGGGACGCGATCGTCCAGTCGGTGAGCCAGGCCGACGCGAGCAGCATCGACGCGCCCACGGCCAGCAAGGCCCCGGGGACGAGCGGGAGCCGCGTCGTCAGGTACGTCGATCGCAGACAGAAGACGCGCCGCTCGAAGAGGAACTGGCCGGTGAGGATAACCGTGAGCAGGAGCGTCGCCAGGACGATTCCCGCCACGCCGCCGATCTGTTCGGCGACGAGCAACCAGACGACCCAGCCCCCCGTCGACAGGAGCGCGGTCCCGAGCCGCTGGGGCTGGAGGAGATCCCCGACCTCACTGACGGTCGCCCCGAAGACGCTGGTTCTGAGTAGGGCACCACAGAAGAGGATTCCGAGACCGGCGAGCGCCGTCGATCCCGTCCGGGAGCCGACGACGAGGGCGAACCAGATGGCGACCGCGACCGTTTCGACGGCGGCCGCGGAGAGCGCCGCGGTGATCCCGACGACGCGTCGTCGGGCCGTTCGTCCGAGGACGTTCGGCTCTCGGATGACGCTCATACCCGGGTCTTGGCTGCAACCCCTTTTGTAATGGAAGTCATTACCTCCCACAGGATGGTAATCGTATTGATGCGTTCGTTCGCACCGCTTTTATACGCCGCTAATATCTCATTTCTCGAGCGGCTGTATCGGTCGCTTTATTGAACGTTCGTATGGATTTTCTCACCGATACAACCGTTAGATGTACTAAATCTGGATATATGTGAGGGTGAAACCAACACTACACCATTTATTTACCACGCATTCCCGGTCTCGGTCTCCGTCAGTTTGCTTCCGACCTCGAGTGCGGTCGCTCGAGCGCCGGATTCCGGGCACTCGAGGGGGCGGACCCGCTCGTAGGTAGCGGTTACATCTCGGATTGGGAGCCAGTAGCCGACACATAACTGCCGGGAACTCGATTCGAACGGCGGAAACGTTGGACAGAGTTATTTATGGGGATGTGGTCGGGAGCGATTATGGCCGAAAGCGAGCAACAGGAGAAGATGTTGTCCGAGACAGTCGTCAAAGAAGCGATCGGACTGGGAATGAAGTCCCCGTTGCGAGACTCCATCCTCGAGGCGGTAGAGGAGGCCGACGGCACCGGTTCCGATGGCGGACGCAGCCTCCCGCTGGCTGGGATCCTCTTCGGTGCGGGCGCCGCGCTGGGCTTTCTCGCGGGACAGCGCTCGCCGCAACTCGAGGAGACGTCGATCGACGACCTCGAAGAGCCCGACATCATCGAGGACGTCATGGAGGAACAGGTCGGCGGCGAGTCGGCGTCGGTGAGCGAGACGACGAGTGACGACGGAACGAGTGACGAAGGGGCGAGCGACGAAGGCGGATCGAGTCGCGTCGCGCCGCTGCTGCTCCTCGTGGGCGTCCTCGGCGCAATCGCGGTCCTTCGCCGTCGGTTCGCCTCGTCGGAGGAAGAGGAGTGGGAGCCGATCGAGGAGTTCGAACCGGCGACGAGCGACGAACTCGAGGACGAGGAAGAGGAGCTGGAAGCCGAGGCCGAGACGGACGAGGGCGAGGAGTCCGAGGAGACGGAAGAGGAGTAACACCGTCCGCGGTGGCCGCGCTCGCCTGACATCCGGTTCCGTTTCCGTCCGATTCCGTTTCTGTCCCGCCCACGGGATCGGGCGTCGACAGCACCGGGTCGGGCCCGGCCTCGGTCGCCCGTGCTGACGAAGGAGCTAAGGGGCCGACGCCGACAGAGTGAACCCAATGGAGACGATCCACCGTGCCTTCGTCGGCGACTCCCGGGATCTCGAGGCCATCGACGACGCCTCCGTCGACCTGGTCGTCACGTCCCCACCCTATCCGATGATCGAGATGTGGGACGACCTCTTCACGGAACTCGATCCCGCCGTCGGCGACGCGCTCGAGGCCGGCGACGGCCGCGCGGCGTTCGAGGCGATGCACGCCCAGCTCGAGCTCGTCTGGGACGAACTCGAGCGCGTGCTGGTCGACGGCGGCATCGCGTGTCTCAACGTCGGCGACGCGACCCGGTCGGTCGACGGTAGTTTCCGCGTCTACGCGAACCACGCGCGCGTCCTCGAGGCGTTCGAGTCGCGGGGGTTCGACCCCCTCCCGGACGTCCTCTGGCGAAAGCCCGCCAACAGCGCCGCCAAGTTCATGGGCAGCGGGATGATTCCGCCCAACGCCTACGTCACCCTCGAGCACGAGTACGTGCTCGTCTTTCGGAAGGGCGGCGAGAGCCGCGAGTTCGAACCGGGCGCCGACCGCCGGTACGAGGCCGCCTACTTCTGGGAGGAGCGCAACCGCTGGTTTTCGGACGTCTGGACCGAGGTCCGGGGCGAACTGCAGGACCTCGGCAGCGACGACCTCCGGGACCGATCGGCGGCCTACCCCCTCGAGATCCCCTACCGGCTGATCTGCATGTACTCGGCCTACGGGGACACGGTCCTCGACCCCTTCTGGGGGACCGGGACGACCACCCTCGCGGCGATGTGCGCCGGCCGTCACTCGGTCGGGTCGGAGCTCGAGGCGGCGTTCGTCGAGCGCTTTACCGACAGTCTCGATCAGGTTCCGGGGCTGTCGCGGTCGGTCGGCCGGGCGCGACTCGAGCGACACCGCGAGTTCGTCGCCCGTCGCCGCGAGGAGGGGAAAGCGTTCGAATATCAGGCGACCCACTACGACACGCCCGTCGTGACGAAGATGGAACGGGAGATTCGGCTGCGCGAGGTCGAATCGATCGACGCCGTCGAGAACGGAACGGGCTACGAGTACCGGGCCGAACACGCGCCGCTGTCGCTCGAGTGACCGCGGCGCGGCGAACGAGCGAGGCGCGGCAACCCGGGTCGCGGGGACACCGAGGCACGAGATACCGAGACGACCGACATCGGAATACCGAGATGCCCGGTACCGTGACGCCCAGTACCGAGACGTACGGGCGTCGAACGGGATTTTATGAGCGAGTACGACGAACCCTCGGCTATGGCGCTCGACGAATACGCCGACGCGCTCGCCGACCTCGATCCCGCCGAGGGCGAGGTCGAAACGGCGGAACTGGTCGTTACCGACGACGTGCTCGTCAAGGCGTTCGCCCTCGGGCCGGACGCCGAACTCGAGCCCCACGACCACCCCGACAGCACGAACGTCTTCCACGTGCTCGAGGGGACGGTAACCGTGATTCGAGACGAGGAGAGCGAGTCGATCGCGGGCCCCGGCGTCGTACACCACGAACGCGGCGCGGTCCACGGCGCGCGAAACGAGACCGACGAGCGGGTCGTGTTCACGGCGAGTCTCTGTCCCCTGCCCTCGTAGGAACCCGTGGAACGCTCGAGAGTACCGAATCCGCGCCGAGCGCGGAGATCGAACCCGCTGACCGTACGCGGGGACGGACGATTTCGATGCGGCTGCTCTCGAGCCCGCGATCCCTCACCGAACACCCGCCCACAGCACGAGGTTTTTATCCGCGCCGCTCGCATCGAGTGGTATGAATCGCGGTCTCGAGGGGCTCGAAACGGCCCCGATTCGAGCCCACGCAGTCGGCTCCTCGACGTGGCTTCGGACGGTTCGAACGGGCCTCGACGACGGTGACGTGGCGGTCCACGGCCCGTTCGAACCGTCCGAACTCGACGCGGCACCCCTCGAGGGGGCAAACTGCGTGCTGACCGACGACCGAGACGTGCTCGCTGCGCTCGGCGACGAGTGGCCGGTGGTATACGCCGTCGAATCGCCGGATACCGGGGCGATCGATCGACTCCTGAGCGACGGCGCGGCCGACGTAATCGCGAAGACGACGACCGACCAGCCGTCGCTTCTCGCCCACCGGCTCCGCCGAGCCGTCGAATCGGCGTCGGCGCGTCGGACGGCTGCGCGCCGAGCGGAGTGGTTCGAGTCGTTGCTCGCCCACACCGACGACCTGCTGATCCTCCTCGATACGGACGGGTCGATCACCTACGTCGGCCCGTCGGCCGAGCAAGTCGGCGGCTACGACGCCGAGCGGATGCTCGACACGCACTTTCTGGAGTACGTCCACCCGGACGACGCGTCGGCGCTTCGGGCCGATTTCGACGCGCTGTGTGCGGCCGATCCCGGCGCGACGACGACCGCCGAGTACCGGTGCCAGCACGCGGACCGCTCCTGGTACGAACACGAAGTCGTCCTCACGAACCGACTCGGCGACGAGACACGACGGTCCCCGAGTCGCCGATCGGACTCCGACGGCGAGATCGACGGCATCGTCGCCTCGATCCGTGACGTGAGCGAGATCCATCGGGTCGAACGGGATCTGGCGGAATCGTTCGATCGAGTGAGCGACGCCGTCTTCGCGCTCGATCCGGAGTGGCGGTTCACGTCCGTCAACGATCGGGCCGCGACGATCCTGGACGTCGATCCGGCGGAGGCGAAAGGGCGGAAAATCCTCGAACTGTTCCCCGAACTCCGGGACACGCCCTTCCAGGAGGCGGCGCTCGAAGCGACGCGGACGGGGGATTCGACCTCCCTCGAGCGGTACTACGAGCCGAGCGATCGCTGGTACGATGTCCAGCTCTACCCGTCGTCGTCGGGGCTCTCGGTGTACCTGCAGGACGTCACCGACCGGGTCGAACGCAAGCGGGATCTCAAGGACCGAACGGAACGGCTGGAAACCCTCGTGCAGAACGTCCCCGTCGTCCTCTTCGCGTTCGACGACGAGGGGACGATCACCCTCGCGGAGGGACGCGCCCTCGAGAACCTCGACGCGGCCGCTGACGACGTTGTCGGCCAGTCGGTCTTCGACGTGTTCGAGGACTACGAGGGCGTCCTCGCCGACTTCGGCGCGGCGCTGGAGGGGGAGTCGACGCACTCGTCGGCCACGCTGGACGGCCGCGTCTTCGAAGCGTGGTGTCGGCCGATCACCGAGGACGGGACCGTCGAACGCGTGATCGGGACCGCCGTCGACGTCACCGAGCGCGCTCAGTATCAGGAGGCGCTGAACGCACTGCACGAGGCGACGAGCCACCTGCTGACCGTCGAATCCGAGCAGGCCGCCTGCGAGTACGTCGTCGACGTCGCTTGCGACGTCCTCGACCTCGAGACCGTCGTCTACCGCTTCGACGACCAGCGAAACGAGCTGGTGCCGACGGCCTACTCGCAGGGGCTCGAGGAAGCGATCGGTTCGCCGCCGCGGCTCCAGCCCGGCGACGGGCCCGCCTGGACCGCGTTCGTCGAGGATACGCCCGGCCGGTTCGACGACCTCGCCGATTCGTCACTGACCGGCGAACCGCCCGGTAACGCCCGGAGCGGGCTCTACGTTCCGATCGGTGAACACGGCGTCCTCGTCGCGCTCGATCCCCAGCCGGCTCGGTACGACGACGAGACGTTCGAACTCGCAAAACTGTTCGCCAGGACGGCCGAAGCGGCGCTCGACCGGATCACCCGCACGCGACGCCTCCACGGTCACGAGTGGGAACTCAAGCGACAGAACAGGCATCTCGAGCGGCTCAACGCCGCCAGTCAAGTTCGACAGGACATCGAACAGTTGCTCCTGATGGCCGACTCCCGCGCCGAGATCGAACGCGGAATCTGCGATCGCCTCGCCGACCTCGAGTCGTGTTCGTTCGCCTGGATCGGGGAGCCGGACCCGGGCGGGACCCGGATTCGGCCGCGGGTCCGAGCGGGCCACGAACGGGGCTATCTCGACGCGGTCGCGGTGACGACCGTCGACGACTCCGCCGCCGAGCCGACGGGCCGTGCGGCGCGAACGCGGTCGCCGATGGCCGTCGAAAACGTCGCCGATTCGGTCCGCGACGGATCGTGGCGGGGGGACGCCCTCTCGCGGAGCTTCCAGTCGGTGTACGCCGTTCCGCTCGTCTACGACGGGTTCCTCTACGGCGTGCTCGCCCTCTACTGCGACGACCGGGACGCGTTCGACGAACCGCTTCGATCGATGCTCGCGGAACTCGGCGAGACCATCGGCTACGCGATCGACACGGTCAAGCGAACCGCCGCGCTGCGCGACGACGACGTCGCCGTGGTCGAACTCGAACTCGATCTCGAGGACGCGGTTCCGATGGGTCGACTCGCCGATCGGCTGGGGTCGCGCGTCGAGTTCGAGGGTCGGACGACGCGCGCGGAGGACTCGCCGACGATCTTCGCAGTGGTCGACGGGGCGGTCGATCCCGAGACGACCGATCCGTCCGACATCGAGGGAATCGGCGACGTCGCCGTCATCGCGGAAACCGACGCGGAAACGCTGGTTCAGCTCCGGTATACGACGCCGTTTCTCGGCGCGGCGGTCGACGCCCACGGCGGCACGCTCCGAACGCTGGTCGCCGATGACGACGGCGTCCGTGCGACCGTCGTCGTCCCGGAATCGATCGAGATCAGGGACGTCCTGTCGGAACTGCGCCGCCGCGGGTTCGCGGCGTCACTGGTCGCCCGTCGCGAGGACTCGACGACCGCTCGCGCTGCGATCGACGCGTCCGCCCGGAATTCGCTGCTCGATCGGCTGACGGACCGACAGCGAGAGGTCGTCCAGACGGCGTACCACGGCGGCTTCTTCGAGTGGCCGCGTCGGACGACCGGTGAAGCGATCGCCGACTCGCTGGACATCTCCGCGCCGGCGTTTCACAAACACGTCCGAGCCGTCGAGTTGAAGCTCTTTACCGCGCTGTTCGACGACTCGTCGTCCGTGGGGTTACACAGTTAACCACGATCCGCGATCCCAGTTATACAGTTAACAATCACGTTCTTTACGCCGTCTCGTGAAGGGAGGATGTCTTCCCACAGACCGCACTGGGGGTGCGCAGAACAAATGACTGAGATGACTTCACGATCACCGTCCGCGCAAGCGACGGGACGATACGTTGTGCAATACGACCGACTCGACACCGAACCACTGAGCGTCGCCATCGTCGACGCCGTCGCGACGTTCCGGAACCGAGACGTGACCGAACTGGAGCCGCTTCACTACGCGATCGACACCGACGCGCTCGAACGCCTGTTCGAGCCCCGCGCGGACGGCGTCCGTGACGGCGGATCAGTTACCTTCGAGTACAGCGATTGTCTGGTAACGATCACCGCCGCCGGCGAAATCCGTATCGACTCGGCGTAGATCGGTCTCCACTCACCGTTCTTTCGACCACGTTCGACCGACAGCCGCGCCTCCTGATTCAGCGCGTCGCCGGCGCTCATTTCGAGCGATCCGAGAGCCCGGCGACGACAGAATACGTGGCGATTGCTCGGACTATTCGTTCCCTCTCGCCCCCGGTTCCGAGACTCGGCGTCCGACGCCTCGAGAACGCGGGACCGGCCGGTATCGAACGCACACACCGGGACTGATCGCGACTCGGCCCGTCTCGGTGTCCGCCGATCAAGCGACGTGGACCACCTGCTCAGTCGCCGTGTGACTCCTCCGCCGAATCCGGACTCGAGCCGCCGAGTTGGCTCGCTCCGATCACGTCCACGTCTCCCGTTCCGGAGACCCGGACCGTATAGCCGCAGTATTCGAATTCGATACGCACGCGGTCGTCGCTCGCGCCTGGCTCGCACGAGTCGACCAACCGATCGAGCGCGGCCGGATCGACGACTGCGTGAAGCGGCGGCCGCAGCTCCGTCGGGTCGATGCCCTCGGCCGCGGCGATCTGTGTGACGATGCTGTGACTCGGTGAGACCCCCGTCCCCATACCACGCCATGCTATGGAGTGGCGTATAAAGGTAATGGTGGCGACAGGACCAGCCGACAGTGGTAGTGTGGCGGAGGTTCGGTGAATAGTATTATATCAGTCGAAAGGAGTATATTTCTTGCATGAGTTTCAAAAACGGTATACTGGTCGTACTGACGGTACTCGTTGCGGTGAGTGCGGGCCCCTTGTCCGGAACAGCCGCCGCTCAGGAGGGCGGGCAATCGATGGAGATCGAAGCGACGATAACGGAAGACGGCGGGATTGATGCGGTCGACATGAATTGGACTCTCGACGAACAGACCTACCAGTTCATGCTGTCCGCTGCGGAAGACGACGGGTACGACTCCGTCGCCGAGTGGTTCGCCGAAGATTCGCTCGAGCAGAATTCCCCGTACGAGGAGTACAGCGTCGCCGAAGACCGCGAGGTCGAGAACGGATACGTCCTCGACATGCGCTTTACCGAGGTCAACGCGTCGGCGATCGACGTGCTGAACATTACCGCCGACGACGAATCGGTTTCGCTCGAGTGGAGCGGCGTCGAGGACCCCGCAGACGACGACCAGATCAACCAGATGACGTACGTCTTCGACATGCCGTACGAAATCACCGACTCGAACGCGTACTCGGTCGACGGTACGGTTGCGACGTGGCACCTTCACGAGGAAGCGCCGGAGACGCTGTCCGTGGATTCGGAAGCGAGCGCCGATGACGAAAACGAATCGAACGACGAATCCGACGACGGACTGCCCGGGTTCGGACCGGCCGTCGCTGTCGTCGGATTGCTCGCAGCGACGATGCTCGCCGTGCGCAACCAGGACTGATCTCATCGGTTGCGATCGACGCTCGTTTCTGCAGTGTCCGTTCCGAACGGCTCGAGCTGGCGCATCGAAACTACCGGATCGAACTCCGAACCGCGGACGACTCGCTCAACTCCCCGATCGTGGCTCGACATCGACCGTGATCGAACCGCTGGTGGCGCCACTCGAGTCGTGCGAGGTCGACATCGGGCTGGACCCCCGCTACTGGGTGTTCGAGTTCACCTGCTGGAACGACCGTGACAAGACGTTCTGGCGACGCCGCTGAAGACGCGATCCTGCGACTCGCCGATCGTCGTCGGCACGCTCGGAGGGTGGCTTCGTCGATCACGTTCGTTGGGTCTCACGCCGTCGCCAGCCGCTCCGCTCGAGGGTTGGTTCTGGGGAGGGCTCCGAACCACGGAAATCCCTGCGGGCTTTCCCGCCTCACGCTCGCTGGCGCTCGCGTGAGACCTACGGGTTCTCCGCCTCCCCAGGCATTTTCGGCGTTGCCACTCGTCTCCGACTCGTGGCGTCTTTGAAAAGTGCCCGGGGAGGGCTCCGAACCCTCGATCTCCGCATGTCCCAGGTTCGAGGCTCGGCAGTCCTCTACGGGACACGGAGGCTTCCAAGGCGTACCGCACCGAATCTCTGAACCCTATGAGTGCGGCGCTATGTCCAGCTAAGCCACCCGGGCTCGTCTTTCGGTAGTGCGCTGCGTTTCTTTAACCTTCTCATTCCCGGGCGCCCTGTAATGCCGACCCACGGATTTATCACACGGCTGTTCCAACTACCCGCGCATGAGCGTTCCCGGCATCGTCCAATCTACTCTCAACGGCGACGAAATCGCGGCCCGAGTCTCTCTGGGCGGCGAAGACGAACTCTTCATCACGTCCTCGAGCAGCATCGTCTATCGATCCGACGGCATCTTGAGCGACGAATCGGTCGACGAGTACCCCCACCAGGCGGACCGGTTGACCCTCTCCGAGGGCCGCCGGAAGACGAAGTTCACCCTCGAGTACCCGCTCGAGGGGGCCAAGTCGTTCTCCGTGCCGTCCGCCAAGACCGATTCCGTTCTGCACCCGGTACTGGCCGGCGTGTTGAACGGTAACGGGATCACCGACGCCGGCGAAACGGTCGTCAAGACCTACCGCTTCAGCGAACTGACGCTGATCATCACGAGCGACCGCCTGGTCAAACACATCGGCGCGGCTGTCTGGGACGGCGACTACGAGGAGTACCACTTCGAAGACGTCACGAACCTCGCGTTCGAGGACGGCAGCGTCGCCACCCAGATCGTGCTCACCGCTGCGGGCCGACCCCAGCGGATCAAGGCGCCCAACGAACAGGCCAACGACCTCCGCGAACGCCTCAAGCGCGCCCTCTTCGAGTACCACGACGTTACCTCGCTCGAGGAACTCAACGAAACGGTCGGCGAGGACGAAGCGGACGAGGACGAGCGAAGCGGGAGTTCGATGGACTTCGGCGACGGCGTCGATCCGCTCGACGCCAATCCGCCCGAACCGGACGACGCCCCCGACGAGCCGGCCGACGGCGCGGCCGGGAGGGGGAGCGCGCAATCGACCGATCCGCTCACGACGGGACAGTCGTCCGCCGGCGCCGACGCGAGCGCTTCGCAAGCGGGAACGGGCGCCGACCGACAGCGGGGGCAGGCGAGTCAGCAGGAAACGCGGACCGCACCGCAGTCGAACGTCCAGTCGTCGGATCCGGATCGCGACGGTGCCGCCGTCGCTGAGGCCGACACGACGTTCGAAATGACCCACGAACAGACGGCAGCGTCGGTGGCCGATTCGGAACCGACCGAGACGGCCGGTGCAACCGACGTCGAGTCCGACACCGATTCCGGTCGCGACAAGCGCGGGACCGTCGACCCCGCGGACGGACTCACGGCCGATTCCGACGCGTCGGACCCCGAAATCGACCCGGAAGCACTCCTCGAGCGTATCGACTCGCTCGAGGCGGCCGTCGAACGCCAGTCCGATCTCATCGAACGACAGCAGGAAACGATCGAGCAACTGATCGCCGAACTCCGCGCGGGCCGATAACCGCCGTCGATTCACTCAGTCCTCCCTGCCGGTCACTTTCCGGATACACGAGGAGCCGAACGGCCCCAGTTCGCCGGCCTCGAGGTCGATGAAGTAGCCGGTCGACAGGCCCGAGCCACAGCGCTGGCAGGAGAAGTCGCCCTCCTTCGTGATCACGTCCTGCTCGAAGCGGACGTACTGGCGGCTCTTCGGGCGGATGATCCCCTCCTCGCGATCGATGACCCCCCGCAGTTCCGCTTCGTCGAGGATCGTCCGCGTGACGGTGGGATCGGTCGTCACCGTCTCGATGCGGTCGATAACGTCCGGCAGCGGGAGCGACTCGTGCTCGAGTCGCTCGAGCAGCGCCAGTCCGAGCGCGACCCGGTCGTCGTCGGCCTCGACGGGCGTCTCGGCGCGGCGCTCGTCTCGGTCCATCGGTGAGTGGTGTCTGCCCCGGGCGAATAAACGTTGCGTCGCCGACCGCCCGGAGTCACAAAAGTTTCAACGGTCGCGGGGAAACTGCGATCGATGTCGGTTCCGCCGGTACGGACGCGAACGCTCGTCGGGCTGGTCGCGATCGGGGCGATCCTCACGACGGGCGTGCTTCTGTCACCCTCGACGCTGCTCGGGGCCCTCGAGTCGGCGTCGGTCGACCCGTACCTGTTCGGCGTCCTCGTGGCCTGTCTCTACCTCCTGCGACCGCTGTTCGCCCTGCCGACGACGCCGCTGGCCGTCGTCGTCGGCTACGGCTACGGCGTCGCGGTCGGCGTTCCGATCGCGCTCGTCGGCGTCGTGACGACGGTCGTTCCCGTGTTCCTCGCCGCTCGCTGGCTCGTCGGCGATCCGGAAAAAGCGTGTTCGCCGGCCCAACCCGGCCGAATTCGCTCGCTGCTCGAGCGCGCCCGGACCGTCGTCGAGCGCTACTACGAGACGGCGGGCCCCCTCCGGGGCGTCGTGGCCTCGCGGCTCGCGCCGATCCCGTCGGACGTGGCGACGTGTGCGGCGGCCGTCAGCGGCGTTCGCCTCCGCCACCTCGTCCTCGGCACGGCGGTCGGCGAACTCCCGTGGACGGTCGCGGCGGTCGTCGTCGGCGCGTCGGCGGCGACCGTGCGGACCGACGGCCTCGGCGGCGTCGGCACCGCGCTGTCGCTGGCTTGTCTCGTCGCCGCACTGGCGCTGTTGGCCGTCCCCGCGTATCGCGCCGCGCGGACGCGACGGGGCGCCCGGACCGCTCCCGGCGCGGCGGACGACTAGCGCCGTTCGCCGCTCAGCGTTCGTCCGCGTCGCCGACCAGCGAGTCGCTCAGTTCCTTGAGATCGTCTTCCAGTTGCTGGTAGGCCTCGGTGTCCTCGAGGTCGTCGAGCGAGTGTTCGTCCTCGAGGGTCTCCATCTTGTTCGAGAGCGCGGTGAGTTCCCGCCGGCCGTCGTCGTTGTAGCGGGCCTGCACGCGGAGGTTCTCGATGATTCGCGTCAGTTGGGCGCGAGTCACCGGTTTGGTGACGTAATCGTCGATGTCCAGTTCCACGATGTCGAGTCCCGGATCGACCGCGGTGACCATGATCACCCAGCAGTCGTGGCCCGCGGCCCGAATCTGGTTGAGGACTTCGTCGCCGGTCACGTCGGGCATGTGTCGGTCGAGCAGGACGACGTCGACGGCGTCGCTCATCGCCTCGAGCGCCGAGCGCCCGTCGTAGGCGGTCAGGACGTCGTAATCCTCGTTCACCCACGTCGCGTAGAGGTCGGTGAGTTCGCGCTCGTCGTCGACGACGAGGATCGTCGGTTGCGTAGACATACAGAGTACTTGTTCGAGACGACAGCACCTCGTCTTGTAGCAGTTCCGGGCGACTCACGCCTCGAGTCGGGCGCTGAGTGACGTTGTGGCCCCTCTCGCCGCTCGAACCGACTACAGGAAGGGATCGGAACAGTCGACGATGACCCCGTGTTGGGGGCAGACGTACTTGCAGTGGCGTTTGAACAGCGCCGCCTCGCAGTACGGACAGGCCGGGCCGCCGCTCGCGGCGTCGACACGCGCGTCCCGTCCGTTCGACCCGGCCCCGCGTTCCTCGTCGTCGGCAGCCATACTCCTCGGTACCGGCCGAACCCTGCTAAGTGTTGGTGGTCGTCCGCGAGAGGTGCCCGCCGCCCGCGGAGGCGGTCCGGGCCGGATCCGAACTCGATCATTTATACGGACGCGCTCGAGTGTGGATTCCATGTCCGATCGATGGCTATACGCGTGGGGGCTGGGATCCGCCGCGTTCGGCGGCGTCTCCGTGATCGTTCCGCTGTACGTCGTCTCGCTCGGAGCCGATCCGTTCACGCTCGGGATCCTCGCCGCGGCGGCCGCGTTCGCGGGCGTTCCCGGCGCGCTGGCGTTCGGCGGGCTCGCGGACAGGACGGGGAAGCGACGGATGTTCGTCGTCGCCGCGCTCTCACTCGTCGCCGTGATGTCCGTCGCGATCCCCTTTACGCGGTCGATCGCGGTCGTGATCGCAGCCAACGCGACCGTCTGGTTCGCTTCCGCCGCCGTCCTGCCGATCCTGACCCTGCTGGCGGTCGCCGACGCTCCCGACGCGCAGTGGAGCGAGCGGATCGCCCGGCTCAACACCTATCAGGGGGTCGGCTGGGCGCTGGGACTCCTCGCGGGCACGGTCTGGACCGTCGGCGCCGCGCGGGTCCTCGGTCCGGTCGCGGCCCAGCGGGGGTTCCTGCTGGCATGCGCCGCCTGTGCCGCTCTGAGCTGTCTCGCGTCCGTTCGAACGCTCCCCCCGGACCCCGAACCGGGCGCGGAACCGGAACCGCGGAAGCTCCGGCGCGCGATGCGTCGTGCGGGTCGGTTCAACGTCCGCGGCGTCACGTTCCCGTTCTCCCCGGTGCGCGTCGACCCGCGCGGACTCCATCCGCGCCGCGTCGCCCACCGTTTCACGCCGGAACTGACGCTGTACTTCCTCGCGATCGTGCTCGTCTTCGCCGGTTCCGCGGCCTTCTTCGCCCCGCTGCCCGCCTTTCTCGCCGAACTCGGCTACGGCTCCGACGGAATCTTCGCCCTCTACCTCCTCTCGAGCGTCGCGTCGGCCGTCTGTTTCGATCGCGTGGGTCGACTCGCCGCGGCCCACGACGCCCGCCTCGTGCAGGTCGCCGGCCTGCTCGGCCGGGCGATCGGACTGCCGGCCGCCGCCGTCGTCGGGACCGCTCTCGGCGTGACCCGCGTCGGCCTCGTCGGCACGACGGTCGTCTTCGCCGTAATCGGGATTACGTGGGCCGTCATCTCCGTGACGACCGGAACGATCGTCACCCAGCTCGCGCCGGCGGGCGTCCGCGGCGAGGCGCTCGGCGTCTACAGCGCGCTCACGGCCTTCGCGGGCGGCGTCGGCAGCGTCGCCGGCGGCTGGCTCGCCGCCTCGAGTTACGCGGTGGCGTTCACCGTCGCCGGCGGTCTGGTCCTCGCGGGCGCCGGCGTCGTGCTCGCGCTGTGGCGACGGACGATAACCGTCGCCGAACCGGACCGGTCGGTCGCTTGATCGAGTGTTATCGCTTCCAGTTCAGAGCCGAGAGTTGATGACTTCTGGAAGCTTTTCACGTTTCTTCCAGGGGAGATGCACGTCGCACGGCAACTCTGATCCAACTACGAGATACGTGTAGTCGTGCCTGTCCATGAATTCATTAGCCTTCGTTTCGTCGTTCTCCCAGACCATTCCTTTGACTTCGATTACGATATCTTCAACGACGAAATCCGGTGTGTACGTACGTTCACTCAATTCGAAGGACAGATCTTCGTAGGTATAGTCGAATCCCGCGTCATGTGAAATTATATCTACCGCTGCTTCCCAGCCGTTCCTGACGATATTTCGAGTTTTGATAACTTGTCTCGGTCTGGATCTCCCTGGTACCTGCCCCCTCAGTGCCTCGCTAAGCTTCTGAAGTTGTACTTCAGACCACTCGTATCCATACAGGGGATGGTCTTCTCCCGTTCGTCCGTACATCGAGTGTTTCGTTGGATCCTCTTCGTACGTTTCTTTCAACGACTTCGAGAGTTTCTCACGGCTCTCCTCGTCCAGTTCGAACGAGACACCGTATCGGGGATGATTCTCGCCGGTAACTCCGTACCAGGGATTCTGTTCGCCCTGTAATGACTCGCTGATTTTCTGTCGCGTTTCTTCGGAAACTTCGTGTCCTTTCAGCGATTCGCTGATTTTTCGTTTTGTCTTTTCCGGCATCTCCCTCCCAGAGGATGCCTCTCCGATTTTTCGCTTTGCTTCTTCCGACATCTCGCGTCCTTTCATCGGATGGTTTTCGCCAGAGATGAGATCACGACCTAACTCCACCTGTGTTCCAGTACTTTTCTCACAGTACCTTACTAAATGAACTCCAATTCCGTACTCATTCTTAAAACCGGTCCGTCCACAGGCCGGACATTCCTCTATAGATTCCATACACCGAGTAGAAATGTTATCGTTTAAAAACTATAGCAAGCTACCGCTAGCCGGTCGTTAGCCGAAGATCAGCATTCCGACCAACCGCAGCTATTGCATGTTTTGCAGCCTTCGGAGAAGTACAGCGAGAGCGAGCCGCAGTCGGGACACTCCGGCGACTCGCCGGCGTCGATGAGGTCCTGCGTGGCGTCGTCGTCGGCGCCGTTCTGTGCGGCGGCGCCGCCGTCGGTCTTCGGGCCGTCGTACTCGGCTTCCGCGTCAAGTTCGGCCGACTCCTCGAGGGTCTGCTGGGTCGGGTACGGCTTGTCGATCTCGTCCTCGAGGTAGCGACGCATCGCGCTGCCGATGGCGTCCGGGATCGACTGGATCTGTTCGCCCTTGTCCCAGGCGACCTTGGGGCTTCGAGTCCCACAGAGTTCGTCGACGATCTCCTCGGGATCGACGCCCGAGCGCAGCGAGGTCGAGATGACCTTCGCCAGCGCCTCGGTGAAGGAGTTGGTGAACCCGCCCGAGTGGCCGATGTTCGCGAACAGTTCGAACGGCTGGCCGGTCTCGGGATCCTCGTTGATCGTCACGTAGACCTTGCCGTAGCCGGTGTCGATGCGCTGGCTGACGCCTTGCAGGGCGTCGGGACGCTCGCGCTTCTCGGTGAAGTTGACCGTAATGCGCTCCTGGTCGTCGTCGAGCAGTCCGCCGACGTCCTCCTCGAGGACGTCCCGAACCTCGTCGCTCTCGAGGAACTGCTCGAGGCCGCCGAAGATCTCGTCGATCTGCTCGACCAGTGCCTGTGCGGCCTCGGTCTCGTCGGCGAAGTCGGCGTTGTCGGCGCGGGTGGTCAGCACCTGCTTGCTGCGGGTGCCGTCGCGGTAGTAGGTGACGCCCTTCCCGCCGTGTTCGTAGATGTACTCGAACACGTCCTTGGCGTCCTCGAGCGTCGAGTCGTTGGGCGCGTTGACGGTCTTCGAGATGGCGGAGTCGACGCCTTCCTGACAGGCGACCTGGACGCCGGCGTGGTCTTTCGCCGAGAGATCGCCGGTCGTGACGAACAGTTCGCCGATGGCGTCGGGAACCGTCGACAGGCCCTCCACCCCGTCGAACTGGTTGGTCGCCATCTGCTCTTTGGCTTCCTCCTTGACCGCGTCGACGTCGATGTCGTTGTCCTCCAGTACGCGCAGGAAGTAGTCGTCGAACTCGACGAGCATCTCGTCGCCCTGCACGTCGTCGGAGACGTTCTTGTAGTAGGCGACGTTGTAGATCGGTTCACAGCCGCCGGTGGTGTTGCCGACCATCGAGGTCGTGCCGGTCGGCGCGATTGTCGTCGTGTTGTGGTTCCGCATCGAGAACCCGTCCGCCCAGTCGTCGGCGTCGAGCCCGGTCTGGTGTTCGAACCACTCGCGGTACGCGGTCGGGTTCGCGTACTTGGAGTTGTCCCACTCGTCGAAGCTGCCCCGCTCCTCGGCGAGTTCGTGGGACGCCCACTTCGATCCGTGATTGATGTGGCGCATCAGCTGGCGCGCGACCTCGTTAGAGGTCTCGCTGCCGTACTCCATGCCGAGCTGGATGTACAGCTGTGCCAGCCCCATGATGCCCAGGCCGATCTTGCGCATCTCCCGGACCTTCTGCTCGATCTTCTCGACCGGGAAGTCGCTCATCGTGACGACGTTCTCGAGGAACCGCGTGCCCATCTCGATGCGGCGGTCGAACTCCTCGAAGTCGATCGCCTCCTCGAGGAAGGCGTCGACGGCGTCATCGAGCGAGTCGTACTCGTCGCCGTGGTCGTCGTACCAGACGCGCCAGTCGGGCGCCTCGAGGTCCGCGAGCGTCGAGAGGTTGATGTGGCCGAGGTTACAGGCCTCGTACTCCTCGAGGGGCTGTTCTCCGCAGGGGTTCGTCGCGAGGATGCGGTGGTCGGGGTGTTTCTCGACGTCGAAGGAGTGTTGCTTGTTCACCCGCTCGAGGTAGATCACGCCGGGTTCGCCGTTCTCGTGGGCGCCCTCGACGATGTCGTCCCAGAGTTCCTCGGCCGGGATCGATAGCTCTTCGCCGACCTCGACGTACTCGCCGAGGCCGAACATGTCGTAGAGCTCCTTCGTCTCCGCCGTCGCGATGTGTGGCTCTTCCGTTCGGGGGTTAGTGAAGGTGAACTCCTCGCCGTTCTCCAGGGCCTCCATGAAGTCGTCGGTGATGCCGACGGAGATGTTGAAGTTTGAGAGGTGGCCCTCGACGGCGTTCCGGAGGTGTTTGGGGACCCGTCCCTCGTCGTCGATGAGTTCGCGGGCCTCTTCGAGGGCGTCCTGGAAGGAGGTGTGCGTGTAATCGTCGGGGTCGTTCAGGCGAAGGGTCTCGGCCAGCGAGACGTCCTTGTTCTTGGAGTGGATGAACTGAATGACGTCCGGGTGGGAGACGCGCATGACGCCCATCTGCGCGCCCCGTCGGGCGCCGCCCTGGGCGATCGTCTCGCACATCTGGTCGTACGTGCGCATGAACGTGATCGGCCCGGACGCGATGCCGCCGGTCGAGCCGACCGCGTCGCCGTAGGGCCGGAGCCGCCAGAAGGCGTAGCCCATGCCGCCGCCGCTCTGGAAGACCTGCGCGGCCTCCTTGGCGGTCTGGTGGATGTCGTCGATGTCGTCCTCGGGGGAGTCGACGAAACACGCCGAGAGCTGCTGGAGTTCGTCGCCCGCGTTCATCAGGGTCGGCGAGTTCGGCATGAAGTCGAGGTTCGACATCATCTCCTGGAACTCGTCGGCGACCGACTCGACGTGCTCGCGGATCTCGTCGGGAAGTTCGGGGACGACGGTGTCGTAGGCGAACTTGTTGACGTTGTAAATAGACAGCGCGGCCTCGTTGTCGTCTGTTGCGGTAGTGCCCGCGCCGAACACCTCCGCGGCGAGTTCGTCGCGCCGCGGGTGGTCGGGCTTGAGCTGGTCGGGCGTGACCGTGATTTGGGCGTCGCGTTTCTCGGCCTCGTAGACGGCCTCCGCGAGGGCGATGTTCTTGCCGACGCGCTCGAAGAGGTCCTCCTGCGTCTCGACGAGGTCGCCGTCGGCGTCCTTGCGCAGGTATCGCGCGGGGAGAATGTCGTGATAGGCGTTGTCGGTCAACCGCTCCTCGAGGGTCTCGCCATCGGTGCGTTTGATCGGGAGGGTGAGATCCTCCGCGGAGAGATCCGTGCCGCTCATGCGCGGGCCACCTCGTGGCGACCCCGTCGGAGGGTGTCGATTCTGGCGTGCGTGTGGGTCCTGAGTCTCATCATTCGTGACGAAGGTTCGGTAGACATCGATCCATCTTAAAACGTGGTGTTGTTGTCCTCTTTTTCTTGTATTAGAACAACTGTGCTTGAATAGATGTCTCTGTTATCCTATCGTTTCGGATTCGACCACGACACTCGAGACGGCCGTGATCCCGGCTACCAGCGCCTACAACGCGAACCGTCTTAACGATTTTCAGAGCGAACTGAAAGTGATCCTGAATACCAGTACTCGTGTCGCTTTCCGGCGGTTTTCAGTTTCAGAGAGCGGCTGTTGATCGGGACTGTCTGTCTGCCGAAAGCGACACTCAGTATTCTAATTCTGTCATGATATCCGGAACAATTACGTCGCTGCGGTACGGGCCCTACCGTATGGTCGAACCACTCACTTCGTCGACCGTTCTACTCGCGCTGGCGGGGCTGGCCGCGTTTGCGGTCGCCGTCGTCGCGATCAAGATCGCCATCAAACTCGCCGTCAGAATTGGAATCGTCGCCGCAATCGTCCTCGCGGGGCTCTACACCGCTGGGATCACCGATCTGTCGTTCCTGCCGTTCTTCTAGCGCGTCGGGACGCACTGAACTCGCTATTGGACTGCCGCTGATTACTCGAAAATTCGGTCGCTCGAGCGCGTTCGTACCGATCAAACGCCCTCGAGGAAGTTCTCGATCACGTCGTGGCCGACCGCCGTGAGCACGCTCTCGGGGTGGAACTGGACGGCCTCGATGGGATACTCCTGATGGCGAATGCCCATCACTAGCGTCTCCGCATCGTGTTCCGCCGTCGCGGTGACGTCGAAACAGTCCGGTATCTCGGTCGCGACCAGCGAGTGGTATCGTCCCGCGCGAAAACCTTGCTCGAGGCCCGCGAAGACGCCCTCGCCGTCGTGGTCGATCGCGGACGCCTTGCCGTGGATCGGCGCCGGCGCACGGCCGACCGTCCCGCCGTACTCGTACACCGCGGCCTCGAGTCCGAGACAGACGCCGAGCGTCGGTACGTCCGGACTCAGTTCCCGGAGGACGGCCATCGTGACGCCGACGTCGCGGTCGTTCTTCGGATGGCCCGGCCCCGGACTGACGACGATCGCGTCCGGCTCGACCGCGCGGATTTCCCCGAGCGACGCGGTGTTCTTCCGGACCGCGGTTTCGGTGCCGTCCAGCTGGCTGACGTACTCCACGAGGTTGTAGGTGAACGAGTCGTAGTTGTCGACGAACAGCACGGTCAGCGGGTCCGCGTCGGTATCGACGGTCCGCTCTTCACCGGTGGCGCTCATCGGCTCACCTCCGGTTGGGACTCGAGGTCGCCGGCCGACTTCCCGTCATCAGCCGTCTCGAGCGCGTCACCGTCCGTCTCGATTTCCTCGAGCGCGGCGAGGACGCCGCCCATCTTCTGCTCGGTCTCCTCGTACTCGGCGGTGGGATCGCTGTCGGCGACCAGTCCGGCGCCCGCCTGGACCGTGATTCGATCCCGCTCGCCGTCGGCTCGCGGATCCCCCGCTCGCTCATCCGCGGCGCCACGCGCCGCGCCTTCCTCGACGGTGGCCGTTCGAATCACGATCGCGAAGTCCGCGTCGCCACACCACGAGTAGTAGCCGACGCCGCCGCCGTAGAGCCCCCGCGGTTCGGCTTCGAGGTCGTCGATGATCTCCATCGCGCGGATCTTCGGGGCGCCCGAGAGCGTTCCGGCGGGGAACGACGCTCGCGTGGCGTCGAACGCGTCCGCGTCGCTCGCGAGGTCGCCCGTCACGGTCGACTCGATGTGCTGGACGTGGCTGTACTTGAGGACGTTCATGAACTCGTCGACTCGCACGGTGCCGGCCTCCGAGACCCGGCGCACGTCGTTTCGCGCCAGATCGACCAGCATCGTGTGTTCGGCCCGCTCCTTCTCGTCGGCCAGCATCTCGCCGGCCAACCGGCGGTCCTCGACGGGACTCGAGCCCCGGTCGCACGTTCCCGCGATGGGATTGGACATGACCTCGCGCCCGCGCACGGAGACCAGCGTCTCGGGGCTCGCGCCGACGACGGTCAGGTCGTCGTGCTCGAGCAGGTACATGTACGGCGACGGGTTCACGTCGCGCATCGCCTCGTAGAAGCCGAGGGTGTCGACGTCGCCGTACAGCTCTCGGGTCCGGGAGACGACGCCCTGGTAGATGTCGCCGTCGAGGACGTGCTCCTTGGCGCGGCGGACGCTCTCCTCGTAGTCGGCTTTCGACCCGGCGACCTCGTCGGTCCTGACGAACCCACCCGTTTCTGGCGGCTCCGCCGCGCGCAGCGTTTCCGCGACGGCCTCGGCCTCCGCGAGCAGCGCGTCGTAGACCGCGTCGGGGTCGTCGTCGGCCTCGAGGACCGGCGTGCAATCCAGCGAGACCGTCTCGTCGCGCTCGTCGAACGCCAGCGTCTTCGTCGTCAGGACGAACTGGGCGTCCGGGAACCGCGACTCGGGGCGCTCGCGGCCGACCTCCTCGAGCCAGAGGTCGTAGACCGCGTCGTAGGCGAGAAAGCCCACGAGGCCCCCGGTCAGGTGCTGGCGGTCGTGTTCGGGCGGGTTCGCGAAGCGAACGTCCGGCATCGCCCCGCGGAGGGCGTCGACGGTGTCACCCGCGACGTCGGTTTCGAGCAGGTCGAGCGGTGCGTCGTCGCCCAGCGCCTCGACGGCGGTCCCGTCGGGGTCGACCGTGACGACGGCGTCCGGATCGTAGCCGACGTAGGAGTAACGCGCGTGTCGATCGGCCTGCGCCGAACTCGGTCGGAAGGCGCCGTCCGGGTCGCTCGAGGCGGTCTTCTCCGCGCTCTCGAGCAGGAAGGCGTACGGCGACCGGTCGCGGTCGCTCGAGGCCGAGCGGCCGGTGAGCGCGGCGTAGGTCTCGAGCGGCGTCGTCTCGACGTCGAGGGTCGCGACGGCACGGACGACGACCGGTCGATCCTCGCGGCCGCCCGCGTGCTCGCGGAAGGTTTCGCGGTCAACGTCGAGCGTCGGCGTTACGTCGGGGTCGGTGTCGGAGTCAGTCATGGGTGGGTGAAGGGGTCACGGGAGATCAGGGCTCCGCCGTCGGGCGGGCGTTCCTGGCTCGATCGACGAACGATCGGACCGCGTCGGGGTCCTTGACGCCGCCGGCGGCTTCGACGCCGCTCGCGACGTCGACCGCGAACGGGTCGACCGTCCGCACCGCGTCCGCGACGTTGTCGGGCGTGAGCCCGCCGGCCAGGATCACCGGCGACTCGAGATCGGCGGTCGCGGCCCGCGTCCGGTCCCAGTCGTGGGTCCGACCGGTGCCGCCACCGCCGTCGTCGGCGGGCGTGTCGACGAGGAGGCCGTCGACCACGTCGTCGTAGGACTCGGCCCGCGCGGCGTCGTCGGCGTCGACCGCGAGCAGGAGTGTACTGTCGATCTTCCCGCGCAGGAAGGCGAGGTCGTCCGGCGGGACGTCGCCGTGGAGTTGGATCGCGTCGGGTTCGACCCGCTCGACCAGTTCGATCGCGCGCTCGAGGCCCGTCGGCATCGTCACGAGCACGGTGGTCACGAACGGCGGCGCGGCGGCCACGAGGTCGCGGGCCCGCTCGACCGACACCTCTCGGGGGGTGTCGACGGAGACGTCACAGATGACGCCGAGGGCGTCGGCGCCCGCGTCGACCGCCGTCTCGAGGTCGTCCTCGTTCGTCAGGCCGCAGATCTTCACCCGCGTCATCGTCCCTCGGGTTCGGCGGCCTCGCCCCGGAGGTGGTCGAGTTTCGTCGCCGCCGCGCCGAAGTCGATCGCCTCGCGAGCCGCGTCGACACCGGCCTCGAGCGAGTCGGCCTCGCCGGCGACGTAGATCGCGGCGCCCGCGTTCGCGAGGATGACGTCGCGTTTCGCACCCGTCACGTCGCCCTCGACGATACCGCGCATGTCCGCCGCGTTCTCCTCGGGTGAGCCGCCCGAGATGTCCTCGATGTCGTGCTCTTCGAGGCCGAGATCGGCGGGCTCGAGGGTGTACTCCTCGACGGCGTCGCCCTCGACTTCCGCGACGACGGTCTCGCCGTGGATGGCGATCTCGTCGGTACCCGCGCCGTGGACGACCAGCGCGCGCTCGACGTCCATCCGCGAGAGCGCGTCCGCGAGCACGGGGACGAGGTCGGGATCGTAGACGCCGACGACCTGCGCGTCGGCGCCCGCGGGATTGGTCAGCGGGCCGAGCACGTTGAAGACCGTCCGCATGCCGAGTTCCTTGCGCGGGCCGATGACGGCCTTCATCGCGGGGTGGAACACCGGCGCGAGCATGAAGCCGATGCCGTCCCGTTCGATGGCCTCCTCGACGGCCGGCGGTTCGGCCTCGACGTTCACGCCGACCTCCTCGAGGACGTCAGCGCTGCCCGAGGAGGACGAGACGGAGTAGTTGCCGTGTTTGGCGACCGGAACCCCGGCGCCGGCGGCGACGATCGCACTCGTCGTCGAGACGTTGATCGTGTCGTAGTCGTCGCCGCCGGTGCCGCAGGTGTCGACCAGCGGCTCCCGATCGGGCGCGATCGTCCGCGCGGCGTCGCGCATTCCCTCGGCGAAGCCGGCGATTTCGGCTTCAGTCTCGCCTTTCGCGCGCAGCGCGGCCAGCAACGCGCCGATCTGTGCCTCCGTCGCCTCCTCGAAGACGGCCGTCGAGGCCGCTCGAGCGTCTTCCTGTGTGAGATCCTCGCCCTCGGTCACGCGTTCGACGTACTCCTGCATAGTGAACACCAATGTACGTAGTTGTCTTGTAATGACCAAATCAGTACATAGACTTAAACGTATCGGAGGCTCGCGTGGGGGCCACTCGCGTACGGCGCCCGATCCGAAACCTTCAATTACGGTGGCCGGCAACGAACGAGTGCAGAAAGCGAGGCGACGCGGTGCCGAAGCCAGGCGGGTTGGTGGTCTAGTCTGGTTATGACACCTCCTTGACATGGAGGAGGCCGGCAGTTCAAATCTGCCCCAACCCATTTCTGACGGAACAATAACCGACGAGCGATGCGTGGCGCGTTAGCGCCACGAAATGCGAACGGCGAAGTCGTTCGAAACGCCGTCGGCGTTTCGTGATGACGAGAGAGCGAAGCTCTCTCGAACCACCGTGAGCGGAGCGAGTCGGTCGTTCCGTCAGAAATTGTCACGAGCAGATTTGAATCAGGGAGTGAAGCGAACGAAGTGAGCGGAACGACCGTGGTTCAAATCTGCCCCAACCCCGTCAGGAACCGCCCCCTCTATCCGACTATCACACCGCAACGCTCCCTCGAGCGAACCCGAACACTCACTCGAGTCCCGAGACGCGACGTCACGAGAACGTGACTGCTCGAGGGTGTCGAGGTGCTCGCGCGGTCGGAACACCGCGTCATCGTCCTTCAGGCACTTGTCGAGTGGCCGCGGAGTCAGGCCGTCCGTCGAGCGACGACCGGGATATCGGCGTCCACGATTGGACGTGCGTTCCGCGCAGGAAACGCGTGATCCGATGCCACGTCATCGCCGTTGGTTACGCCGCTTGCAGCGGAATGGCTTCGATGGTGCCCTCCGCAGTCACCGTCACGTCGAACCCCTCGTACGAAAAGGAGACCCGCTGTGCACTGTCCTTCGGCGCCGAGAACAGGTCTTCGAGCGCACTCGAGTCGATAGCGGAGTGAAGCGGCGTGAGCTCGAGGGAGTCGCGGTTCGTCGCGACCGCGATCACCGCTACGATCGCCATGCTCGCGGAATCGCGATCGCAGTCGTACGCCGCTCGAAAGAGTCGTGCGTCGATGTCGAACTCGACGGCCTCCATCGAGTCCACGATTTCGACGGGTCCGGCGGTCTCGTGAGAGGATGTCATCACACTACTAGACACGCTCGAACGGGTTATCGGTGAGTTTTGCCGACGCAATATCCTTTTATACGATATTATGAAGGGGTCACTCCTGAGACGTTATCAAGGCGCTCGCGACGAGGCGTCGAATGCCGCGTTGCAACCGCGACGACACCGCCTGATGGCTGATCCCGAGCTCGTCGGCGAGGTCCGCCTGTGAGGCGTCTCGCGGCGAGTCGAAGTAGCCTCGCGAGTACGCCAGTATCAGCGCTGTCCGCTGGCCATCGGTCAGATCGTACTCCCGATCCGAGTCGAACGGCGAGAGCGCGTGGAGTTGGGTGAGTCGGATCGGAATGTCGTTCTCTCGGCAGTACGTCTGAAACTCGGACACCGTCTGCTGGTCGCTGCTCCTGACTTCGAACGTCCAGTTCTCCGCGTCCCCGATTCCGGAGAGCAGCGTCACGTCTGTTTCGACGATCGCGGTGAGAACGCTCTCGTGGTCGAGGTTCCAGTCGATGCGGATGAGCATCTGTTCGTCCAGTTCGTCGATCACCTTCACGTCGTCGACCCCTTCGTCGCCGCTCAGATCGGTCGTGAGCTCGCCGATGTCCGCCGCGTAAATCCAGAAGTAGGGAATGACGGCGTCGTTCGTCGGGACGACGCGGTCCAGTTCGATGGTGGCGTCGGGTAGTTGTTCGAAGACGGTGTTCAACGGGAATTCGGGTTGATCGATGGTGAACGACGCCTGGATGGCCATGGAGACGGTTCGGGACGAACCGTTGTGAACGATTGGCCTGCTAATATTATATATCGAAACGGATGACGAAAATCGACTCGTTCGGCGGGGTTCTGGCCACCCTTCCGGCAGTATCGGACGATCCGGTCCGGTAGTATCGGACTATCGCGGCGTCGTCCGTGTATGATCGCCGCGCGACCTGATCGCGAGCGCTGCCAACGGCTCCCACCGCCGCGAGCAACCGAGGGGTAGAAACGTTCGAGTCGACTCGAGGGCCGTATGGAACTGCTCGTCCGACTGTCGGGGTTGCTCGCGGTCCTGCTGCTGGGGACCGGGCTCAGGACGACGGGGCTCCTCGACGCCGGACGGACGGCGCGGCTGAACGCCCTCGCGTACTACGTCGCGCTCCCAGCGCTGATCTTCGTCTCGACGTACGACCGCGCGATCGGCGGCCTCCTCTCGCCGGCGCTCCTCGCGGGGCTGCTGGTCGTGGTGTTAGCGACCGCGGGACTGGCCTGGCTCGTCCACCGGGGACGCGACTCGAGTGAGCGCCGGAGCGTGGCCGTCGTCCAGTCGTACCACTCGAACCTCGGCTACCTCGGCCTGCCGCTGGTCGCGGCAACGTTCGACGCGGACGTGACGGCCGTCGCGAGCGTCGTGCTGGGGGTAGTCACGCTGACCCAGCTACCGCTGTCGATCCTCGTGCTCTCGAGGCTCAACGGCGCCGATGCGGCGGTCTGGGACGAACTGCGCGGTCTGGCGACCAATCCCGTGTTGCTATCGCTGCTCGTCGGCCTGACGGTCGGATCGATCGGGCTGGCGGTCCCCGGAGGCGTCGCGACCGGACTCGACGCGGTCGGCTCGCTGGCGCTGCCGCTGGCCCTCCTCTGCGTCGGCGCGTCGCTGCAGATCGATCGCCCCGCCGTCGATTTCGGCGCGACCAGCGCGGTCGTCGGGCTGAAGATCGTCTGCATGCCGGCGCTCGCGTGGCTCGTGTTCTCCGCGCTCGCCGTCGACCCGGCGACGTTCACCGCCGCCGTCGTCATGTTCGGCACGCCGACGGCCGTCTCGACGTTCGTCTTCGCGGCCGAACTCGGCGGCGACGCGGAGTTCGCGTCGCTGAACGTCTTCGCGACGACCCTGGCCTCGATCGCGACGCTGTTCGTCCTGATCACGCTCGTCGGGTAACCGTGCGAAACCGCGGTGCCGCCCTTCGAGCACCCGCCGACTGCCCCTCGCTGCCAACTGCCCTTACCCGCCGAAGAAGCGTTTGAGCCGTCCGACCAGGCCGGGCGAATCGTCCTCGCCGTCGCTCGAGTCGCCCTCTTCCTCGCGCTGGATCGACCCAGCGAGCGGGCCGGCGTCGTCGGCGACGCCGGTCGACGGCCCGCCGGTCGCCTGCGAGGCGCCGGACGCTCCCTGCGCCGCCTCGATGTCGTCCATCGAGAGCTCGATCTCGTCGACTTCGGGGGTCGACTCCCGCCCCTCACCCGCCTCGGCGGCCCGGACGTCCGCGCCGGTGACGGTGCCGTCCTCGATTCGTGCCGCGAGTTCGTCGATGTCGGGGGCGCCGTCGTCACCGTCGCTGACGGGCCCACTATCGTTACCGTCGCCGACTGCCCCGCCGTCGTCACCACCGTTGACGGCCCTATCGTCGTCGCTCGAGGACCCCGTTCCCGCGTCCGAATCGTCGTCGCCGTCGCCCTGATCGGTGGGCTCGGCGTTCGTTGTCGCGGCGTCCGCACTGTCCGCATCGGTGTCCGTTCGCTCGTCGGCCGCCGGGATCTCGTCCTCGTCGAGCTCGGTCGTGACGTCACCGTCGGTTTCAGCCGTCGCGGCATCGTCGTCGGTCGTCGATTCGCTCGTCGCGGAGTCGGTCGCCGGCGGGCTACTCGCGTCTTCCGACTCGGTTTTCGTCTCGTCGAGCGAGTTCAGGATATCGTCGACGCTCTGGTCGGAGACGACCCGCCGCGGACCGCCGTTCGGCTCGAGCCCCCCGCTCGAGCCGCTCGCGCCGTCGGCCGGATCGCCCGATTCGGGCGTCGAATCGGCCGCGGAGGTCTGGTTCGAAGACTCGTCGCTCATTGTGCAGGGCTGGCCGTGCCGAGACCATAATCTTTCCCCCACGCGGTCGCGTTGCACTATGGTTCCGCGGTGGTTCAATCGCCTGACGGGTGGCCGTCGACGACCGGTGGACGTGACCGTCCCGTCACTCGGCGAGCGCCCGATCCGCGAGCACCACGTTGAGGACGGCGCCGAAGAGGATGAGCATCCCGGCGAAGTACAGCCAGGTGACGAACAGCAGGACAACGCCGACGGCGCCGTAGGCCTGGTAGCTCCCGGCGTTGGCCGCGTAGATCTGGAAGCCGATCTGGAGGATCGTCCAGCCGACGGCGGCGAAGGCGGCGCCGGGCAGGACGTCCTCGAGCGGGACCGGGACCGGCGGAAGCACGTAGTAGATGGGCAGGAAGACGAGAACGAGCCCGAGCAGCAGCGTGACCCAGCCCAGGGCGCCGGCGAAGGGGACGACGTCGGCGGCGATGCCGAGGACGGCCCCGATGGCGATCATCAGTACCAGTGCGCCCGCGCCCGCGATGATTACCACGACCCCGTCTCTGAGCTGATCGACGAGCGTGTCCTCGGCGACTTCGTCGTAGACCTTGTCGAAGGCGAGGCTGAGCCCGCGAAAGACCTTCAGCGCACCCCACGCGGCGACGACGAGCGCGACGACCGTCGCCTGCGCGCGGCCCGATTCGGTCGTCAGCGCGTCGGTGACGAGTTCTTCCCCCGCCGCCGGGAGAAAGTCGCCGGCGACGACGATCAGCCGCTCGGCGGCCGCCTCGCCGCCGAGCAGCGAGCCGACGACGAGCGCGAGCAGGACCAGCGGGATCAGCGAGACGAACGCGTAGTAGGCGAACGCGGCCGCGAGAAAGGAGAGGTCGCGGTCGCTCGCCGTCCGATAGACCGAGGTCAGCGTCTCGGAAACGTCCATACCCCACCGTCGAGTGCCACCACTAAAGGACTGTCAATCGATCGCAGATTCTGTTTCGCTGGTGAGATTTCGTTGGCGGTTGCCGTCGCCCGCTCACGGCACGACCGCTCGAGTCAGCGTTCCGGTGGCGGCGAAGTCGCCGCGAACCGGTGTTACCGCTCGAGACAGAAGTTGTGCGACGCGTAGACCGCGCCGTCGTCGTCGATGTAGACGCCGACGCCGCCCCGGTCCCAGTCGGGCGTCTCGCCCTGCTCGAGGATCGCTCGCCGATGGGCGGTGGAGTTCATCCACTGATTGACCAGTCCCTCCGCGAGGCCCTCCGCGGTCTGATAGCGGACGGTGCCGTCGGCGTCACCCGGCTGCTCGACGCGACGGTCGACCCACGTCAGGGCGATGTTCTCCCCGTAGCCCCGACAGTAGTTGTCGACGTCGGTGAAGCGATCCATCGGCGCTTCGTCGTCCGGGTTGACGTGTGCGAAGTAGTCGCGCTGGGCCATGTCGTAACCGTGGGCGCGGCCGACGGAGGCGATCGTCCCGTCCCACTCGAGGGGCTCGAGGCCGTGATCGGCCCGGCGCTCGTTGACTTTCGCGTGGACGAAGTCCTCCACGGTCGGGGAGTCGACCGTCTCGACGTCGGTCTCGTAGGCCGATTCGCCGGGATCGTCCGGGTCGGTGACCGCGGGATTGCGCTCGCCGGCCGGCGGCGGATCCGAACTCGGCGCGGGCTGAGAGCCGACGTTCGGCGTCTCGAAGTCCTCGCTGTCGATGCCGATATCCTCGAGGACGATTGGAGCGACGACGGTGGTACCGAGCGCGAGCACGCCGATCAGGACGACGGCGACGACGATTCGGAGGAGCGAGCGGATGACGGCCCGCTCGTCGCCGTCGCCGGACTCACTGGCTGCGTTCGATCGGGACCGGGGACACATCGGGTGGACGAACCAGACCCCGGGATAAGTGCCTCAGGATCGGTCGCAGAAGCTGATACTCCCGAAGTTGTGGTCCTCGTACCGCGGGTCAGTCGACGCTGCCGACGGTCGGCCCCGCTCGCCTCGAGGCGGCTGGCCCGCGTCGAATTCGGCTGACCCGCGTCGAATTCGGCGGGTCCGGGTCAGATTAGGTCGCTCCGGGTCAGCCGTCGCCGAAGATCGTCTCGTGGAAGCCGACGACCAGTCCCGGAACGACCCCCATGAAGAGGTGTTCCTCGAGCGGGATGCCCGCGATATCGATCCCGGTCCGGAGTTTGATGTCGAAGACGCCGACGGCGAGGGTGTAGCGGTCCCAGCAGTACGCGATCGGGTACAGCGCGGCGATGGTAACCGCGGCTCGCCGGAGGGCGTTCGCGCGTCGGAGCAACAGGACGGCGACGGCTCCCCAGACCAGTTCCGTCACGAGGTAGGTGTATCGACCGAAGACGCTGATGTCGGGCACCATACGCGCGATACGACCCGGAGCCCCAAAACGGCCGTCCCTGGACCCACCCGGCTAGAACGTGCGGTATGTTCAAAACCCCGGCGGCAGTATAGAACCCCAGAAGGATGAATATCGCTGATATCGCCACCAAGGAGTACATCGAAGTCGACGTCGGCACGCGCATGGGGAAGGTTCGGTCCACCTTCGAGGACCGCAACCCCAAGGGAATCATCGTCACCGACGACGGGGCGTACGAGGGCGTCATCAGCGAGCGGGAAGTCCTCCAGTCCCACGTCGAAGACGACGCGAAGGTGGCGGCGCTGATGAAACCGAGTCGGAACGCGCCGGCGCCGCAGGTCGACCGGAACGAAGACATCCGAGAGACGGCCCGGATCTTGGTCGAGAGCAACGCGAAGGTCGCGCCGGTCTTCGAGAACGGCGACCTCTGGGGGGTCATCACCGACGACGCCATCCTCGAGGCCGTCCTCGAGAACCTCGATACGCTCTCGGTCGAGGACATCTACTCGGACGATCCCGTCACGATCGAGGAGGACGACGGGATCGGACGGGCGATCAACCAGTTGCGCGAACACGGCATCTCCCGGCTGCCCGTCCTCAACGAGAACGGCTACCTCTCCGGCGTCGTGACGACACACGACATCGCCGACTTCGTCATCCGCAAGAGCACCTCGACGACCACCGGCGACCGCGTCGGCGACAGCCAGCGGATGCTCGACGTGCCCGTCTACGACATCATGAACAGCCCCGTCGAGACGACGACGCTCGACACCACCGCGAAGACCGCGGTCGAGACCATGCTCGAGAAGGATTACGCGGGACTGATGGTCACGCCGAAGGACGACGACCGGGTCGTCATCGGCGTCATCACCAAGACGGACGTCCTCCGCGCGCTGACGTTCACCGAGGAAGAGCACATGGACGTTCAGATCACGAACGTCTCGATGCTCGATACCATCTCCCGGGAGTCGATCGTCCAGAGCATCGAGGAGGTCGCGGACAAGTACGCCGACATGCAGGTGATGCACTCCCACGTTCGCTTCCACGAGCACAGCGAGAAACTCCGGGGCACCCCGCTCGTCCAGTGTCAGATTCGCCTGCGGACCAACAAGGGCCAGGTCGCCGGCACCGGCGAGGGGTACGGCGCCGAGAACGCCTTCCGCGTCGCCATCGACAAACTCGAGCGCAACGTCTTAGAGGTCAAGGGCGTCACCAGCGACGAGGAGTACCGCGGCCAGTTGCTGCGCAAACTGAACGAAATCTAACGCGAATCGGTTCGGCTTCGACTCCGTTTTCGGCCGTTCTGGTCCGATTCAGTCCGTTCGATTCCGTTATCGCGACCGTTTCGAGAACTATCGTGCAGCGGCGCATCGATGCGTCGCCGTTCAGGGGCGCATCGACTCCTCGCCCCCCTCGAGTCCCGAGTCCGTGATCCGGAACTGGGCGGACTCGCCGACCGCCTTCGAGCGGTGTTTCTCGAGGGTCGCCCGCCGGTTGCCGCCGCGGAACCGCTCGAGGCGGAGGACGACGCCGGTCCAGTGTTCTAACGTGTTCCCGCCGAGCCCGCGCGTCCGGTCGGCGTCGGGGTCCGCGAAGACCTGATTCGTCAGGACGACCGCGAGGTCGTGCTTCCGGGCCAGCGAGAGGAGGTGGGTCACCTGCCGGGCGACGTCGCGCAGCGCCTCGCCGCCGTCGCTCTCGCCGGTGCGCTCGAGGCGGTAGAAGCCGGTCGCGCTGTCCAGCACGATCAGATCGGCCCGCTGGGCGAACTCCTCGGCGTCGCGGACGGCTTCGGCCTGCTCCTCGAAGTCCAGCGCGTCCTCGATGACGATTCGGGAGGCGACGGCTTCGACGTCTTCGTCGTCGACGGAGGCCGAGAGCAGTTGCTGGAACCGGTCGACCGAGACGCCCTCGGTGTCGATGTAGACCGCAGTGCCGCCGTCGACGGCCGTCTCGACGGCCGCCGACAGGGCGAGGTTGGTCTTGCCCGCCGCGGGCGGCCCGTAGACCTGCGTGACGGTCCCGCGTTCGAATCCCCCGCCGAGTAACTCGTCGACCGGGCCACAGCCGGTCGGAATCGCCTCGTCGTTCACGGTTCGAGTTGGCAGGTCTCCCGCAAAAAGCCCCCGGAACGGGCCGCGAGTAGTCGGTGGGCGTTTCGTCACCCGTAGCAGTTCGGCCAGAAACCGTCGCGTTCTGACCGAAACTTGGTCTGCGGTGGCGCGTGCTGTCGGCGTCCGAGCGAGAGCGAGGGCGCCAACGCCAACGCGCGAGGGATGAGCGAACGACCGAAGGGAGTGAGCGAATCGGTTGGGGAGGGTGTGGTACTCCTAGTTGCCACGATACGCAGAACGCTTCGTTTTCCTTCGTCCCCTTGTGGCAAGTCGACTCACCCGGAAGCGGATGAAACAGTGACCGAAATCGGAACTGAAACGAAACCAAGCGTTTTGCTCATACTGGCAACAGGGAATTGCCACACCCTCCCCAGCCGATTCGCTCGTTCACTCCGTTCACTCGCTCATCCCTCGCACGACTCCAGATCGCGGCTCACTCTTCGTTCGCCGCGATCCAGCGCGCGCCACCACACACTGATTCACCAGTCCGGAGTGAGACGTCGTGGCTCGCTCCGGAGTCACCGATCGGTCGTCGCCAACAGCTCGAGTCAGTCCATGCGACAACGGATCGGCGGCCGTCCCGTTCGTGTACGTTTATTCCCTCCGACGGCGAACCGCGAGTCGTGATCGTCGTCGCGACCGAAGACTTCGAGGTGTACCACGGCGTCGTCAACGAACTCCGAGACCGCGGGACCGAGTTCACGACCGTCGAGCCCGACGCGGAGCTTCCGGAACGGACCGCCGTCGTCGTCACCGGCGCCGACCACGCCGACGCGTTCTCGGACGTGACGACTATCGTCGCCGATCCGGATCAGCCGCGACGCGCCGTCGATCAGGCGCTAACCGCGGTTCGGGGCGACGGCGGACGGACGATAATCGGCGTCGACCCCGGTCGGAAACCGGGCGTCGCAGTTCTCGCCGGAGAGATGGTCGTCGCCGCCTTTCAGGTCCCCCTCTCGGACGCCGTCGAACTGATCCAGCGCGAGGCCGACGAGGCGACCTCGCCCGTCGTCCGCGTCGGCGACGGTTCCCGCCTCGAGGGCGCGAAACTCGTCAACGACCTCGAGGACGTGACGGTCGAACTGGTCGACGAGACGGGGACCACTCCCTACCTCGGGACGGGCTCGCGCGGGATGGGCGACGTCCTCGCGGCGGTCAACATCGCCCGCCTCGAGGGGGAGGTCGTCGACACGCGAGACATCGAGCCGACCGCGGGCGAGCTACAGGTGATCAAGGACCGCTCGCGGGAGCGCAGCGACGAGAACCGCGCCATCGACGAGGTGCTGGCGCGACGGGTCGCCGCCGGCGAGTTGACCGTCGACGAAGCGCTCGCGGAACACCGTGACGACGACAGCGCCAGTACCGACGGAGACGCTTCCGCTGAAAGCGGCTGCGAGGCGACGATCGACGGAAACACGGCGGGCTCGAGTGACGGTCCCGACGAGTAGGGCGACGTGCTGCTCCGCCGTCTCCGTTCACCGGTGGAGTTGACTCCCGCCTCGAGCGCCGTCGATACTAGTGTCGGCAATGCTACTTGGCCCAGCTGTTCACTCGAGTGACTCGACGGCGATCGATTCGGCTCGTCGGAGCACTTCCCGAATCGCTAGCCCCGTCTTTCGAGCCACCGCCAGCGCGTCGTCGTACTCCCCGCTCACGTCGTACACCTCGCCGTCCGCGTCGCTGGCGACCTTCACCGTCACCGCGTAGGTCTCGCCCTCGAGGTCCAGTTCCACCGTCTCGAACTCCCGATTCGCGATCCACCGGTGGGTCGCCCCAGCGTCGCGAACACCCAGCGTCCCCGTCTCTTCGGCCAGCGCTCGAGCCACGCGCTCCCGATCCGCCGGCTTGCAGATCACCTTCACGAGGTGGCCGGGCCGGGACTTCTTCATCGTCGCGGGGAGGATCGAGACGTCACGCGCGCCAGCGTCGGCGAGCGTCTCCTGGAGGCCGCCGAGTACCTCCGGCGTCGCGTCGTCGAGGTTCGTCTCGAGGACGGCGATGTCGTCTTTCACGAGTTCGCCCCGCCCGCCCTCACCGACCAGCACGCGTAGGACGTTCGGGTGTGGATCGAGGTCGTAGCCGCCGGCGCCGTACCCCGACCCCTCGAGGTCGAGCGACGGGAGCGTCTCGACGCCGTCGGCGTAGTAGCCCAGAATGGCGGCGCCGGTGGGCGTCAGCAGTTCCGCGTCGACCGGCCCGCCCCGCAGCGACCAGTCAGATCGCTCGGCGATCTCGACCACCGCGGGCGTCGGGACGGGGTACTCGCCGTGGCTCATCGAGACGGTGCCGCCGCCGGTCGACAGCGCCGTCGTGACGATCCCCTCTGGATCCAGGTCGTCGACGAGCGCCGCGGCACCGACGACGTCCGCGATGGCGTCGTCGGCCCCGACCTCGTGGAAGTGAATGTCCTCGAGTGACTCACCGTGGACGCTGGCCTCGGCCTCGCCGAGCAGTTCGAAGATGGCGAGCGCGTCCGCCTCGACGGTCGGTTCGAGGGCCATTCCCTCGACGATCTCGCGGACCTCGAGGTAGCTGCGGTGGGGACCGTGACCCTCGGCGGAGACGGCAGTCTCGTCGTGCTCGTGACCGTCGTGTTCGTGGTGGTGGTCGCCGTGGTCGTGATCGAGACCATCATGCTCGTGCTTATCGTCAGCGTGATCGCGGGTTTCGCTACCGTCACCGCCGGGATAGCAGACGTCGACCGTCGTCGAAGAGAGCCCGCACTTGACCGTCTCGTCGATTCGGTACTCCACCTCGAGGGCGTTAGTGACGGGCTCGAGGGCGTCGGGGTCGGCGCCGGCGTCGAGCAGCGCGGCGAGGATCATGTCGCCGCTCGCTCCCATGCGGCCGTCGAACGCGAGGATTCTCATAGCTAGGTCCGCGGGAGGAACGCTCAAAAAGGCATCTTCTCACCCCGAGACCGCCACCGGGGACGCCGGCCGAGTGACGCGGTCTCGAGCCGGTGTCGGTACCACCAAAACCGACCGATGCCGGTACATCTATGTACGTTCCCGTACCAGTTAGATGTGATAGCAACTAGCAAACGCAACGACGTTGGCTAGCAAAAAACCTATCCGCTCACGAAGCGGAATCATTGACATCGCCGTCCATCCCGAATCATGAACGAAGTTCAACTGGAGGTTGCGAAGGCGTACCCGAACGACTCGGGTCGTGGTATCGCCCGACTCGACCCGGACACGCTGTTGCATCTGAAGCTGAGTCCGGGCGACATCATCGAGATCGAAGGCGCGGACACGACCGCCGCGAAGGTGTGGCGCGCCGACCGGCAGGACTGGAACACCGACACCGTCCGCATCGACGGCTTCACCCGCCAGAACGCGGACGTCGGCATCGGTGAACGGGTGACGATCCGCAAGGCTGAGGCCACGAAGGCGGACAAGCTCGTGCTCGCACCCCCCGAGGAGGCGTCGGTGCAGTTCGGTTCCGACGCGGCAGGCATGGTGAAACGCCAGATCCTCAAACGGCCGGTCGTCGGTCGCGACATCGTCCCCGTGATGAGCTCGACGAATCATCCGTTCATGCGATCGCCGGGCCAGGCGATCCCACTCATAGCCGTCGAGACCGAACCGGAGGGCGTGGTCCTCATCACCGAGGACACCGACGTCGAACTTCGCGAGGAGCCGATCAGCGGCTTCGAGAAGACCGGCGGCGGCATCACCTACGAGGACATCGGCGGCCTCCAGAGCGAGATCCAGCGGGTCCGGGAGATGGTCGAACTCCCGATGAAGCACCCGCAGATCTTCAAGAAACTGGGAATCGAACCCCCGCAGGGCGTCCTCCTGCACGGGCCGCCGGGCACCGGGAAGACGCTGCTCGCGAAAGCCGTCGCCAACGAGACGTCCGCGAGTTTCTTCTCGATCGCGGGGCCGGAGATCATCTCGAAGTACTACGGCGAATCCGAACAGCAGTTACGGGAGATCTTCGAGGACGCGACCGAGGAGTCGCCGTCGATCATCTTTATCGACGAACTCGACTCCATCGCGCCCAAACGCGAGGACGTCACCGGCGAGGTCGAGCGCCGCGTCGTCGCGCAGCTGCTGACCATGATGGACGGTCTCGAGTCCCGCGGCCAGGTCATCGTCATCGCGGCGACCAACCGCGTGGACTCGGTCGACCCCGCTCTCCGACGGCCGGGTCGCTTCGACCGCGAGATCGAAATCGGCGTTCCGGACGAGGTGGGCCGCGAGGAGATCCTGCAGATCCACACCCGCGGCATGCCCCTCTCGGACGACGTCGACCTCTCGCATCTGGCCGACGAGACCCACGGCTTCGTCGGCGCCGACATCGAGAGCCTGACGAAGGAGGCCGCGATGAAGGCGCTGCGACGCTACTTGCCGGAGATCGATCTCGACGAGGAGGACATCCCGCCGAGCCTGATCGACCGAATGATCGTCAAGCGCCAGGACTTCCGCGGCGCCCTGAACGAGGTCGAACCCTCGGCGATGCGGGAGGTGCTCGTCGAGTTACCGAAGATCTCCTGGGACGACGTCGGCGGCCTCCACACCGCCAAGGAGCAGGTTCAGGAGTCCGTCGAGTGGCCGCTGTCGAACCCCGAGCGGTTCGACCGGCTGGGCGTCGATCCGCCGGCCGGCGTCTTGCTGTACGGGCCGCCCGGCACCGGGAAGACATTGATGGCGAAAGCCGTCGCCAACGAGACGAACGCGAACTTCATCTCGGTCCGGGGCCCGCAACTGCTCTCGAAGTGGGTCGGGGAATCGGAGAAGGCCATCCGGCAGACCTTCCGCAAGGCGCGGCAGGTCTCGCCGACGGTGATCTTCTTCGACGAACTCGACGCGCTCGCGCCGGGCCGGGGCGGTGAGGTCGGCTCGAACGTCTCCGAGCGGGTCGTCAACCAGCTGCTGACGGAACTGGACGGCTTAGAGGATATGGAAAACGTGATGGTCATCGGCGCGACCAACCGACCGGACATGATCGACCCCGCGCTGCTGCGATCGGGCCGATTCGATCGGCTGGTCATGATCGGCGAACCCGACGTCGACGGCCGCGAACGCATCCTCGAGATTCACACCGAGGACACGCCGCTGGCCGCCGATGTCACCCTCCGCGAGATCGCCGAGATCACGGACGGCTACGTCGGCAGCGACCTCGAGTCCATCGCCCGCGAGGCGGCCATCGAGGCCCTGCGCGAGGACCACGAGGCGGATATCGTCGAGATGCGCCACTTCCGGCAGGCCATGGAGAACGTCCGGCCGACGATCACCGACGACATCCTCGACTACTACGAGCAGATCGAAGAGGAGTTCCAGGGCGGCGGGTCGGGCGGTCCGGGTCCGACGGGTCGTCGGGACAGTCGGATCGGCTTCCAGTAACGCCCTGGGACGGCGAACCGGTTCCCTCCAGTTTTTCAGTGAATTTTCTCGATTCGCGGCTACGAGAACCCAGCGAGCGGCGCCGCCGGGCGCGATCACCCGACGGTCGTACTGGCGTCGATTTGGCGTCGATTATAGTCGTGAGCGCGAGAAGAGGGTATTGTACCAATAGCACTGCGTAACCTGGGCGTACGCCCACACGACGGACGGGGAGTGGGGCCGATATCAGCTGACGACGGCTCCCGTCGGAACGACTCGTTTCTCCGCCGGTACCGAGAAACGGTCCGTTCAGAACGACCTTATATGGGATAAGCCGCCCCAACTGTGGTAAACGTTCGCACATATATATGTAGCGGTCGTCGGAACAGCGAGACGAACCGGTTCAGATCGATGTCCAACGCTTCATCCGGCGACCACCGCACCGAGACGGCTCAGGAATCGACCACCGACGGGACCGACGACGAGTTGCTCCTCGAGGCGGTCGCGCCGACGTACGCGACGCCGATTCGCGTGGCTGGATTCTGGGGTGCCATCGTGTTCCCGGTGTGTTACGTTCCGGTGCTCGCGACCGGGCTCTCGACCGTACTCGACGTCGGCCTCTTTCTCGGATTGATCGCCGTGAACCTCCTCGCGCTGTACGTGGGTCACACCCACCGACGGTAGCCGGGCGCTCGAGCGCCGGACGTCACTCGCTCGAGGTGCGACCCAGCGCGTGACCGAACTCCTCGCGCAGCGCCCGTCGCTTGACGAGGACGAAGCCGACCGCGATGAGGCCGAACCCGAGGGCGGTCGGCGCGTCGACGACCTCACTCAGGTAGAGCCAGCCGACCAGCGCGGCGACGATCGGCGCGACGTAGGAGACCATGTTGATCTCGACCGCGCCGAGGCGCTCGAGCAGGTCGAAGTACAGCAGGAATCCGACGGCGCTGGCGACCAGCGACAGATAGGCCAGCGCGCCGATCGCCTCGGGGTGGGTCCAGGTCGACGGCTCGATCGGCTCGCCCAGCGCGAGGCTGATGACGTGCATCAGGAGCGCACCGCCGATCATCGACCACGCCTCCATGGCCTCGATCGGGAGCGTCGCGTCGATCCGGCGGGTGAGCACGCTCCCCAGCGCGAACGCGGCCGCCGCGCCGAAGACCAGCAGCGTGGCCACGACGTCGGCCGTCAGCAGGTTCGACGGATCTGGCCGTGCGATGACGCCGACGCCGAGCAGTCCGATCAGGAGGCCGACGATCCCGACCGGCGAGAGCGCGTCCGACGGGACGAGCAGGCGGGCGAACCCGGCGGTCAGGACCGGCGAGAGGCTCACGACGATCGCGGCGGCGGCCGCCGTCGTGTGTTGCTGGCCGACGAAGAGGAGCGCGTGGTAGGCCCCGATCAACAGGACGGCGCCGACGGCGACCAGCGACCACTCGCCGCGGCCCCGCGGCAGCCAGTCGTCGACGGCGTACGCGGCGTAGGCGAGCATCAGCATCCCCGCGACGTCGTAGCGCAGCGCCGCGAACAACACGGGCGGGAAGTACTCGAGCCCGGCGCTGATCGCGACGAACGCCGACCCCCAGGCGGTCGCGAGCGCCAGAAAGCGGGCGAGATTTC
Source organism: Haloterrigena alkaliphila (assembly GCF_017352155.2). Taxonomy (NCBI): domain Archaea; kingdom Methanobacteriati; phylum Methanobacteriota; class Halobacteria; order Halobacteriales; family Natrialbaceae; genus Haloterrigena; species Haloterrigena alkaliphila. Next base: position 3,565,900 of record NZ_CP071462.1, read on the forward strand.
GATACCGGCTCATATCGGCCGTCTCGACGGGACGGTTCTACATGTTTCGATTCGAAATTTGGGGTCGGCGACCCGGCGGTCGAGGCGACGAACCGAACGATGTGACGAAAGGACGACGAAATGAACAGTGTGCCACGCTAGATGGCGGACGAACCGGCCGACGGACGAACCGAACGGAAGCGCGAAATACGTAGCCGACGGCACGACCAGCGTTCGAAATCGGAAACCCGAGCGAAACGAGCCGAGGTTAGTTCACAGCGACGGCAGTTGACGGATTTCGGGCTCCGCTTCGGTCTGCTTGAACTGCTCGAGCAGCGGCCTGATGTCGTCGAACCCCTCGCCGAGGACGATGTCACCGCTGCGCAGGTCGTACTCGATGATGCCGTAGTCCGCCAGCCGCGGCAGGTGGTTGTGGACCAGCGAGACGTAGACGCGCTGTCTGGTCTCCTTCTCGATCAGGGCCGGGTCGACGTCGAGTTCCCAGGCGGCGATGCCGGTCACGACATCCTCGAGGTTCGCGTCGCGGTGTTCGGCGAGCTGGTAGAGCAGAAATCGGCGCTCGGATTCGGCGAGGAGAGAACAGGCGGCTTCCATCCGGCTGGCGTTCGCGTCGTTCATACTCGATGAAGGCAAGCAGGGATATTACACCTACTGCCAACACAGATAGGACCGATAATCCGAACGATCGATCCGTACGCTGGGAAAACACGCCGACTGCGTCGGGTTAGTGGGAGATATCACCGATTCATGGATCCGGCGGGTAGCGGTCGACTAACTCGACGAAGCGCCGATTACGTCCACGAATCCGGTTCGGCCGTCCGTTCGCTGGCCCGTCCGTGGAGGTGGCAGGCAACCGGATGCGATCCGTCGCCGAGGTCCGGTGGCTCCCGTTCGCAGACGCTCTCGTACTCCGTCCGCAACCGCTCGGCGGCGCCGTCCCAGTTCTCGCGGGCCAGTTCCGCGAGGGCCTCCTCGACGACAGCGTCGTGGCGCGGCGGCAGTTCCGTCTCGAGCAACCGGTCTTTCAGCGCGGCGACGAATCCGGGGACGTCTTCGGCCGGCACGCCGCCGTCTTCGGTGTCGAACCGGCCCTCGTCGCCGACCGACTCGAGCGAGACGTCCCGGCGCTCGATCCGCTCGCGCAGCGTCATCAGGTCTCGGTAGGTCGCCTGCTCGATCTCGAGGTCCGCTGGCGGGATCACCATCGGACACCGGGTCCGGAACCGACAGCCGCTGGGCGGGTCCCGCGGCGAGGGGACGTCGCCGGCCAGCGTCTCCCGGTCGCGTTCGCGCTCGTCGGTCGAGGCTCGAGGCACGCTCTCGAGCAGGGCCTGCGTGTATGGGTGGTCCGGCGACTCGAACAGCTCCTCGACGGGGCCGATCTCGACGATCTCGCCGAGGTACATGACGGCCACGCGGTCGCAGACGTGGCGGATCACCGAGAGGTCGTGGCTGATCAGCAGGTAGGTGAGGTCGAACTCGTCCTGCAGGTCGTCGAGCAGGTTCAGCACCTGCGCCTGTACGGAGACGTCCAGCGCCGACGTCGGCTCGTCCAGCACGAGGAAGTCGGGCTCGAGCGCCAGCGCGCGGGCGATCCCGATGCGCTGGCGTTGCCCGCCGGAGAACTCGTGGGGATAGCGATCGAGTTGATCGGCCGAGAGGCCGACGCGCTCGAGAAGATCCATCGCCCGGTCCCGCCGGAGCCGTTTCGCCGAGCGGTCGACGGAGACGTGAACGGCGATCCCGTCGCCGCGTTCGACCTCGACCGTGAGGTCCTCTTCGACTTCGGCGACGACGCCGCTCGCGACGTCGACGGATCGGTCGTCCGCGTCGACGTCGGCCACGTCAGCGTCGCCGACCGCTCGCACCGTGACGTGTGCCGTTGCGACGCCGTTGACCGGGCTCACCACCGTGTCGACGTCGTCGTCGGCGGTCGCGGTGACGATGTCGCTCGAGATCCCGTCGGTCCGGACGTCGACGCCCGTCTCGACGTCCTCGTCGGTCCACGGCCAGTCGTGGATCGAGAGCGGCTGGGTGACGATGTCGCCGATCGTCATCCGCGGATCCAGACTCGAGAAGGGATCCTGGAAGACCACCTGCGCGTTCCGGCGGAACTCGGTACGATCGCTTCCGTCGAGGTCGTAGACGTTCTCGCCGTCGAACTCGACGCGGCCGTCGGTCGGCTCCTGCAGGTGGAGCAGCGTCTCCCCGGCCGTCGATTTCCCGCACCCGGATTCGCCGACCAGACCGAGGGTCTCCCCCTCGTAGATGTCGAAACTGACGCCGTCGACGGCCCGAACGGGAACCGGGTCGTCGCCGAAGAGGCGGTCGACGATGGAGTCGTTTTCCCAGAAATACTTCTGCAGACCGTCGACGCGAACGAGCGGATCGTCGGCGCTCACTGGTGCTCACCTCCGGTCGTCTCGGCCGGGGGATGTCGCCGGTCGTCGTCGGGTTCCTCGTCGCGTTCGTCTGGCCCAACGTGCTTGTCCCCGGCGGGACGGTCCGTCCCGTCGAAGTAATCGTCGGGCAGCGCCCTCGCGTCGTCGTACTCCGTTTCGGCGAGGACGCAGCGAGCCGCGTGGTGATCGCTCCCGTCCGCCGGATACTCCGGCGGGTGCTCGAGGCAGTCCTCCATCGCCTTCGGACACCGATCGGCGAAGTGACACCGATCCCCCATCTCGTGATCGAGGAGGCTCGGCACGTTCCCCGGTATCGGCTGGAGCCGTCCGCCCGCGCCATCGAGGTCGGGGACCGAGCCGAGCAGCCCCTCGGTGTAGGGGTGGACCTGGTCGTCGAAGATGTCCTCGAGGGTGCCGCGTTCGACGATCTCGCCGGCGTACATGACGCCGACCCGGTCGCACATGCGTGCGATGACGCCGAGGTTGTGCGTGATCAGCAGGATCGTCATCCCGGTCTCCTCCTGTAGTTCATCGAGGAGGTCGAGAATTTGGGCCTGAATCGTGACGTCAAGGGCGGTCGTGGGCTCGTCTGCGACCAGCACGTCCGGTTCACCTGCCAGCGCCTGCGCGATCATCGCCCGCTGGAGCATCCCGCCGGAGTACTCGTGTGGGTACTCGTCGGCCCGCTCGACCGGGTCGGGAATGCCGACGAGTTCGAGTAACTCGATGGCTCGCTCGCGACTCTCCTCGCTGACGTAGCGCCGGGACGACAGTACCGTCGAGAGGAGGTACTCCCCGAGCGAGTAGTCGTCCGTTCGGGCCCGAGTCGACCGCGGTCGAGCGCTGGCCCGGCGCTGAACCTCGACGGCCTCGGCGAGCTGTTCACCGACCGTTATCGTCGGGTTGAAGCTACTCTCCGGGTCCTGAAAGATCATGCTGAACGACGTGCCTCGGAGCGACTGCCTGACCCGCGAGGGGACCTCGAGCAGGTCCACGAACTCTCCGTCGACCGCGTCGGGGTAATCGTCGACGACCGCCTCGGCGAACTCGGCGTTTCGGTACTCGACCGAACCGCCGGTGATCTCGCCCGGGGACTCGATCAGGTTCATGATCGAACGAGCGGTGACGCTCTTCCCGCTGCCGCTCTCGCCGACGATCCCGAAGACCTCGCCGCGCTCGATCCGTAGATCGAGACTCGAGACCGCGTTTACCTGTCCCTCCTGCGTGAAGTACCGCGTCGAAAGATCGGTTACTCGAAGTATCTCGTCTGTCATCGTCCTTCACCTTCGATGTTCGGATCCAGTGCGTCGCGCAGCCAGTCGCCGAGCAGGTTGACGCTGATCACCGCCAGCACGATGCCGACACCGGGGAAGACCGAAACCCACGGCCGGCTCTGCAGGATGTCCTGTCCCCGCTCGATCTCGTAGCCCCACGAGAGCGTCGTTCCTGAGAAGCCGAGATACGCGAGCGAGGCCTCGAGCAGGATGACGGCCGCCACCTGAATCGTCGCGAGGACGATGATCGGCGTGAGGCTATTCGGTAATACGTGCTGGCGCAGGATCGTTCTATCGCTCGTCCCGAAGCTCTTCGCCGCCTTGACGTACTCCTCGTTGCGGATCGACAGCGCCTCACCACGGGCGACGCGCGCGAACCAGACCCAGGTGACCAACGCCACGACGACCGTGACGGTACCCGGGATGGGTATCGAGTCGGGCATGCCGCTGGCGAGGCCGAGCCGCACGATCGGATCGGGGACGTATATCGGCGATTGTCCGAACACTCCCAATAGCGCCAGGGCGAGGACGAGCGCCGGGAACGCGAGCATCGTATCCGCGATCCGCATCAGTCCGTCGTCGACGCGGCCGCCGTAGTAGCCGGCGCCGAGGCCGATTGGGACACCGATCAGCACCGCCATCCCCGTGCCGAGGAGGCCGACCAGGAGCGATATCCGCGCGCCGTAGAGGAACCGTGAGTAGACGTCCTGTCCGACGTTGTTCGTCCCCAGAATGTGGTCACCGGTGGATTCGACCGTGACGCCGACGCGCTCGCCGTCCTGTACTATATCCGCCGTGTAGTCGGTGCCGAGCGGCGGGTACTGCGCGCCGTTCTCGTCGTAGTATCCCGTCCGCGTCGGGTCGTGCGTGGCCAGCACCGGCGCGAACACGGCCATGAAGACGAGCAGTAGCAGTAACGCGAGTCCGAGCTTCGGGAGCAGACTCCGTGAGAACGTCTGTTTGAGATTGGTCTTGACTCTCTCCGAGATCATTCGTCTCTCACCTGTGGGTTGAGATAGTTGTACAGCGAGTCGACGACGATGTTGATCGTCACGTACGCGATGGCGATGAACACGATGATCCCCTGCATGAGCGGCCAGTCTCGAGCCCCGAGCGCGTCGATAAGCCGGAGTCCGAGCCCCGGCCAGTTGAACACGGTCTCCGTAATGACCGCACCGCCGAGCAGCGTGCCGAGCTGGAGGCCGAGAACGGTGATGATCGGAATCATCGTGTTTCGCAGCACGTGTTTGTACCGCACGAGCACCGACGGCAGCCCCTTCGCCCGGCTCGCCGTGACGTAGGGCTTGCCGAGTTCGTCGACCATTCCGCTCCGGGTGAGGCGAGTGATGAGCGCCGTGAAGTACGTCCCCAGCGTGAGCGCTGGGAGCGTGATGTGTTGCAACCAGACCAGCAGATCGTAGACCGAACCGTACTGGATCACCGTCATGACGGCCTGTCCGAACCCGACCGGTCGTCTCCCGGTCGGGAAAATGCCGAGAGACACGCTCAGCAGCAGGATTAGCATGAGCCCGAGCCAGAAGTTGGGCGTCGAGATGCCGAGCAGCGAGAACATCGTCGCACCGTAGTCGGCGGGCTCGTTCCGGCGGGTCGCCGAGACGACGCCCAGCGGAATCGCGATGACGATCGCGACGATCGTCGCGGCCACCGCGAGTTCGATCGTGGCCGGAATGCGCTCGATCACCATCGCTTCGACTTCCCGGTTCGACTGCCAGGAGTAGCCGAGGTCACCGACGATCATCCCCTGGAGGTAGTCGAAGTACTGGACGTAGATCGGTTCGTTCAGTCCCTCCTGTTCGCGAACGCGTTCGATGAGTTCCTGCGTCGCGCCCTGTCCGAGCATCATGGTCGCCGGATCGCCCGGTGACACCGTCCGGAGTCCGAACATGATCGTGACAACTCCCCAGATGACGAATACGCCCTGTAATATTCGTCGTACGAGGAACTTCCCCATCGTCATACGAACGTATTACCTTCAGTCATTGAAACGGATCGAGTGAATCGAGGAAGCGATACTTACGCTTCCGTTTTGGCCGACGGTCGATACTTACGCGTCCATCTCCCAGATGTAGATGGTCTCGTCCTCGCGCGGCTCCCACGAGATCTGCTCTCTGACGCCGTAGATGCTCTCCTGGGTGTGAAGGAACAGGAACGGCGCCTTCTCGTGGGCCAGCTGGTTGACTTCCTCGAGTTGCGCGCGTCGCTCGTCCGGGTCTTCGATCTGCTGACTCTCCAGAATAGCGTCGCTGAGCTCCTCGTCGTCGAACGTGCGCGACTCGTTGTCTGGGATCGTGAAGAAGCCCTGGACACCGTAGTCGGTGTCGCCGGTGATGGTCCCCCAGCCGATGAGGTAGAACGGAATCTCGATGACGTCGGGGTCGACGCCGGCCGAGTTCGCGTCGGAGACGATACCGAACTCCACGAGATTCGCCTCGCAGCTGACGTTCTCGAGCTGGTCGATCTGGTCGGCGACCGTCTCGCCGACCTCGGCGTCGTTCAGGTACCGACCCTGCGGGACGGTGAGTTCGATCTCCACGCCGCCGTAGCCGCTCTCCTCAACGAGGCTCTCGGCCATTCCGACGTCCTGTTCGTAGGGCTCGATCTCGTCGTTGAAGCCGTTGATTCCGGGAGCGACCGGCTGTCCGCGCGCTTCGCCGTAGCCGCTGAGCACCGAGTTGACGATCGCCTCGTTGTCGACGGCGTAGTTCATCGCTTGGCGGAACTCCTGACTGTCGAACGGTTCGACCGTGTTCTTCATCGGGCAGAAGATGTTCCGGAAGCTCGTCACCCGTCTGATCTCGATGTCGTCGGCATCGTCGACGGTTCCGACGTCCTCCGGGAGGATGTTGATCGTGAGGTCCGTCTCGTCCGTTCGCAGCGAGTTCACGCGCCCGCTGGATTCGCCGTCGGCGTTGAAGATCACCGTCTCGAACGGTGGCTCGTCGCCCCAGTAGTCGTCGAAGCGCTCGAGGACGATCTCCTCGCCCGACGTGAAGTCGGTGACCTGATAGGGTCCGGTTCCGTTGAAGTCCTCCGGATCGGCACCGGAGATGGCCCCGTTCTCGGCGTCGTGGTTCTCGATCGCCCACTCCATGTTCATCGCGCGAGCGTAGTTCCCGAATTCGAATTCCGCGAGCCCCGGTGCGGCGCCGTACCCGACGGCGACCGTCGTGTCGTCGAGCGCTTCCGCGCCCTCGATCGAGCCGAGGCCGTACGCGCCGATGTCGCTGACGACGCCCATCTCGGGGTCGACCGTGCGGTTGATCGTCCACGCGACGTCCTCTGCGGTCAGGTCGTCGCCGTTGTGGAAGACGACGTCGTCTCGCAGGGAGAGTTCGGTGACGCCCTCTCCCTCCTGAATCTCCCAGTCCTCGACGACGCGGGGAAAGATCCCTTCACCGGGTTCGAAGTCGAACAGCGGCTCGTAGATGTGGTCGTAGACGTCGAAGTAGTCCCCGGTAATGTGGTCGAGCGGATCGATCGTGTCGGGGAACTGCGACAGCGTGATGGTCAGTTCGTCGATCTCGTCGTCGCCGGAGGATGGATCGTCGAGACAGCCCGCGATCGCCGCGAGTCCTGCGATGCTCGTCGCGGCACCGGTTCGTTTGAGGAGCGCCCGGCGTTCGAGTGAATTATTGACACCCTGCATAACACATAGGTGTCTGAGGTATTATTTATAAATGTTGGTAACGAGTAGACGATTATTAGTATCGGACCGAGAGACGGGATTTATAATACAATAGTGTACGGATTCGTACAGTAAACCACAACTAATCTACGTCCGACCGCAGCGTTACCGAACCTGCATCCTGCCATAACTTTAAGAAAGCTACGAATCATAGAGCTAGTATGGCCGCTCACGGCCGGTCCGCACTGCGGGACCTGTTCGACGAGTCGCCCACACCCCACATCGCCCACCCCCCGCGAACCCATCACCGTGACTTCTACGTCGCCACCGACGGGTCTTTCCGGGAATCGGGCGGTGGACTGGGCGCCGTCATCGAAACGCGCGACGGCACCCGCGTCGCACGCGTCGCGACCGCGGACGCGCCGCCGGACAACAACGTCGCCGAGTATCGGGCGCTCCACCTCGGCCTCGACGTCCTGGCCGCGCGCGCACCGCGCGACGCCTGCATCGGCGTCCTCGTCGACCACGACGCGCTCGCGAGTAACGTCAACAGCACCATTCTCGCGACGAACCATCCGGACGGGAAGCCGCCGCGTCCCGTCTCCGTCCCGCCCGCGACGCACTATCACTGGCGGGGCATTCAGGCGCGACTCAACGGGTTCGGCGAAGTCCGGGTTGCGCGCATCGACAGCGATCAGAACCCCGCGCATCCGCTCGCGAACGCCCCCGAACGCTACCGGCACGTCAACCGGGAACCCGACCGCTGCGTCCTTCCGGAGACGCCGGAGCCGGCCGCGGGCGAGTTCCCGCCGCCGTCCCGTGCCGACCGCAACGGCGGCAGCGGACGCGCCTCGGACTGATTCCCGTCGGCGTCCGGGATCGCCCCGCCGGCGCGGAACCGCCACCGTTATCTCGTCGTTCGCGCGATGCACATTCTATGAGCCTCCGCGTCGCGGTCGCCGCTCCGTTCATCCAGAACGGGACCCGGCGCCTCCAGGAGAACGAGTTCGTCGTCGCGCTCTCGCTCGACCGCGACTGGTTCTCCCCCGACCAGTCCAAACGCCTGATCGACGTCGCGACCCAGGACGGCCTCCTCGAGCGCACCGACGACGGCCTCGAGGCGACGTTCGATCCCTCGGACGTCACCGTCCCCGACGAGTTCGTCCCCGACGAGGACCTCCTGCGGGAGCGCTCCGCGTTCGAGCGCGTCCTGGATACGCTCGTCGCCGAAGGCGTGGAGAAACACGAGGCCGTCGGGGCGATCAACACGCTCCAGCAGGAACTCGGCCTCACCATCGAGGCCGCCGCCGTGGTCTACGCCCGTCGCGAGGGCGTCGACGTGAGCGACCTCGTCCCCGTCGCGCGAGCGGCGCTCGAGGAAGCCGAAGGGGGTTAGTCCCCGGCGAACCGATCGACGCGCATGGTCGAGGAGCGCATCACCGACGGCCGCCGGATCGCCGAACTGCTCGCCTCCGAACTCGAGGGCCGCGAGGACGGCGGCCTCGAGTCCATCGCCGTCGCGAACGCCGACCGCGACGTCGAACCGACGGCCGACGGTTCGCGCGCGTACGACATTACTCGCGACGACGAGCGGATCGCCCGGGTCTTCGTCCACGAGGACCGGGCTCACCTCGAGTTCGAGACCGAACCGGAGGTCGCGGCCGGGGCGGCCGACGAGGCCGACTTGCGCGTGCGACCGAAGGCGACCAGACCGCCGACAACGCTGGTGTTCCTCGAGAGCGGCGCGGAAGTCAAGCGAGCGTCGGACGTCGTGCAGACCGTCAGTCGATCGCTATCGGCTGACGGGCGCTAAGGCGGTTCGGAGTGGCGGATGGTGTCAACGTTGGCTCCGAAACTCGCGTTCGGTACAGATCAGACAGGTAACTAAACAGGAATCGATACCTCCGATAGTTGCCAAGAACGGCGTTCTGAAGAGGGAGCATCGATTCACCACGACGACTTTCTGTTCCCGAATTCTGAACCGAACCAGCCGTACAGTAAGAGTGGAACGGAACGTCGGAATTCTCTCCGTAACCGATCAATCGGTGTCAGTGGTCTGCGAAGCGAACCGATCAACCACTTCGTGTTGCGTGGTACTGGTCAACGAGTTCGAACTCCCTTGCTGAGTGACCACACTGGGAACGCTCGATGATTCAACACGAGAGGAGAGCGTGAACGAAAACGTCGATCCTTCACCGGGATCCGAATCGACCCAGATCTCCCCGCCGTGGCGCTCGACGATCCGTTTGCACAGTGCCAGTCCGATTCCCGAGCCGGTATGTTCCTCGATCGAGTGAAGCCGCTGAAAGATATCGAAAATTCGGTCAGAATCTTCGACATCAATCCCAACTCCCTCATCTCGAACTGAAACCGTCCATTCTTCCCCGTCCTGTGCCGCCGATACGTGTATCCGTGGCGGGTCTTCGCCGCTGTAGTCGATCGCGTTGCTCAGCAAATTCTGGAACAGTTGTTGGAGTTGTCTGCCGTCGCCTTCGATCGTAGGCAGCGACTCTCGTGTGATCGTAGCGTCGGTCTCTTCGATCTTGAACTGGAGGTCAGCGAGAACGTCGTCGAGAACGGCGTCCAGATCGACGTCCTCGAACGAGTCCCCTTGCGTTTCGACCCGCGAATATTCGAGGAGACCGTCGATCATGTCACTCATACGTTCGGCGCCGTCGACGGCGAAATCGATGAACTCCTGGAAATCTTCGTCGAATTCGTCCCCGTACCGACTCTCGGCGAGTTCCAGATAGCGCGTCACCATACGGAGTGGTTCCTGCAAGTCGTGAGAGGCCGCGTACGCGAACTGCTCCAATTGCTCGTTCGAATCCCGTAGCTGGTCGACCGCCTCCTCGAGCTGCCGTTCGGTTCGTCGTAACGTTTCGTTTCGCTCCTCGAGCGTTTGGGCGTGGGTCAGCGCCTGAGCGTTGTTCACGCCGATCCCCAGCCCTGCAATCGAGCCAATCGATAACAGGACTGCTTGTGTCCCAAACGTGAAATTGACATCGACGCCGGGATGGAGGACACGCAATCCGAGGACGATACCCATGACGACGACACCACCAACGGTCCACGCCACGATCCGTGGATAGAACCTGGATTTGATAGAAGAGGTCGGTAACCAGAGCCCGGTATACAGCATCACGAGTCCTGGCACGCTGAGAAGGATCAAATCGATTCCCGCTTCTAAAAGGCTCCCGCTACTTGTCACCGTGGTAACTGATCTGCCAATCGCGAACATGAGAAGCAGGACGCCTACTGCAAGAATAACGCGGTACCAGTAGCTCAGATCATCCTGAGGTGATTCGTTGGGACTCCCGCTCATTACATCTCACGAAAATCCCCTATGAGGTTTAGCGTGGCTTTTGCGTTTCCAATACGCTTTTAAGGCACCTACTGGGTTTGAGGTTCAACATCAGAGAGCGTACTCCCGAGGATGTGCTTTATCCCGCGCCGGAGACGAGAGGCGACGGCCTGGTGTGAGATGTCGAGTTCGCTGCCGAGACCCTCCATCGTTACGTCGCGCGGGGAGTTGAAGTACCCCCGATTGTAGGCAAGTACCAGTGCCTCTTGCTGGGCTTCGGTCAATGCCGCCTCGGTCGTCGTCTCGATCGGCGTGAGCGCGCGCAACTCCGTCAACGTGATTGGTATATTCAACTCTCGACAACGAGATTGAAAGTTAGAGATGTCGCTTCGAGCGTCCCCGCGGATCTCGAACGTCCACTGCTGATTCGTGCCGGTGGCTTTGATGAGCGCGATTTTCGTTTCCGTCAACGTAGTCAGAACGTCGTCGTAGTCCAACGCCCACTCCACGCGTAGCAGATATTCGTCCGCGACGGAATCGACGAGTTCGATCCGTTCGACGCCCGGATGCTCCCGAAACGTTCCTTCGATATCGTCAACTGGCGTTCCCCGGACCCAGAAATACGGAATCACGACATCGCGGGCAGGAATAATTCGCTCCAGTTCAACCGTCACGTCCGGTAATTGTTCGAACACCGTCCCCAAGGGGAACTGGTCAGACGGAACCGTAAAGGTAGCCTCGGTAGCCATCGTCCGAACTGTCGCGTCCCGGCCGTAAATACTCATTACGGAAGTGTGCAACCAGGTCGCGAACTAATCTCAACTCCTTTGTGCCACCTCTTAATTTGTAGTATACACGCCCTGTATTCTGCACCGTATTTTAAATACGGTAGATATATCGTAGAATTATCGACGATCAATAAGCGCTGAAATGTGCCAACATCCCGATTAACTGATTCCACTGTCGCGTCGAATGAGAAGCCCGACGCCTCCGTACTGCGACGAAACCGAAAACGAACCGCGAGCCGCCAGTCACCGACGCAACCGATCAGAAGTCGCCGGGCGAGATGCGGTCGCGGTCCGCGTAGACCATGGCCGACCCCTCGGTGAACGTCAGGTCGGTGATCGATCCCGAGTAGCGGAACCGCTGGTAGCCGCCGTCGATCGAGCCGGTCGCCGTCCGGCCGGACCCCACGGTCGCGTACTCACTCGAGTCGTCCCAGGCCATCGTTTCGATGCGGCCGTCGACGCTGACCTCGTAAGACGCCGGCGAGCCGGTGCTGACGATCGTCAGCATGTGGTTCAGCTCCGCGCCGTACTCGTTCGGATCGATGCGTTCGCCGTCGAGGGTGACCCGAGCGGTCCCGTCGATCCGCAGGGACTCGAGGTCGCCGCTGAAATCGAAGGCGTCGCGCCAGCCGCGGAGGCTCCCGCTGACGTGGCCGTCGTCGATCACGGTGTCGTCGTTGATCGAGGCGCCACCGTGGGTGGTCGGTTCGACGGCGCCGCCGACGCGGAACTCGTAGCTGGTCTTCCGGAGGCTCCCGACGCCGTCGATCAACAGCGTGTGTTCCTCCTGATCGCCCAGCAATTTGTCGAGGTCCTTCCAGCCGTCGCCGGACGCGCCGGGTTGCGGGTACCAGTCGAGGCTCGATTCGGAACCGTTCACGTAGCCGCTACCGTCGCCGCGGATCGTCGCGTCGAGCATCGCCGGCGCGTCGACGTTGTAGCCGGTGAAGCCGTGCGTCTCGCCGGCCTCGAGCAGCCCGGCCGCGCGCGTTCCGTCCGCGGAGACGTAGACGCGCTCGGAGTCGACCTGCGGCGTGAAGTCCGCGCCGTCCTTGGCCTCGAGGAAGTACTCGACGCCGTCCTCGCGGGCCTCGACCTCGTAGACGAACGTCTCGTACTCGGGTTCGTCGTCCGCTTCGAGCAGCGCGTCGAGGTCCTTCCACTCGTCGCCGTCCGCGCCGTCCCGCGGGTACCAGCCGAGACTCGATTGCGTCCCGTTGACCCGGGCCGCCGCGTTCGCCGCGTCCTCGATGGTCACGTCGACGAGCCACGCGTTCATCCCCCAGCAGTGGGTGTCGCCGGGTGCGACGCGTCCCGCGGCCTTGTCGCCGTCGGCCCACGTCATCTCGCGGTCGACGACCGCGCCGTCGTACTCGAGGGGTTCGAACGCGCCCTCGCTGACCTGCAGGTAGTAGTCGACGGGCTGGTCGCTCGTGTTTTCGACCTCGTAGATGTGTTCGACGCCGTACTCCGCCGTCCACGGGTCGACGGTCGATTCGCTCGAGACGCTCGCGCTACCCATCGCGGCCTCCTCGGCGGACGTGGGAACGCCGTCCGGGATCGAGAGGTCGGGGTCGGAGCCGACGCCGTTGCGTCGCACGTCACCTCTAGTGCCGCCGGAAATGGCGCCGCCGTTGAGCGTGACCGCGCCGCCGTCGTAGGTGAGCACCGCGTCCGAATAGGAGCCGGCGGCGAAGTGACAGTCGTCGACGTTCGCGGTGCCGGGCGACCAGACCCACAGCGGGCGGCCGTGGGACTCGCCGTAGCCCCCCCAGCTCCCGTTGCTGGTGGCGTAATCGGTGTCGTCGTTGTACGCGACGCAGTTCTCGAGGCTGTCGTCGCTGCCGGCACACCGGAACGTGGAGACGCCGTTGTTCTTCCCGTAGCAGTTCGTCCAGTGGACGCTGCCGCCGTCGGCGGTGTTGGAACAGTAGAAGCCGTTGTTCGGGAACCCCTGGACGTTCATGCGCGTGAACTCGACGCGACAGTTCGCCAGGCGGTGATAGAAGACCCCGCCGGGCCCGTGGACGAAATCCTCGCCGTCCTTGTTGGCGCCGTCGCCGAGGTAGACGTTGTCGAACGTGACCGTGCCGCCGGAGTTCGTGATCGTGAAGATGAAGCTGTTACCCCGGTAGAGGCCCTTGAGCCCGACGTTACGGATAGTCGCGGCGCCTTCGACGACGACCGTGATGCTGCCGCCGTTGCGGCAGTCGATCAGCTTGTTCTCCCACGTTTCGTCGCCGATCCTGATCACCTGTCCGCTGGCCGTGATCACGTCGTAGTCGTCGCTCTGGGCGCTCGCCGTCGCCGACAGCCCCGCGGCCGCCGCGACGCTTCCCGCGAGCTTCAGGTACGATCGTCGACCGAACCGCTCGCTCGCCCCCGTCGACCCGTCACTACCGTCGTTCACCGTTCGCTTCTCGTCATCCGGTACCGCAGCATCGCGTGCCATACGACCGTGAGATTCTCCCTTTCCTATATAAACTTTCTCTAAAGAGTGACTGAACGGAAAACTTGTTCATGGTATCTTGAACGTTCGTCGGCTAATAATGTTCGGTTATAGAATATATTTTATAGGTACCGGACGAGATCCGCCGAACGAGCCCGTCTCGAGGAGTCGAGCCTCGACCGACGGGCGCTCGGCTCGCGGCCGTGACTCGTTGCAGTACCATTCCGTTCGACCGACCGGGTCGATTCCGTCGATCAGTCGTCGTCCAGCGCCGCGACGGTCTCGGGGACGGCCGTCGCGACCTCCGCCTGTTCCACGTGTGCGACGGCGCGCGGATCGGGGCCGGGGCCGTCCTCGAGCAGAACCTGGATCGCGGTCATTCCGGCGTTGGTCGCGCCGATAATGTCGGCCTCGACCTCGTCGCCGACGTAGACGGCGTCTTCGAGTTCGACGTTCAGTTCCGCGGCGATGGCCTCGAACGCGCGCCGATCCGGTTTGCCGGCCTGGAGTTCGCCGGTCACGAGCGCGGCGTCGAAGCGGCCGTCCCAGCCGAGCGTCGCGATCTTGTCCCGCTGGGCGCGGACGGGGCCGTTGGTGAGCAGCCCGACGCGATACTCCCCGCGCAGGTCCGCGAGCATGGTCTCGACGCCGGGTAACGGCTCGAGCGTCTCCGCGATCGTTTCGCGGTAGGCGTCGGCGACGGCGGCCGGATCGGCGTCGGTCTCGCGCGTCTCCAGCAGGTCGGCGAAGATCGGTTCGCGGCTCTCGCGAGTGAGATTTCGCCGGTGGGCCTCGAGGTACTCCTCGCGAGAGAGCGACGGCGCGTCGGCGGCGGCCGCGGCCTGATCCAGGATCGTCGCTCGGTCCCGCGTGGGGACGGCGAGCGTATAATCGAGGTCGAAGACGACCGCCCGTGGCATAGGCGCTATGGGGAACTCGAGGGGGTTGAAGCTATCCCTTTTCGGCAGGCGGCGAAAATCCCGCCCGCCGTGGGTCGTCCGGCCCCCGTCGGCGCTATTACCGAGTCCTCTTCAGCGCAATCACTGAACCTCCTTCAGCACGATTACCGCCCCCTCCCGTCCAACTCAGTCGTCGCTCGGCTGTCCCGTCGATCCGATCCCGGCCTCGAGTCGCGGGACGACGGCGGATTCGATGCGATCCGAGTACTGCATGAGCGTGGTGCCGACGATGCTCATCAGCAGGACGTAGCCGACCGCGAAGGCGTAGATGTCCGCCGCGACGGATTCGGCGAGCGCGCCCCCGGCGCCCGAGAGCGCGAGGCTGGCGATGATCAGCGAGAACTCGCCGCGGGTGGTCATCCCGAGCCCGACGCGGACCGACCGGCGCTCGCTCAGGTCGTAGATCCGACCGCCGAGGTAGCCGCTTATCAGTTTCGTCGGCGTCGTCGCCAGAGCCGCGATCGCGATGACGCCCGCGACGCCGAGGAACAGCGACGGATCGGTGACGAGCCCGATCCAGAAGAAGAAGATCGCCGCGAACGCGTCCCGGAGCGGTTCGAGCAGGTTCTCGAGGTCGTGGACGTGCTCCGTCGACGAGAACGCCATTCCGACGAAGAAGGCCGCGACGGCCTCGCTGACTCCGATCGAGAGCGCGACCCCGGCGATCAACACGGTGATCCCCAGCGCCCGGAGCACGATGAACTCGTGGGAGTCGGTCTCGAGGCTGCGCTGGAACCACGCCGTTCCGAGGTAGACCAGCAGGAGCAAGACGAGGATGAAGCCGACCGCGATGCCGATCTGTCCCAGCGCCTCGCCGACGTCCCCGCCGCCCAGCACCAGCGCGGTGGCGACCGCCAGGTAGACGGCGATGAACAGGTCCTCGAAGACCAGCGTGCCGAGCATCGCGTCGGACTCGTCGTTGGCGATCCAGCCCAGATCGAGCAGCGACTTCGTGATGATCGCCGACGAGGAGATGTAGACGATCCCGGCGGTGAGAAAGGCGGGGAGGAACGACCCGAAGAGCGCGTACCCCAGCAACAATCCGGCGCCGAAGTTGATCGCGAGGTCGACGGCGCCCGCTTTGCCGATCCGCTCTTTCGACGCGATGAGCCGATCGAGGTTGAACTCGAGGCCGAGGAAAAAGAGCAGGAGGACGATCCCGATCTCGGCGCTGACGTAGATGAAGTCCGTCTCGGCGAGCGCGAGTTCGGCGCCGTGGGGAACGACGTCCGTGCCCAGCAGCGACGGGAAGTCGATGGCGCCGAGGACGTACTCCCCTAGCAGCATGCCGATGAGGATGTAAAAGGGGATCACCGACTGGTTGATACGATTAGCGAGGAAGCCGGCGAACGCGACGGCCGCGAAGAGGATGCCGACGTCGATCAGGGCGGTCGATTCAGCAGTTGCCACTCGCGATCACCTCCAGCAGAACCCTCATCGATCGCTTAGACCTCGTCCCCCAACAGCGTCTCGAAGTCGGCGCACTCCTCGCGCTCACCGACGACGACGAGCGTGTCGTCGACCTCGAGGATCGTCTCCGGGGTCGGCGGCGAGATCAGGTCGTCGCCGCGCTGAATGGCGATGATCGAGACCCCTGTTCGGCTCCGGATGTCCGCCTCTCTGAGGCTTTGACCGACAATTTCGGCTGTCTCGGTGACGTTGTACCACTCGAGATAGGTGTCGTCCGTGAGCATCGTCTCCACCGCATCGGCCTGAACGGGCTGGAAGTACGCACCCTCGAGAATGGTGCCGACCGTCCGGGCGAGCCGATCCGAGAGGTCGAACAGTTTGTCGCCGTCCGCATCCGGATCTGACTTCAGGAACACTTCCCGCTTCCCCGTGTTGTGGGTCACGATGACGAGCCGCGTGTCGTCCTCGAGTTCGACCTCGAACTTCTTCCCGACGCCGGGGAGGTCGCTCTCGTAAATTGTCATACGGATACCTTCGTTGCCGGGATATTAAATAGCTGGTTCGACCGGTGTGCCGTCGGCGAGATCAACCGTCCCCGACGAGTCGACGATCGGACCGACAGCTCAGTCGGCCAGCCCATCGATGAGGAACTCCGCGGACGAGCGGTTCGTCGCCAGCGCGATATCGTGGACGTCGCAGATCCGCAACAGCGCCGAGATGTCCGGTTCGTGGGGCTGGGCTTCCAGCGGGTCCCGGAGGAAGATGACGCCGTCGAGATTCCCCTGTGCGACCTCCGCGCCGATCATGAGGTCGCCGCCGAGCGAGCCCGACTCCGTGCACTCTACCTCGAGGTCGGTCTCCTCGAGCAGCCGGTTGCCGGTCGTGCCGGTCGCGATCAGTTCATACTGCTGAAGCTGTTCCTCGTGGGCCTGTGCGAACTCGACGAGATCGGGTTTCGTCTCGTCGTGGGCGATCAGCGCGACGCGCGTCATACTGAACGGACGCCGGCCACGCCGATAACGCTGGTCCGTGGGGTCGACGGCGATTCAGAACTCCTCGACGTGCGGTCGGAGGTCCAACTCGAGCGTCCACGCCGACCGGTCCTGCGTCACGAGGTGCCAGTAGGTGTCCGCGATCGCGTCCGACTCGAGGAGATCCGCTTCGTCGCGGTTGGATCCGGACTCGCCCGCCTCCGGCGGCCGGATCCCGCCGTCGATCACGACGTGGGCGACGTGAATCCCGTCGGGGCCGAGTTCCCTGGCCATCGATTCGGCCATCCCGCGGACGGCGAACTTGGCCGCGCTGAAGCCGATCGCGCCGTCGCGCCCGCGGACCGCCGACGTCGCGCCGGTGAAGATAATCGTGCCGCCGTCGCCCGCGAGCATGTCGTCGACGGCCGCCTGCGAGCACAGCAGGGCGCCGTAGGCCGCCGTGCGCCAGACTCGTTCGAACTCGTCCGGCGAGATGTCTCGCAATCCCCGCCACGCGCCGCCGCTGGCGTGATTGACGAGGACGTCGACGGGTCCGAACTCGTCGCGAACCTCTCGAAAGCCGGCCTCGACCTGCTCGGGATCGGTGATGTCAGTCGGCACGGCGACTGCATCGTCGCCGAGATCGTCCGCGAGGTCTTCGAGGAAGTCCGCCGACCGGGCGAACAGCCCGACCTTACAGTCCTCGGCGACGAATTTTCGCGCGAGCGATGCTCCGAGTCCGGGGCCGACGCCGGCGATGACTGCCGTGTGCGTCATGTGACGAGCGACGGTCGCGATCCCCTCCGTTCGAGAGCCAGCACTCGCGGGGTCCGACCGGCCGGGACGGACCCGTTCGGGGTCCGCATCGCCGTCGCGATCGATCCGTCCCGACAGAATCCGAACCGTCGATCGCCAGCACCCACGAACTCCCGGCCGAACTCGAGACGCCCCGATCGACGAGACGAGGTTCCGCGGGTGAACGGCGTCGTCGATCCGTGCCTCCACACTCAGCCCACAGACATACCCCGCCGCGACGCCTCGGTGGGGTACGGGATTACAAGGCGAGCAGGCACCCGACTTCACGCTCCCGAGTACCGCCGGTGACGAGGTAACGCTCTCAGATCGGCTCGAGGAGGGACCGGCCGTCGTCGTCATCAACCGCGGTCACTGGTGTAGCTTCTGTGCGGAACAGCTCCAGACGTTCAGCGAAGTCGCCTACGACCTCTGGTTCAACGACACCGTCGACGTCCTGCCGATCGTAACCGATCCACTGCCGCGCGTCACCGAGATGCGCGACCGGTACGACCTCGAGATCCAGTTACAGGCCGATCCGGACGGCGAGGTCGCCGACCAGTACAGCGGGACCGAGGAAACAAGCCACGGGCTCACCTGAATTTCGGGCGTCTACGTCATCGACGAGGAGGGGACGATCCGGTTCGAACAGGTCGCGGACCATCCCGCCGACCGCACCTACGGGAACTGGGTCCGATACTTCGTCCGAAACGACTACGAGGATCCGTTCGGCGAGTAGCGCCTCGAACGATCCGTATCACCGTCACGATCGCCGACGAGGGCCGCCCTGACCGCCTCGTCTATCGACCGCGTTCGGTTCACGCCTCGCTAAAACGAGACTGCGCGTCGATCACGACCGTCCCGACGCGACGGGGTTCGCGACGACCGAGCAGACGGAAGCGTTTTTCCCCAGGCCTCGTCAGAGCTAGCCAATGGCAACGCTCAGCGCACACCACGTCGGTATCACCGTCAGCAACCTCGAGGAGACCCTCCCCTTCTACCGGGACGTCCTCGGACTCGAGGTGGTCGACCGATTCAGCGTCGGCGGCGAGGCGTTCGCGGACGCCGTCGGCGTCGAGGACGCCCGCGGCGAGTTCGCCCACCTCGAGGCCGACGGGATCCGGATCGAACTCGTCGAGTACGACCCCGAAGCGCGGGGCTCGCCGGCCGCAGGACTCAACCAGCCCGGCGCGACGCACGTCGGACTGTCGGTCGACGACCTCGAGGCGTTCCACGCGAACCTGCCCGACGACGTCCCGACGATCAGCGAGCCGCGAACGACCGAGAGCGGGACGTCGATCCTCTTCCTGCGCGATCCGGAGGCGAACCTGATCGAAGTCCTCGAGACCTGACCGCGAGACGCGGCTGTCGACGCAATAGGGGTCCGGTATCGGCGACGCGTGTTATCGAGCGACCGTGGACTCGAGCGTCGAACGAACTTCCTCGACGCCCTCGTCGCAGCCGGAACAGACGCGCTTCTCGGAGTCGATGTAGACGGTGCCACACGACGCACAGTGGAAGAGGTTCCCCGGTGCCGTCGGCGTCGCGGCCGCCGA
Organism: Haloterrigena alkaliphila; assembly: GCF_017352155.2. NCBI lineage: Archaea > Methanobacteriati > Methanobacteriota > Halobacteria > Halobacteriales > Natrialbaceae > Haloterrigena > Haloterrigena alkaliphila. Next base: position 3,585,451 of record NZ_CP071462.1, read on the forward strand.
CTCCTCCGTTACGTCGGCGTCCGCGTCGTCAGTCGACGCTTCCTCCCCCGCGAACAGCGTCGAACGGATGCGGTTCCGGAGGCGTCCGAGCGTCGAATTTGCGTTTCCGTTATTCCGAATTGCCATACTGTGATCAAGGATGATACAAGCGAAGTAGCTGATGTCTAAAGGATTTGGAGTGACAACGGCTCACAGTCGAACGTTCCCGATGTACCGAGCCTGAACCGGCCGATTCGGGGTTCGGTCGGCGAGATCGTCGCACCGGTGGCCGTCTCGCCCCCGATCGACCGGTCCCGTCGATCGGGCCGTACTCGGTCGACGCGACGAGCGACGTCCCGTCTCGCCGCGTCGGTGGCCCCGTATAGCAACCTTTTCGACCGATGGGGGACGACTCGCAGCCATGAACTTCTTCGATCGCCTGCACGACCGCATTCGGACGGTCGACAGCGTCGTCTCCGTCGGTCTCGATCCCGACCCGTCACGGATTCCCGACCACCTCGCGGAGTACGACCTCCCCCGGTGGGCGTTCAACCGCCGGATCATCGACGCCACGCACGAACACGCCGCCGCCTACAAACCGAACGCCGCCTTCTACGAGGACCCCGACGGCTGGCAGGCCCTCGAGGAGACGATCGCCTACGCCCACGGCAAGGGCGTCCCGGTTCTGCTGGACGCGAAGCGGGCCGACATCGGGAACACGACCCGCCAGTACGCCAAACTGCTCGAGACCGTCGACGCGATCACGGTTAACCCCTACATGGGCCGGGACTCGCTGCAGCCGTTCCTCTCCGACGAGGAGGCCGGCGTCTTCGTCCTCTGCCGGACCTCGAACCCCGGCGGCTCCGACATTCAGGATCTGGAACTCGAGACCGGCGAACCCGTCTACGAGCGGGTGGCCGCGCTGGCCGACCTCTGGAACGAGAACGACAACGTCGGTCTCGTCGTCGGCGCGACGACGCCCGACGAACTCGAGGACCTTCGCGAGCAGGTGCCCGACCTCCCCTTCCTCGTCCCCGGCGTGGGCGCGCAGGGCGGCGACGCGGAGGCCGCGGTGGAGTTCGGCCTCGCGAACGGCGTCGGACTGGTCAACTCCTCGCGCGGGATCATTTTCGCCGGCGAAAACGACGGCGAGGAGTTCGCGAAGGCGAGCGGGCAGGCTGCGAAGCGGCTGAAGAAGCGGCTGAATCAGTATCGGGAGTAACGAGCCTCGACAGTGGTCGGGGGTCGGCGTCGCCCGGCGGTCCCGCTCAGTCGGGCACGCCGAAGCGGACGTAGCTGAAGAGCCCCAGCAGGACCGCACCGATCAGCAGGCCGAGGAGCGCTCTCGCGTGCTCGCTCACGAGGGGTGGATGGACGTGACGCGTCGTATTTCTTACTCAGTTCACTCCGCAGAAACCAGGCGTCCCGCGATCCGCCCGTCGACGACGCGACCGAGGATTTCGACCGTCACGGGCGCTGCCGGCGGTCGGCTCTCGAGTCGATCCAGCCCCTCGACGACGGCGATATCCAGCGGACTCGAGTCGTTCGGATGGGCGGCGACGAGTCGGCCGTCGCGCTCCTCGAGGCGGAGTCGAAACCGCTCGCCGACGGCCAGCGAGTCGCCGAGCACGTCGCGGATGGTGGTCACGGCGGCTCAGAGCCGATTGATGTCGACGTCCTCCGACTCCGACGGCGACGGTTGCGTCGGATCGGCCTGCCCGGCGCACTCGACGCACAGTCCCTTCCCGTCCTCGTAGTGCTGGCCGCACGCGAGCGTGCCGCAGTTCGCGCACCGCTCCTGTGCCTGTCGGGACTCGCAGATCTGGCAGAGGCCGCTGACGCTCATACGCGACGTTCCACCTCGAGCGCCTTGAAACCGGGGCCGGAACGCGTCGGCCGCCGACGCGTTCGATCCGCCGTTGGCTTTAGGTCGGTGTCGGTCGAACGGCCACTGTGAAACGATCATCCCGCTCTCCGACCCGGCTCACGCGGGCCGAAGCCCGGGAGATACTGGACGTTGGCCTCATGGCAGACGCTGCCGAGATCAGGGCCGCCTACAGGGAGCGGGTCAAGGAAGTCCACCCGGACAACGGCGGCGATCGAGCGGCGTTCATGCGCGTGACGGCGGCCTACGAGCGACTCTCCGAGTGACGGCCGCCGGCGGGCGAGGCGGACCCGAGCCGTTCGCCCGACCCATCGAGGCAGCGATCTCCTAATGTCGCGTGCCAACACCTCACGGGAAAGTTTTTGCCATGTGAGCCGCTATCGAACTGTATGAGCCGTGACCGGGCTCTCCTCGAGCGAGCCCTGGACCGTGGCGAACAGGACGGTGGCAACGTCGAATTCAAGGAGCGATTGTCACGTGACGTCCACCTCGAGGGTGGACGCCGGGAGAGTCTGGCCGCGCAACTGCGACATCGACTGCTCTCGGGGGACGGCGAGGCGACGTACGTCGTCGGCGTGACGGACGACGGCGGCCTCGCCGGTATCGATCCCGCTACGTTCTCCGAGACGATGGACGTACTTTCCTTACTCGCCGAAGAGGCGGACGCCCACATCGACGACGTCCAGACCTGGGGTATCGAGGACGGACTCGTGGGCGTCGCACAGATCTGCGAGGGGGGCGTCCTCGAGACCGACGACGAACACATCGTCGTCGGGACGGCGGGCCACGTCGACCACGGGAAGAGCACACTTGTCGGCTCGCTCGTGACCGGCAACCCCGACGACGGCGACGGAGCCACGCGCGCCTACCTCGACGTTCAGCCCCACGAGGTCGAGCGCGGCCTCTCGGCGGATCTCTCCTACGCGGTCTACGGCTTCGACGAGGAGGGGCCGGTCCACGTGCGGAATCCGAACCGGAAGGCCGACCGGGCGGCGGTCGTCCAGGAGGCCGATCGACTCGTCTCGTTCGTCGACACCGTCGGCCACGAGCCGTGGCTCCGGACGACGATCCGCGGGCTCGTCGGCCAGAAACTCGACTACGGGATGCTGGTCGTCGCGGCCGACGATGGACCGACGCGCACGACCCGGGAGCATCTGGGCGTTCTGCTCGCGACGGACCTGCCGACGATCGTCGCGATCACGAAGACCGACATCGTCGACGAGGAGCGCATCGAGGAGGTCGAGCGCGAGGTCGAACGACTGCTGCGCGAGGTCGACAAGTCGCCGCTCAGAGTCGCCCGCCACGGCGTCGACGCCGCCGTCGAGGAGATCAGCGAGCGCGTGGTCCCGATCGTCGAGACCAGCGCGATCACGATGGACGGGCTCGACACGCTGGACGAACTGTTCGATCGCCTGCCCAAGACCGCCCAGGACACCGGCGAGTTCCGGATGTACGTCGACCGGAGCTACTCGGTGACCGGCGTCGGCGCGGTCGCCTCCGGGACGGTCATGTCCGGCGAGGTCGAACCCGGCGACGAACTCCTGCTCGGTCCGATGCCCGACGGCCGCTTCCAGGAGGTCGAGGTGCGGTCGATCGAGATGCACTACCACCGCGTCGACAAAGCCCAGGCCGGCCGGATCGTTGGCATCGCGCTGAAGGGGGTCAAGGAGAGCGCCATCGAGCGCGGGATGGTTCTCCTCCCGCGGGACGCGGACCCCGACCCCGTTCGGGAGTTCGAGGCCGAAGTCATGGTGCTCAACCACCCGACCCGGATCGGCGACGGCTACGAACCCGTCGTCCACCTCGAGACGATCGGCGAAGCCGCCGCGTTCCACCCCGAGAACGGGCGCCTGCTGCCCGGCGACACGGGCGAGACCACCGTCCGATTCAAGTTCCGCCCGTACCTGATCGAGGAGGGCCAGAAGTTCGTCTTCCGCGAGGGGCGCAGCAAGGGCGTCGGGACCGTGACGAAGGTCCACCCGATGGAGTGAGCGGCGCTCTCCGACACTGGTCTTCGCGGTTTCTCTGTTCTCACGGTTCGTTCTCGAGCGAGTAACACGCCACCCCATCGCCGCAACCGTAAACCGCTACTGCGAGCGGTTCCCAGGGCGAGGTATGACGCTGCAGTTCACGCCCGGTCCGACGGCCGTCCCGCCGTCGGTCAGGGAGGCGATGGCTGAGGTACAACCGAACCCGGACGTCGACCCCGCGTTCGCGGACCGCTACGAGGACCTTTGTGAGAAACTCGCGGACGTCTACGAAACGACCCGCGACGTCGTCGTGCTCGGCGGCGAGGGCATCCTCGGACTCGAGGCGGCCATCGCCTCGCTGGTCGCGCCCGGCGACCGCGTTCTCTGCGTCTCCAACGGGCTCTACGGCGACGGCTTCGCGGACTTCGTGGAATCGTACGACGGGACCGCCGAACTCGTTTCGGCGCCGTACGACGAGGGGTACGACCTCGAGGCGATCGAGACGACACTCGAGGACGCCGCCGACGCGGGCGAACCGTTCGAACTGGCGACGCTGGTCCACTGCGAGACGCCCACCGGGGCGCTCAACGAGATGGGGCCCGTGCTGGATCTGCTCGAGGAGCACGACGTGCTGAGCGTCGTCGACGCCGTCTCCTCGCTGGGCGGGACGCCGGTGCCGACCGACCGGATCGACGTCTGTCTCGGCGCCTCCCAGAAGTGTTTCAGCGCTCCGCCGGGGCTGACGACCGCCGCGATCAGCGACCGCGCGTGGGACCGGATGGAGGAGCGCGATCCCGCCTCCCTCTACACGAACTTCCTCCCGTGGCGGGATGTCTCCGACGGGTTCCCGTACACGCACCTGAGTGCGAACGTCGCCGCGCTCGACGCGGCGCTCGACCGCTTGCTCGAGGAGGGGCTCGAGTCGGTCTTCGAGCGCCACGCGAACGCCGCCGAGCGGTGTCGCGAGCGCGGCGCCGAACTCGGACTCGAGAGCTATCCCGACCCCGAACGGAGTTCGCCGACCGTGACGGCGTTTCACCTCCCGGGCGAGGCGAAGGAGGTACAGCAGCGGGTCGCCGACGAGGAGGACGTCGTGCTGGCGACCGGCCTCGGCGACCTCGAGGACGACATTCTACGAATCGGGCACATGGGATTCAACGCCGACGTGGAGAAGGTCGACCGGGCGATGGACGCCGTCGAAGCCGTACTGGACTGAGCGGAGATCGGTCCGCCTCCTTTCGATCAGTCGTTCGAGATCGTTCCCAGTCCGACCGGCGAGTCGCCGGTTGGCGTGCCGCCGAGGGTCACCGCGTCCGGTCGCATGAACAGGATCGCGTCGTCGGGCATCGAGACGTCCGTCCGTATCTGGCGGTCGAGGAAATCGACCGACTGCGGGGTCGTCCCACTCCCGACGAGCCCTCGTTCGATCCCCCGGCGCGCGTTCGGACTCAGGTAGAACTCGCACGCGGAGCGGTCGGGGTGGGACTCGAGTCCCCGAAACAGTCGCTGACAGACGTCGATCGGATCGCGACCGGAAACGGTGACGACGGCCGCCGCCTCGCGGTCGGAGTCGGCGCTCGAGCGGATCCCCTCGACGATCTCCCGAAAGTTGATCGCGCGGTCGGTCATCGGTTCGGGCCTCGGCGGACGGCACCTAAAAACGCCCGGTCGGGAGCGACGCGACCGCAGAGTTCTCCCGCTGGGATCACCAGGGCGGCGTCGCCAGTTCCGCGAGCGTCTCGAGTCGGTACGTCGGCGGCGGATCGGGCGTCTCCGGGACGGCCTCGCCGTCGGGAACCCACACCGACCGGAGGCCGGCCGCGTTGGCCCCCGCGACGTCCGACCGCAGCGAGTTGCCGACGTAGACCGTCCGCTCGGACGTCGATCCGAGCGCCTCGAGCGCGAGGTCGAACGGTTCCGCGGCGGGCTTGGCGGGCGCGTCGTAGCCGGCACAGACCACCGTCTCGAACCGGTCGTCGAGACCGATCGTCTCGAGTTTCGTTCGCTGCATCTCGGGTGCGCCGTTGGTCACGAGTCCGAGGCGGTACTCCGCGGCCAGCGCGTCGATCACGTCGCGGGCGCCGGGGACGAGTTCGACGGCCTCGCGGTCCCGAAGGTCGGCGTAGGCGTCGGCGACGGCCCGGCCGGTTTCGCGGTCGTGACCGGCGGCGACCGCGAGGTCGGCGAAACACCGCCGCCGGAGGTCGACGATGTCGGTGCTCTCCTCGAGGTAGTTTCGATACCCGTCATAGTAGTCGTCGATCGACCACGGGCGGCCGACTCCGGCGCGGTCGAACGCCCGCTCGAGGACCTCCGCACCGGACTGCGTGTACCGACAGAGGGTATCGTCGAGATCGAAACAGACCGCGTCGACGGCGCCGTCGGTCTCGGACGTCGGGTCGACGGTCGATCCGGGTTCACGCCCAGACATCGCTCCGACTTGGTGCGGGAGGCCCTAAAATCGATCGTCGTCTCGAACGGGGTCCCGGTCGCGGCGGTTCCCCATTACTCGAGCGCCGCCGGCCGATAGCGGTCCCCGTCTCCCGTTCGTTCGACTCGCTCGAGCAAGACGGCCCACTCGAGCAGTCGTCGAACGCGCTCGACACGGTCGACTTCGAAACGAGCGGGGCGATTTTCTCGGCCGGACGCGGCGTGATCCGCGGCTAGCTCGTCGGCGACGGCGGCCGCGGATAGCGGTTCGCCGGCCGATTCGAGGCTCTCGAGGACCGCTTCGGCGCCGTCGACGCGCTCTCGAAACGCTCGTCCGGAATCGGTGGGATCGAGGGTCGGAGACTCGTCGGAACGGGCCGCTGGCAGCCGGCAGTAGCCCGCCGACTCCGCGGAGACGAGTTCGAGTGCTCGCAGAAAGACCAGCCACGTCTCGGCCTCGCTCCGGTCCTCGAGTCGCGTTTCGGCGACGAGATGCGCACAGCAGTCGTCGACCGCTCCCGCAGTGGCGGGGACGGCCTCGAGGATCGCCCCAACGCTCGCGAGATCGTTCGGCGGCTCCGGAACGGGTTTGAAGCGCACGCTCAGAGGTCGAACGAGTCGACGAGCAGGTCCTCGTCCGTCTCGCCGTGGACGTAGGTCGGGCCGCCGACGACGTCGACGGTCACCTTCGCGGGCGCGAAGAGGTCCGAGGGGACCTCCGAGAACTTCCACTCGAGATCGTCGAAGACCTCACCGAACGGGCGGCCGTGGTCCTCGGCGGCCGTCGAGGGGATCGAGTCGAAGACGTCGGCGTCCTCGCGAACCGTGAGGTGAGCGGTCCCGCCGTAGGCGATGGCGTCGTTCGTTCGGGCGATCGCGGTCTCCTCGTCCGCCGCGACGGGGGCGACCGGCGCGCGACCCGTCGCCGAGACGATGTCCAGGGGATCGTAGCCCAGTTCCGAGAGCCGGAAGACCGCGAGTTCGGCGGCTCGAGCGGCGTTCGTGACGCTCCCGACGAGGCTCGCGGTGGGGTAGGCCAGCAGGAAGACGCTGCTGGGCTCGACCTCCGCGAGGTCGGCGACCTGTTCGGCGGCCGCTTCGGTCGGCTCCTGGTCGGTCTCGACCGCCAGCGCGGTCAGGTCGAACGCGTCCGTGTAGCCGACGCGGCGGAACTCATCCTCGTCGGCGACCAGCGCCCGCGCGGGGCCGCTGCCCAGCCCCTCGAAGTCGTCGGTCGTCAGCTCCCAGCCCGCCTTCTGCGAGCACAGCAGCGAGAGCGCCGGCTGATCGGTCGCGAGCTGGATATACGGGATCGGCGCGTCGCCGACCTCGCCGAGGTGGTGACTCGGCGTCGCCATCCCGGCCGTCTGGATCTCCGTCAGCAACAGCCCCGCCTCGATCCCGCCGTCGAACTCGAGTCCGAAGTCGAGGACGGTCGCCTCGTTGGCGAGGTCGAAGCCGCCGACGTTCAACTCCTCGGCGTAGTCGAGGGCCTCGTCGACCAGCTCGATCGCCATCCGATTGAGACTCTCCATGGCGACGGGTTCGCGCCCCGGGGTAAAACAGTTTGTCAGTTCGCGTCCCCGGCGTCGGTCGGCCGGCCGGACGAGTGCGTCTTCTGCTCCCGGTATTCTCCGCGAATGGGCGTGACGGATGGATTGATATGTAAGACGGCTGTCCGTTCCGGTATGTACACGGTACTCGTCCCGATCGCCGACAACGAAGCGCGAGCGACGGCCCAGATCGACGCCGTCCTCGAGCTTCCGAACGTGGCCGACGAGGTCGCCGTCGAAATACTGCACGTCCGGAAAGAACTCGAGTTCGCGGACTCGGACGCGGACGTCCAGATCGGCCAGGTCCGAACTGACCTCGCCGAGGAAGATGTCGCCGAACTCCCCGAGACGGTGTCGCTGGCCGTCGACAGGCTCGCGGCCGCCGGCGTCGATGCCACCGTCAACTCGGCGACCGGTAATCCGGCCGCCGCCATCGTCGACGTCGCCGACCGACTCGACGCGGATGAACTCGTCGTCGGCGCCCGTCGCCAGTCGCCCGTCGGCAAGATCCTGTTCGGCAGCGTCGCTCAGTCGGTAATCCTCCACACCGACCGACCGGTCACGGTTACCCCCGCCTGAGCGACCGCTCTCGAGCGCTCAGGTAACGAGTAGGCTCCATCGAGCGCTCGAGTGACGGACGGACTACAGGTGGATGGACTGACTGCGGACCACTGCGCGTGCCCTCACTCGTTTTTCGCCGGCCGACCCAACTGTTCTTCGACGGCCCGAACTTTCTCCGCCGCGGACGTCTCCCGATCGCGTTTGTCGTCGATCTTCAACACCGTGCTCACGCGATCGCCGTCGACGGCCTCGTGGGCCGCCTGCGCGGCGTCGAACAGTTCCCCGATGTCGTCGGCCTCGATCACCGTCCCCATCGGATTCGTCTCGTACTCGACGTCGTACTCCTCGAGCGCGTCGACGGCCTTGGCGATCTCGCCCGACATGCTGTCCTCGATCACCGGCGCGACGCTCAACAGTGCGATTACTGTCATGGACTCACTAACGACGACGACGCTCCTAAAGCCGTTCCATACCGACTGCGGTTCGTGGCTCGGGGACCTCGACGAAAGCGACCGTCGCGTTCGCCACCGCCGTCGCTCTCGAGGGAGTGAAAAACGGAACATCGGAGAGACGAGAACGGACCCGGGAGCCGATCAGTCCGCTCGTGGCGACGACGGCGCGTCGGCCGGCGGGTAGATGATGACGTCGCCGTTCGCGTAGACGTAGATTTCGTGCTCGAGGGCGGTGAACGCGACGTGGCCGCTCGAGCGCTCGGTGCCGTCGGCCTTCCTGCTGAACAGTCGGTCGAGCGCGTCGGGGTCGACGCTGTCGTAGAGGGAGAACTCGCCCTGCGAGACGTCGGTGTCGGCGATCGAGGCGATCGCGTGGACGATCGTGGTCGTGATCGTCGCCGTTCCGTCGGGGTCGTGGTTGAAGACGTAGCGGTCGTTCGTCTGATCGTACTGCAGTTCGTCCGTGTCGGTGGTGGGTGAGAGTTCAGTTTGCATGTGAGGGAGGACGCTCAATCGTCTATTGATTCCTAGTTACTCGGAGTATAAAAGCTATTCGCAGGCGAAATAGGTAACCAAACGTGACCGAAAAGGCAGCTAATAGTTCAAATATATCCATTATAAGTTGGCAGTGACCATAGACAGAGACGACCAGTCATCGTAACGATACGGAGACGACGGCGACACAAGGGGCGATTACTCCTCGTCGGCCGATCGTTCACGGATTCAACTGCCGGTTACACGTGATTCCCGATCGACGAGACCGGAGATGGCATCGCCGAGCGAGAAGGGGACTCGAATGGGTAACTCGCAACAGAGTACTCCGCTCAGTATGGCGCTCGTCTCCGGAACGAAACGGTGCTCGAGGCCCCGTCGACGCGCCTCGTCAGCCGACTCGGCGGGCCGCCGTTCGCCACAGCCCGCACACTCGAGTAGTGATCCACGCGCTTTCATCCGTGACTCACCCCCTGATTCTCCCGTCGGGGGCCGTCGTCGCACTCCGGCGGAACGCGACGGTCCCGCTGCCGGCCGCTTGCCACGGCCGCCCGGGAACTTATTCGACCGCGTGCCCGACCACGGGGCATGGCTACTGGTTCGACCGACGACATCGAAGCGGCCCTCGACGAGTTCGACGGTGACCTCCCCGCGGGAGTCGACGAGGCCGCGATCACGCGCATGCGCCTCGTCGCTCGCGTCCTCGACGAGGGAATCCCCCTCCCCGGCACGAGCTACCGGATCGGACTCGATCCGATCGTCGGGATTCTCCCCGGCGCCGGTGACGTCGTGGCCTCGTTCGTCTCGCTGTACATCGTCGCCGAGTCCGCCCGGCTGGGCGTCTCCCAGTCGATGCTCCTCCGGATGCTCGCGAACATCGCCGTCGACACGATCGGCGGCTCCGTCCCCGTCCTCGGCGTCCTCTTCGACGCCGTCTGGAAGGCCAACAAGTGGAACGTCCAGCTGGCGCTCGAGGACCTCGCCGGGCAGCAGGGATCTGAGCCCGGTCCGGAAACCGTCGTGATCGATTAGGGTAATCGGCTGTCGCTCGAGGGCACTGGTTCTGGACGGTGGGGGCTCGAATTCGCGCGCACTTGCGCGCGTTGGTACGACGTAGCATCACTTGCTGGGATTTGACCCCCAGCCAGACGATCGCTTGCTTCCCTCACGGCTTCGGATGGATAGCACAGCGAGACGAAAGAAGGGTGTCCTCACCGATCTATTCGGGCGGAAAAGTGTGCTCTCACCGCGAGCGAACGGAGTGAGCGAGCGGGCCGACGACCGACCCGGAGAGCGCGGCGCGAAGCGCCGCGAATAGGCGCGCGGCGAAGCCGCGAGGGGTGGGAGGAGTGCTTTTCATCGAAGCGAAGCGGGATCGAAGATCCCGCGAGGTCCGAGAGAGCGTCGCTTTCTCGAGATTTTCCCGAGGGCGCTCCGGAGGCGCGCCCGCAGCGCAAAAGTTCGGTTGGCATACGTAGTTGCTGTTCAGTACAGGGGCTGTATCTCTCCACTGATCATGAATGATTCCGTTCTGGCGATCCTAGCGATTTCGAAACGACCCGTTCTGGACTGATATGGAGGAGGACACGAGGTAACTCTCGGTCGTAGGGATATTCGTCAACACCCCAATATCGTTGCGCCTGTTGGTCGGTGAATTCTAGTGCCCCCTCTTCGGGCATTTTCTCCACTTCACCACGAACTTCTACATATCGATAGTAGTCGTCGGGATCGATGATCGTGACCGTCACACGCGGATCATGTTGCACATTCTCGTGTTTGCGCGTTCCCTTATTTGTAGCGACGAGAAGGTGTGTGCCATCGTAATCGGCCCACACTGGCGTGACTTGTGGATGCCCGCTCGGAAGAAACGACGCAATAGTCGCTTTCGCTGGCTTCTCGAACAGATCCAGTGTCTCATCCGGGAGCGTCTCCATACCCGGAAGAGACGAAGAATGCAAATAAGTCCACCGCTAAAACGATCAATTCGTATCTGTAGTTACCGAATCCGGCGATTCGATTTCGAATGTGCTTCTGAATAAGGAAATCGTACTACTATCTACTGATATCGAACACTGCGCTGGCTGGGATTTGAACAACGCGAAGACGGTCCTGCTCGCTCACTTCGTTCGCTCACAGGCTGCGACTTCTCTCGTTCAAATCCAGTACGATTTCTCCGAACACGATTACTCGCGTTGCTACGCAACGCTCGTGATGTTGTGTTCGGAGAAATGCGCTGGCTGGGATTTGAACCCAGGTTGTGACCATGGCAAGGTCACGTGATACCACTACACTACCAGCGCCCGGTTGCACTTACATCTACTTCGGGAAGGGTGTATAAGGGTTGCGAATCGACCCGGCATCGGCATGCCGACACACGCAACTCGACGCCGAAATGCGTACGACGAAACGGCCGTCACCGATCGCCATCGTCCGTCATCGAGAGCGTGAACGAGAAGGTCGACCCCGATCCTGGCTCCGACTCGACCGAGAGGGTGCCGCCGTGGCGCTCGACGATTCGATCGCACAGGGCGAGTCCGATCCCGGTGCCGCCGTGCTCACCCTGCGAGTGGAGACTCTGGAAGACCTCGAAGATCGCGTCGGTGTCGTCCGGATCGATACCGATTCCCTGGTCGGCCACGTCGATCTTCCAGCAGTCGTCCGCCGGCTGCCGTTCGGCGGAAAGGTGGACTCGAGGCGGCTCGTCGCCGCTGTACTCGATGGCGTTGTCCAGCAGGTTCTGGAACAGTTGGCGCAACTGATCGCTGTCGCCCTCGACGCGGGGCAGGGGCTCGGCGGTGATCGTCGCGTCGTGGTCGTCAATCATCACCTGCAGATCGGTGCGCACGTCCTCGAGCACCGCGTCCAGGTCGACCGGTTCGAACGCGTTTCCGCCCGTCTCGACGCGCGAGTACGCGAGCAGGCCGTCGATCATGTCGCGCATGCGCTCGGCGCCGTCGACCGCGAACTCGATGAACTCCTCACCGTCCTCGTCGAAGGCGTCGCCGTACCGGCGCTCGATCAACTGGAGGTAACTCGAGACCATCCGGAGGGGCTCCTGCAGGTCGTGGGAGGCCGCGTAGGCGAACTGTTCGAGGCGCTCGTTGGACTCCTCGAGTCGCGCGACCAGTTCCTCGAGTCGCTGCTCGCGTTCGATCTGGTCGGTGATCTCCTGCGTGAAGCTCAGCCCGGCGAAGATCTCGCCGTCGGCGTTCCGCAGCGGCGCCGTCCAGACCCGCCAGTGCTCGCCGTCGAACGTGATCGTCGTCTTGTCGGTCTCGCCGTCCTCGAGGGCGGCCCGGTACATCGGCTCGAGTTCGCCGACGATATCGTCGGGGAAGACGTCCGGCATGCGTTCGCCTTCCGTCCGGTCCGCCTCGGGTAAGGTATCGCCCACGATCGCGCCCTCGACCAGCGTGTACCGCATATCGGCGTCGTAGACGCCGACCGCACCGTTCGGGAAGTTCTCCGCCAGCGTCCGGTAGCGGCGTTCTGACTCCTCGAGCTGTCGTTCGCGGCGTTTCCGCTCGGTGATATCCGAGATGGCGCCGCTCATCCGCACCGGCTCGCCGTCTTCGTACTCGACCTCGGCGCGTGAGACGACCCACATGACCTCGTCGTCCGCGTTCCGGACGCGGAACTCGGTCTCGAGTTCGCCCGTCTCCTCGAGGGCGCGCTCGAGTTCGGCCCGCGTCCGCTCCCTGTCCGCCTCGTGAATGGGCTCGAAAAAGGCGTCCATGGGCGCCCCGTCTGTGGCCGTCTCCGGATCCATGCCGTACGCGTCCGCGAGGAACTCGTCCGCCGTGACGACGTCTTCCTGAACGTCCCACGTCCAGAGTCCGACGGACGCGGCCTCGGTCGCCATGTCCAGTTGATTTCGGACCTCCCGCAGGTTCCGTTCGCGTTCGCGCTGCTCGGTGACGTCCCGAACGAGACAGATGAGTTCGTCGTCGCCGGTGTGGGTCAGCGAGTGCTGGGACAGGAACGTGGTGCCGTCGCTGCGCACGCAGGTCGTCGTGCCGGTCCACTGGCCCTCCTCCGAGAGCGCCGGGAGGATTTCCTCGACGAACCGGTCGGGATCGGCCTCGATCCCGAGCTCGTTCCAGTGCTTGCCGAGCATTTCCCCGGGCTCGTACCGGAACGTCTCCGCGTAGGCGTCGTTGACGTAGATGAACTCGCCGTCCTCGTCGAGCAGGCCGATCCCCTCGCGGGCGGCCTCGAGCGCCCGTATCACGCGCCGGTGTTCCCGCTCGCGGCGTTTCCGTTCGGAGATGTCCCGCACTACGCCGACCTCCTCCTGTTCGCCGTCGTCGGTCTGCAACGTCGCGAAGGTGCCCTCGGCCGGAACGCTGCTCCCGTCCGCCCGCTGAATCTCCGCTTCCATAGCCGGCGAGTTCGAGTCGTCGTCGGTCGCCGACGGCAGTCGCTGCTTCGACTCCTCGACCGTGGCTTCGTCGACGACGAGGGAGGCGTGCTCGCCGATCAGCTCCTCGCGGTCGTACCCGGTCAACTGCGCGTACGCCTCGTTGACCATCGTGAACCGCCCGTCCTCGTTTTTCACGTAGATCCCGTCGTTGATCGTCTCGACGATCGTCTCGTACTTGGTCAGTTCCCGCTCGCGCTCCTCCCGGTCGGTGACGTCGCGACCGATCCCGGCCAAAACGGGTTTTCCGTCGGGATTCTCGAGCCTCCCCGCGACGAATTCGTAGGGGATCCGCTCGCCGCTCTTGGTGCGGATCTCCACCTCGAGTCGCGCGCTCCCCGTTTCGAAAACCTCGGCGATCCCCGCTGCGGTCCGCTCGTGGTACTCCTCGGCGACGAACTCGAGCGGCGATATCGACTCGATCTCGGCGTCGGCGTAGCCGGTGACCGCGGTCAGGGTGTCGTTCCACTGCTGGAAGGTGCCGTCCTCGTCGACGACGTAGAACATGTCGTCGACCGCGTCGAGAATGCCGTCGGTGTACGCCCTGTACCGCTCGAGTTGGGTCTCGCGCTCGCGCAGTTGTCGCTCCGTTTCGATCCGATCGATCGCCCCCGCGAGGACGTTCGCGACGCTTCGGACGAAGGTGGCGTCGTGTTCGGCGAACGAGCGGCGATCGCTCGCGTAGATACCGAGGACGCCCCACGGCTCCTCGAGGGAGCCGATTACGACGCTGATCCCGCTCACGACGTCGTGATCGGTGAGTAGCTCGGAGCCGGAGACGGACTCGTCGCTACGAAGATCCTCGATAACGACCGGTTCCGCGGAGTGCAGTGCGTGGCCCGTCGCCGACTCTCGATCGGCGGACACCGTCGCGGTGCCGACGAGCCCGTCTCGCCAGCCGGCGCCCGCTCGTAACGCGGCCTCCCGTCCGTCCGACGTTAGCTCGAACACGCCCGCGTATTCGGTACCGAGCGTCTCCGCGACGGCCGTCGCCGTCTCTCGAAGCAACCCGTCGAGAGGCTCGGGTTCCAGGGCCCGCTGGCCGAGGTCGGCGATCACCTCCTGCTGGTGAATTCGGCTCTCGAGTTCGGCCTCCGTCGGCGAGGGCGATTCCATTACTACCGAGACCATGTGTGTTAGAACGGTAAAATTCCTCGGTACGACAACGTCGAATTCGTGTCACATTGCGCATCACTACTCGCGCCGATCTCGACACGTCACCGCGAGTGAGTGTGTGCCTTCACGGCACGAATCCGGGGGTGTGAGGCGTTCACAGCCGGAATCGAATCCGCTACCCTTTTAAGACCCTATCCGCAACACATCGCTACAGTCTAGTGACGCGGCGCCGAAGCGTTTCGGCATGACCGTCAGCGTACTCGTCCCGTCGTCACTCTCCCGGGAAGCCGAGGACAAACGCGAGGCGACTCGCAAACTCGGATACGTCGCCCGCGCGGCGACGATCTTCCGGGCCGATCGCCTGATCGTCTATCCCGACCGGGACGGCGAAACGGGGCGATTCGACGGCGGGTTCGTAAGCACCGTCTTGCGGTACGCCGCAACGCCGCCATACCTCCGCAACGAGGCATGGGGGATGCGGGACGAACTGGAGTACGCGGGCGTCTTGCCGCCGCTCCGCGCCATGTCACAGACCGGCTCCGAATCGAACGGTTCGGGGTCGTCAAGACAAGGGATCGTGACCGAGGTCGGACCTGAAGGGCGCGTCCGGGTCAATTGCGGACTGCAACACCCAATCTCCCTCAACGTGCCTCCAGCAATGGAGGTCGAGGAGGGGGAGCGCGTGACCGTCAGGATCTCTTCGCGACGACCGGTCCGGGCGAAGCTCGAAGACGGCCCCCTTCCGGGGCTGTCAGTCGAGCGGACGGACCTCTCCGCAGCACTCGGCCGTGAGGACGCCGGCGTCTGCATCGCCGCCTCCCGATTCGGTGAGCATCTCACCGTCGGGCGGCTCGAGACGCTGGCCGGACGCGTCCGCGACGGAATGACCGTCGCGTTCGGCGCGCCCGAGCGAGGGCTGCCGGATATCCTCGGAATCGAGGCATCCGCCGTCACGGCTGCACAGGACGCAGACGACGACGGGGATGACGGAGTCGAACCCACAGCCGATCCGGGGTTCGACCTCTGGCTAAACACGGTTCCGGATCAGGGAAGCGAGGTCGTGCGAACGGAGGAGGCTCTGTTCGCTACCCTCGCCCCCCTCTCACTGAGAGAGTGATAGAATGCCACAAGCAAATTCACCACGCAAAGGCTCACTCGGGTTCGGCCCACGAAAGCGTGCGACCAGCGAGGTCCCGCGCTTCAACTCGTGGCCGGACGACGAAGGACAGCCGACGCTCCAGGGTTTCGCGGGCTACAAGGCCGGCATGACCCACGTCGTCATGGTCGACGATCAAGCGAACTCGCCGACCGAGGGGATGGAACAGACCGTCCCCGTGACGATCGTGGAGACGCCGCCGATGCGCGCCGTCGCCCTGCGTGCGTACGAAGACACGCCGTATGGAAAGCAACCGATCACCGAGGTCTGGACCGACGAGTTCGTTCCCGAACTCGACCGCGTCCTCGACCTCCCCGGTGACGACTACGACACCGACGCCGCCGAAGACGAGCTTCGGGGCCTCCTCGAGGAGGGACGCGTCGACGACGTCCGCGTCATCACGCACACGGTTCCGACCGAGGTCCCCTCGGTCCCCAAGAAGAAACCGGACGTGATGGAGACGCGCGTCGGGGGCGGTTCCGTCGACGAGCGCGTCGACTTCGCCCTCGAGATCGTCGCCGACGGCGGCGAACACGTCATGAACGACGTGTTCCGCGCCGGCGAGTACGTCGACGCCAGCGGCGTCACGAAAGGGAAAGGGACCCAGGGTCCCGTCAAGCGATGGGGCGTCCAGAAACGAAAGGGCAAGCACGCCCGGCAGGGATGGCGCCGCCGCATCGGGAACCTCGGTCCCTGGAATCCGTCCCGCGTTCGGTCGACGGTCCCCCAGCAAGGGCAGACCGGCTACCACCAGCGGACGGAACTGAACAAGCGCCTCGTCGACATCGGCGACGGCGCCGACGCGACGGTCGACGGCGGCTTCGTCAACTACGGCGAAGTCGACGGACCGCACACGCTGATCAAGGGCTCGCTCCCCGGGCCGCAAAAGCGCCTCGTGCGCTTCCGCCCGGCGATCCGACCCGGAGGCCAGCCGCGCCTCGACCCCGAGGTCCGGTACGTCTCCACCGCATCTAACCAGGGATAACACATGGAAGCAACAGTACGCGACCTGGACGGCTCGGACGCGGATACGGTCGAGCTCCCGGCGGTCTTCGAGACCACCTACCGCCCGGACCTGATCGCCCGCGCGGTCCGCGTCGCCCAGGCAAACCGGAAACAGGACTACGGCGCCGACGAGTTCGCCGGCATGCGAACGCCGGCCGAATCGTTCGGTAGCGGCCGCGGGATGGCCCACGTCCCCCGACAGGAGGGACGCGGTCGCCGCGTTCCCCAGACCGTCAAGGGACGCAAGGCTCACCCGCCGAAGGCCGAGAAGGACCAGTCCGAATCGATCAACACGAAAGCAAAGAAACTGGCCGTTCGCAGCGCCATCGCTGCGACGACCGACGCCGAACTCGTCGCCGAGCGCGGCCACGAGTTCGACGAGGACGTCGAGACCCCCGTCGTCGTGAGCGACGACTTCGAGGACCTCCAGAAGACGAAGGAGGTCGTCGAGTTCCTCGAGGCCGCAGGCCTCGCGGACGACATCCAGCGCGCCGACGAGGGCAAGAGCATCCGCTCGGGTCGCGGCAAGACCCGCGGACGCAAGTACAAACAGCCCAAGTCGATCCTCTTCGTCACCTCGAGCGAGTCCGGCCCGTCACGCGGCGCCCGGAACCTCGCCGGAGCCGACGTCACGACGGCCGCGGAGGTCAACGCGGAGAATCTCGCGCCCGGCGCCCAGCCGGGTCGACTGACCGTCTGGACCGAGAGCGCACTCGAGGAGGTGGCCGACCGATGAGCACGCACATCGAACACCCGCTCGTGACGGAGAAGGCGATGAACGACATGGACTTCGAGAACAAGCTCCAGTTCGTCGTCAACCCCGACGCCACCAAACCCGAGATCCGCGAGGAAGTCGAGGAGCGATTCGACATCGCGGTTCAGGACATCAACACGCAGGTAACGATGAAAGGCAAGAAGAAAGCGATCATCAAACTGTCCGAGGACGACGACGCACAGGAAGTCGCCTCGCGAATCGGGGTGTTCTGAGAATGGGACGCCGCATTCAAGGACAGCGACGCGGACGCGGGACCTCGACGTTCCGCGCCCCCTCGCACCGCTACAAGGCGAAGCTCGATCACAAGAAGACCGAGGACGACGACGTCGTCCGCGGGACGGTCGTGGACATCGAACACGACCCCGCGCGATCGGCGCCCGTCGCCGCCATCGAGTTCGAGGACGGCGAACAGCGCCTCGTCCTCGTCCCGGAAGGAATCAGCGTCGGCGAGGAGATTCAGGTCGGCGTCTCCGCCGAGATCAAGCCCGGCAACACGCTGCCGCTGGCCGAGATCCCGGAAGGCGTGCCGGTCTGTAACGTCGAGGCGAACCAGGGCGACGGCGGTCGATTCGCCCGCGCCTCGGGGACCAACGCGGACCTGATCACCCACGACCGCAACGCGGCGGTCATCCAACTGCCCAGCGGCGAGGTCAAGCGCCTCGATCCGCAGTGTCGCGCCACCATCGGCGTCGTCGCCGGCGGCGGCCGCACGGAGAAGCCGATGGTCAAGGCAGGGAACAAGTACCACAAGATGAAAGCCCGCGGGACCAAGTGGCCCCGCGTCCGCGGTGTGGCGATGAACGCCGTCGACCACCCCTTCGGTGGCGGCGGCCGCCAGCACCCCGGCAAACCCAAGTCCGTCTCGCGGGACGCCCCGCCGGGACGGAAGGTCGGTGACATTTCCTCGCGCCGTACCGGTCGAGGTGGAAACAAATGAGTCAGGAGTACAGAACCGGCCGCGAAGGTGAGTTCACCTACCGCGGTCACACGCTCGACGAGTTGCAGGAGCTGGAGCTCGACGAGGTTGCCGAACTGCTGCCCGCTCGCATGCGGCGAAGTATCGAACGCGGTCTCTCCGTCGAGAAGCAGAAGCTGCTCGAGAAGGCCCGCGAGAAAGAAGAGGAAGAGACCGCGAACGCGCCGATCCGCACGCACCTCCGGGACATGCCGATCCTGCCGGAGTTCGTCGGCCTGACCTTCGAGGTCTACACCGGCCAGTCGTTCGAGCGCGTTCGCGTCGAACCCGAGATGATCGGACACTATCTCGGCGAGTTCCAGCTGACCCGCACGTCCGTCGAACACGGACAGGCCGGGATCGGTGCGACTCGCTCCTCGAAGTTCGTCCCACTGAAGTGATCACCGTATGGGAATCAACTACTCAGTCGACGCGGACCCGGACGCCACCGCGAAAGCGATGCTTCGGGAGCGTCATATGAGCCACAAGCACAGCAAGGAGGTCGCCCGCGCGATCAAGGGCCGCACCGTCGAAGACGCTCAGGAGTACCTCCAGAGCGTGGTCGACGAAGAGCAGTCCGTTCCGTTCAAGTCGCACAACGCAGGCGCCGGCCACCGATCCGACATCGACGGCTGGGACGCCGGCAAGTACCCCGAGAAGGTCTCGGGCGAGTTCCTCGACCTCCTCGAGAACGTCGAAGCCAACGCGGATCACCAGGGCTTCGACGGCGCGTCGATGGAGATCGTCCACGTCGCCGCCCACAAGGTCGGCGAATCGGTCGGACGCAAGCCCCGCGCGATGGGGCGTGCGTCGTCGTGGAACACGCCGCAAGTCGACGTCGAGATCGTAATCGAAGAACCCGAGGACGAGGATGATAGCTAATGGCTGACGAACACCAATTCATCGAAAACGGCCTGCAGCGGTCCCAGATAGACGAGTTCTTCCAGGAAGAACTCGGCCGCGCGGGCTACGGTGGTATGGACGTCGCCAAGACGCCGATGGGAACCCAGATCGTCCTCAAGGCCGAGAAGCCCGGGATGGTCATCGGCAAGGGCGGCGAGAACATCCGGAAGGTCACGACGGCCCTCGAGGAGAAGTTCAACCTCGAGGACCCCCAGATCGACGTCCAGGAGGTCGACGAACCCGACCTCAACGCGCGGATCGTCGCGGACCGACTGGCCAACGCACTCGAGCGGGGCTGGTACTTCCGGAAGGCCGGGCACACGACGATCGACCGGATCATGGAAGCCGGCGCGCTCGGCGCCGAGATCGTCCTCTCCGGGAAGGTCACGGGCGCCCGCTCGCGCGTCGAGAAGTTCAACCGGGGCTACATCAAGCACAACGGCGAACCCGCCGAAGAGGTCGTCGACCACGGCCAGGGCGTCGCCGTCATGAAACTCGGGACCATCGGGGTCGACGTCAAGATCATCCCGCCGGGCGCCGAGTTGCCCGACGACTTCGGCGTCCACGAGGACATGGACCCCGAGGAACTCGTCCCCGACGCCGTCGAGGCCAACGAGGCCGAGGGCGTCGAGGAACTCCTCGAGGGCGAACCCGAGGAGGCCGAGGCGACCGCGGAAGGCGCGGAGGCGCCCGCCGAGGACGCCGTCGAGCCCGACCACGACCTCGAGGAGGACGTCGAAGAAGTCATCGAGGAAGAGGTCGCGGCCGACGAGGACGAGGAAGACGTCGAGATCCCCGACGAGTCGCCGATCGAGGAGGACCTCGACGAACTCGAAGAGGACGTCGAAGCCGAGGCCGAGGAACTCGTCGCGGAAATGGACGAGGAGGAAGCCGAGGCGGAGGAAGAAGCGGCGGATGTCGACGCGGACGAAGAAGCGGCTGAAGCCGATGCGGGCGACGAAGCGGCGGACGCT
Source organism: Haloterrigena alkaliphila (assembly GCF_017352155.2). NCBI lineage: Archaea > Methanobacteriati > Methanobacteriota > Halobacteria > Halobacteriales > Natrialbaceae > Haloterrigena > Haloterrigena alkaliphila. The sequence continues at coordinate 3,606,077 of NZ_CP071462.1, forward strand.
GACACGGACGACGAAGACGAGGGAGGTGACGCCTGATGGCGATCCTCCACGTCGAAGAGATCCGCGACATGACGCCCGCCGAACGCGAAGAGGAACTCGAGGAACTCGAGACGGAACTGCTGAACCAGAAGTCCGTCCTGGCCGCCGGTGGCGCCCCGGAGAACCCGGGCCGTATCGGCGAGCTGAGTCGCACTATCGCCCGGATCAAGACGATCCAGCGAGAGGAAGGCGACCTCGACGACGAGTAATCGATACACGATGGCACTGACACCCGAGACCCTGCCGCGACACGAACTCAACGGACTTCCCGTCCGCGTCGTCGAGAGTGACGACGCTTCGCGGGTCGGCCTCGAGGGGCGAGTGGTCATCGAGACCACCAAGACCCTCTCCATAGAGATCCGTGAGAACTGCAATTCTCGGGTAGTGATGGTGCCGAAATCGGGCTCGACGTTCGAGTTCGCGATCACAGATGAAGCCGCCGACTTCCGTCGAGGGGACCTCGACGGCTTCCCGGATGCGATCCGGGAATCCGACAAGGAGTCGGGGACTGCGTCCAAACTGGCCGATACTCAACCCGGGGTGTCCGAGCAATCGAACATTCCGGACGGTGCCGGCGAGGACGTGGCCTACGTTACGGTCGATGGATCGCGGCTGCTCTCACGACCCGCCCGACGCACGGAAACTAGTGGTGATTCACCATGGCAATAGGACTAGACGTTGAAACCCCTCCGGAACCCGATAACCCGGAGGAATACGACTACGAGACGTGTCCGTTCTACGGCGACCTTCCCGTTCGAGGTCAGATCCTCGAAGGGCTGGTCGTCTCGACGGACATGGACAAGACCGTAGTCGTCGAGCGAGAGTACGACGTGGCTGTACCGAAGTACGACCGGTACATGAAGCGTCGCTCGCGCATCCCGGCACACGTGCCGGGCGTGCTCGAGCCGCTCTCGGTCGGTGACACGGTCAAGATCGCAGAGACCCGACCACTGTCGAAGACGAAATCGCACGTGGTCGTCGAAGTAACCGACGAAGCGACCGCGGAGGACGTCGCGGAGCTGACCGGCCAGGCCGAGCCCGAGCCGGAGCTCTCCGACGAGGACTTCGCGGCCGCCGCAGCCGAAGACGAGGGTGATGAGTGATGGAGGCGATGAAAGCCGACGTCACCCAGGGACTCAAGAAGGGGTCGCTGGTCACGTGCGCCGACAACACCGGCGCGCGCGAACTCAAGATCATCAGCGTCGCGGGCTACCACGGCACCAAGAACCGCCAGCCGAAGGCGGGGATCGGTGACAAGGTGACCGTCTCGGTCACCAAGGGTACCCCGGAGATGCGACGCCAGGTCCTCGAGGCCGTCGTCGTCCGCCAGCGGAAGTCGATCCGCCGGCCCGACGGCACGCGCCTGAAGTTCGAGGACAACGCGGCGGTCATCATCGACGAGAACGAGGAGCCCCGCGGCACGGAGATCAAGGGGCCGATCGCCCGCGAGGTCGCAGAACGCTTCGGAGCAATCGCCTCCACGGCGACGATGATCGTATAGAACTATGAGCGAACAACCAACCAAACAGCGAAATCAGACGGAGCGCGCACCGCTGCACGAGCGAGGAAAGCAGCTCCACGCGACGCTGTCCGACGACCTCCGCGAGGAGTACGACACCCGTCGAACCCGCGTCAACGCGGGCGACACGGTCGAGGTCATGCGCGGCGACCACGCCGGCGAGACCGGCGAGGTTCTGCGCGCGATCCTCGAGGACGGCACGATCCACGTCGAGGACGTGACGATCGAGACGGCCGACGGCGAAGAGGTGCCACGGCCCCTCGACCCGTCGAACGTCCGCATCACGGAGCTCGATCTGGAGGACGAGCGTCGCGAGGCGCGCCTCGAAGGTGATAGCGAATGACGAAACACCAGAAACGACTCTCGGTACCGAAGTCCTGGCCGGTCGAGCGCAAGACGGAGACGTTCACGGTCAAGGCCGGCGCCGGTCCCCACGGCGAGGAGGGCGTTCCCCTCGTCGTCTTGCTGCGGGACGTGCTCGGCTACGTGGACTCGAAGAAGGAAGCGCGATACGCCCTGAGCGAGGACGCGATCCTCGTCAACGGCGTGCCGATCAACGACGAGAAGCGACCGATCGGCATCTTCGACATCCTCGCGTTCCCCGGTCGGGAGGAGTACTACCGCGTCTTCCCCGACGAGGGCGGTCGGCTCGCGCTGACCGAGATCGACGCCGAGGCCGCGGGCAGTCGCCTCGGCAAGATCGAGGGCAAACAGCAGGTCCCCGGCGGGGCCACGCAGTTGACCCTCCACGACGGGACGAACGTCACCGTCGACGACGAGAACGCGTACGACGCGAGCGACTCGATCGTCATCGACAACGACGACAAGTCGATCGTCGCCCACTTCCCGTTCGAAGAGGGCGCGCTCGTGACGGCCGTCCGTGGCAACCACGGCGGCAAGATCGGCGAGATCGACGCGATCGACGTCACGCCGGGCAGCGGCCCGAACACCATCGGCGTCGACACGGACGACGGCGGCTTCGAGACCGTCCAGGAGTACATCGTCGTTATCGACGAGAACTTCACTGGCGACGACTCGTCGTCGGAAGACGCGAACGGTGAAACCGTGAGCGAAGGTGATGACGATGAGTAGTGAGTCCGAGTCCGGCGGCGACTTCCACGAGATGCGCGAACCGCGCGTCGAGAAGGTCGTCGTCCACATGGGCGTCGGACAGGGTGGTCGCGAACTCGGCAAGGCCGAGGACATCATCGAGGAGGTCACGGAGCAGGAGAGCGTCCGCACGCAGGCGAAGAAGACCGAACCCGACTTCGGCATTCGCCAGGGCGACCCCATCGGCGCGAAGGTCACCCTTCGCGGCGAGGACGCCTACGACTTCCTAGACAAGTCGCTCCCGCTCGCGAACATCTCGGCCAGTCAGTTCGACGACACGGGCAACTTCAGCTTCGGCGTCGAGGAGCACACCGAGTTCCCGAGCCAGGAGTACGATCCGAACGTCGGGATCTACGGGCTGGACGTCACCGTCAACCTGGTGCGTCCGGGCTACCGCGTCTCCAAACGCGACAAAGCCAACCGCTCGATCCCGTCGCGACACCGACTGACCCCCGAGGACGCGATCGCGTTCCTCGAGGCGAACTTCGACGTGAGCGTGGAGGCAAACGATGAGTGAAAGCGAAACCGAAACCGACGTAGAATCCGAGCGCACGGGCGAGCACGCGGCGAAGCGCACGGGGCAGGAAGCGGCCTGCCAGCGCTGTGGCCGCAAACAGGGGCTGGTCGGCAAGTACGACATCAACCTCTGTCGGCAGTGCTTCCGCGAGATCGCCCGCGACATGGGATTCAAGAAGTACCGATAACATGACCGGAAACGATCCACTCAGCAACGCGCTCTCGGGACTCGACAACGCCGAGAGCGTCGGACATCTCAGTCACGAGGTAACGCCCGCCTCGAACGAGATCGGCAGCGTACTCGAGGTCTTCTACGACCGCGGGTACATCGACGGCTTCGAGTACGTCGACGACGGCAAAGCCGGTCAGTTCGAGGTCGAACTGAAAGGAGCGATCAACCAGTGTGGCCCCGTCAAGCCCCGCTACAGCGTCGGCGCCGACGACTTCGAGAAGTGGGAGAAGCGCTATCTCCCCGCTCGAGACTTCGGTGCGCTCGTCGTCACGACGAGCAGTGGCATCATGAGCCACTACGAGGCGCGTCAGCAGGGAATCGGTGGCCAGGTGATCGCATACGTCTACTAACCATGCGAGTCGAACTGGACATCCCTGACGACGTATCCGTCGAGAAAGACCACCTCGACGTGACCGTCGACGGACCGGAAGGCAGCGTTACCCGCCGCCTCTGGTACCCCGACGTGACCGTCGAAGTCGAAGGCGACAGCGTGGTAATCGAGAGTGACAACGAGGACGCGAAAACCAACGCGACCGTCGGCACTTTCGAGAGCCACATCACGAACGCGTTCCACGGCGTGACCGAGGGATGGGAGTACAAGATGGAAGTCTTCTACTCTCACTTCCCGATGCAGGTCCGCGCGGAAGGCGACGAAATCGTCATCGAGAACTTCCTCGGCGAAAAGGCAGCGCGACGTACGACTATCCACGGTGACACCGACGTCTCCGTCGACGACGAACGACTCGTCCTCTCCGGCCCGAACAAGGAGGACGTCGGTCAGACGGCGGCGGACGTCGAGCAGCTGACGCGGGTCAGCGGCAAGGACACCCGCGTCTTCCAGGACGGGGTCTACATCACCGAAAAACCCGCCAAAGGAGGTGCCTGATAGATGGCTGACGAAGACACCGCAGACGAGACCCAGGAACTCGAGGACATCAGCGGCGTCGGCGCGAGCAAGGCCGACGCCCTGCGCGATGCCGGGTTCGAGTCCATCGAGGACGTCAAAGAGGCCGACCAGGACGACCTGGCCGAGGCCGAGGGCATCGGCAACGCGCTCGCCGCGCGGATCAAGGCCGACGTCGGTGACCTCGAGGTCACCGAGGAGACCGAAGCCGAGATCGAAGACGAGGGCGCCGAAGAAGAAGAGGAGCCCGACGAAGACGTCGAGACGGAGCTGCAGCCGCGCGGGCTGACCGAGAAGACGCCCGACCTCTCCGACGACGAGCAGCGACTCCTCCAGCGCCGGCGCGAGGTCGGCAAACCGCAGTTCAACCGACAGGACTACCACAAGAAGAAGCGGACGCCCGAATCCTGGCGCCGACCCCGCGGTCAGCTGTCCAAGCAGCGCCGCGGCGTCAAGGGCAAGGGCCCGAAAGTCCAGGCCGGCTACCGCACGCCCAAAGCGGTCCGCGGGAAACACCCCAGCGGCTTCGAGGAGGTCTACGTCGAGAACCTCGACGACCTCGAGGGCGTCGACGGCGACAGCGAAGCCGTCCGGATCGCCTCCGCGGTCGGCGCTCGCAAGCGCGAGCGCATCGAGGAGCAGGCCGAGGAACAGGGCGTTCGCGTCCTGAACCCGACCTACGAGGAAGTCGAGGTGGAATCCAATGACTGATCTCTCCGCACAGAAGCGACTGGCTGCCGACGTCCTCGACGTCGGCCAGAACCGCGTCTGGCTGGACCCCGAAGCGCAAGGCGACATCGCCGAAGCGATCACCCGCGACGAGATCCGCGAACTCGTCGACGAGGGTCGCATTCAGGCCGACGAGCCGAAGGGCAACTCCCGCGGTCGCGCCCGCGAGCGCAACGCGAAGCGCTCCTACGGCCACCAGAACGGCCCGGGCAAGCGCCGCGGCAAGAAGGGCGCACGCCAGAACGAGAAGGAAGAGTGGCAGGACAAGATTCGCGCACAGCGCCGGAAGCTGCGCGAACTCCGCGACAAGGGCGAACTGACGCCCACGCAGTACCGCGAGCTCTACAAGAAGGCTGGCGGCGGGGAGTTCCGTAGCGTCCGGTACCTGATGAACTACATCGACGAAAACTACGGTGACCGATAATGGCGACAGGACCACGATACAAAGTGCCGATGCGGCGTCGCCGTGAGGTCCGGACTGACTACCATCAGAGGTTGCGCCTGCTGAAATCGGGTAAGCCCCGCCTCGTCGCTCGTAAGAGCAACAAGCACACTACGGCGCAGCTGATCACTCCCGGACCTCAGGGAGACGAGACGCTCGCGAGCGCACACTCGAGCGACCTCGAGGAGTACGGCTGGGACGCCCCCACGAGTAACATTTCCGCGGCCTACCTGACCGGCCTGCTGGCCGGCCAGCGAGCCGTCGAGGCCGGACTCGAGGAAGCGGTCCTCGACATCGGCCTCAACACGGCCACGCCCGGGAACAAGGTGTTCGCGGTACAGGAGGGGGCGATCGACGCCGGCCTCGAGATTCCGCACAACGATAGCGTGCTCGCGGACTGGTCGCGTACCCGCGGCGAACACATCGCCGAGTACGCCGAGCAGTTAGACGAGCCACTGTACAGCGGCGAGTTCGACGCGACCGAACTCCCAGAACACTTCGACGAGGTACGAGAGGCGATTCTCGAATGAGCAACTACAACGACAGCGGATGGGAACCCGTCACCCGTCTCGGCCGGAAGGTCCAGGAGGGCGACATCGACACGATGGAGGCCGCCCTCAACTCGGGACTCCCGCTCAAGGAGCCCGAAATCGTCGATCAGCTCCTCCCGGGGCTCGACGACGAGGTGCTGGACATCAACATGGTCCAGCGGATGACCGACTCCGGACGCCGCGTGAAGTTCCGATGCGTCGTCGTCGTGGGCAACCGCGACGGCTTCGTCGGCTACGCGGAGGGTCGGGACGATCAGGTCGGCTCTGCCATCCAGAAGGCGATCGGTATCGCGAAGCTGAACATGATCAAGGTCCCCCGCGGCTCCGGGTCGTGGGAGGACCGATCCGACCGGCCCCACTCGCTGACTCGCCGGACGACCGGCAAGGCCGGCTCCGTCGAAGTCGACGTCATCCCGGCGCCTGAGGGGCTGGGCCTGGCGGCCAGCGACACCGTCCGTCACGTGCTCGAACTGGCCGGCATCGAAAACGCCTGGACCAAGAGCCACGGCAACACCCGAACGACGGTCAACCTCGCGAAAGCGACGTTCAACGCGCTCGAGAACGCCTCGCAGTCGCGTCACCCGCGTTCGCGAGGCACCACCGACCGTGAGGAAGCCGAGGTGAGCGAGTGATGAAGGCAATCGTACAGGTTCGCGGTGAGGTGAACCGACAGGAAGACGTACAGGATACGCTGGAGATGCTGAACATCCACAGCGTCAACCACTGCGCGCTCGTCCCCGAGACCGACACCTACCGGGGGATGATCACGAAGGTCAACGACTTCGTCGCCTACGGCGAACCGGACCAGGACGTCCTCGAGACGCTGCTGGAAAAGCGCGCCGAACCCCTCGAGGGGAAGCAGTCGGACGTCGACGAGGAGTGGCTCGCCGACAACACCGAGTACGACGACTTCGCCGCGTTAGCCGAGGCGCTCCTCGATGAGGAGACGACACTTCGTGACGAAGGACTGTCACCGACGCTGCGACTTCACCCGCCGCGAGGCGGTCACGAAGGTATCAAGAAACCGACGGCCGAGGGCGGTCAACTCGGAAAGCATACAACGGGGCAGATTAACGACCTGCTAGAATCGATGCGATAACCATGACGAGCAAAAAACGACGCCAGCGCGGATCACGGACTCACAGCGGCGGTTCCCACAAGAATCGACGCGGTGCGGGCCACCGCGGCGGCCGCGGCCGTGCTGGACGCGACAAACACGAATTCCACAACTACGAACCGAAGGGTAAACACGGCTTCAAGCGACCGCAGGACATCCGCGAAGCGGTCGCGGAGATCGACGTCCAGAAACTCGACGAGGACGCGATCCTCTACGTCGCCGACGGACTGGCCGAGGAGACCGACGACGGCTACGCGATCGACGCTCGCGACGTCGTCGAGGACGGCCACGAGGTCGACCGCGTGAAGGTCCTCGGCTCCGGTCAGGTCCGCAACGCCCTCGAGGTCACGGCGGACGACTTCTCGGACGCCGCCGAGGAGAAACTCGAGGCTGCCGACGGCGAGGCGCTGCTGACGGAACGAGCACAGGAGGCAGCGGCCGACGACGCCGACGGCGAAGCCGACGCTGAACAGGACGGGGAATAACATATGGGATGGAAGGAAGCCGCCGAACCGGTCTTGACGCGGATGCCCGCAGTGCGCCGTCCGGAGGGACACGTTCCCTTCAAGCGCAAGCTGATGTGGACGGCCGGCATCCTCGTGTTGTACTTCTTCCTGACGAACATCGCCCTGCTCGGACTACAGACGGGAGGGGCCAACGACCTCTTCGGCCAGTTCCGCTCGGTGCTGGCCGGTGAGATGGGCTCGATCCTGCAGGTCGGTATCGGACCGATCGTCACCGCGAGCATCGTCTTGCAGTTGCTCGGCGGTGCGAACCTGCTCGGTCTCGACACCGACGATCCGCGAGACCAGGTGCTCTACCAGGGGCTGCAGAAGCTGCTCGTCGTCATCATGACGGCGCTGACGGCGCTCCCGATGGTGTTCGCCGGCGACTTCCTTCCGGCCCAGCAGTCGCTGGCCCTCGGTGGTCTCGAACTCGGCTACTCGCAGATCCAGCTGCTGATATTCGCCCAGGTCTTCGCTGGCGGGGTCCTCCTCCTGTACATGGACGAGGTCGTCAGCAAGTGGGGCGTCGGCAGCGGGATCGGGCTGTTCATCATCGCCAGCGTGAGCCAGAAGCTCGTCACCGGGTTCATCCAGCCCGCGGAAGGCGGGTTCTTCTACAACTGGTATCTAATCTTCACCGGTCAGATCGAGGTCGGCTCGCTGGTCTCCAGCGACGGCCTGATGACCCTGTTGATCAGCGACGGCGGGGGTCAGATCGTCGCCCTGCTGACGACGATCCTGATCTTCGGGATCGTCGTCTACGCGGAGTCGGTGCGGGTCGAGATCCCGCTCAGCCACGCCCGCGTCAAGGGTGCTCGCGGTCGCTTCCCCGTGAAGCTCATCTACGCGAGCGTCCTGCCGATGATCCTCGTTCGCGCGCTGCAGGCGAACGTGCAGTTCATGGGCCAGATCCTGAACTCGCAGTGGGCCGGGATGCCCGCCTGGCTCGGCAGCTACTCGCAGGGCCAGCCTGACGGCGGGTTCTTCTACTACGTCTCGCCGATCTACTCGCCTCAGGACTGGATGTGGTGGACGGCAGCCGTCGGGCAGGAGGCCTGGCAGGTGCTGATCCGCATGTCCATCGACCTGACGTTCATGATCGTCGGCGGCGCGATCTTCGCCATCTTCTGGGTCGAGACCACGAACATGGGTCCCGAGGCGACCGCCAAGCAGATCCAGAACTCCGGGATGCAGATCCCCGGCTTCCGACAGAACGTCGGCGTCATCGAGAAGGTCATGGAGCGGTACATCCCGCAGGTGACCGTCATCGGCGGCGCGCTGGTCGGCCTGCTGGCCGTCTGGGCGAACATGCTCGGGACCATCGGCGGCGTCACCGGGACCGGCCTGCTGCTGGCCGTCTCCATCACCTACAAGCTCTACGAAGAGATCGCAGAGGAGCAGATGATGGAGATGCACCCGATGATGCGCGAGATGTTCGGCGGCGGCGACTAACGAACTCCATTTCTTCTCACCGTTCGCGACACCCGCTAGCGACGGCGCTCGTTGCGTTCCCCGAACGTCGAGGTGCCACCGTCCGTCTCGAACGATACCCGCGATCAGGGCCTCGAGCGACCACCCCACGGAGGGAAACCGCTGCTGTGCCGCCACACTTGCTATCGCAGGGCCGTATTTTTACGCCGAACTTCGTGGTACTCGTCGACGGGATGACACCAATCCAAGATGTAGCGATCATCGGCGCATCGATGACGCAGTTCGGGCAACGCGACGGGGCGTGGATCCTCGATCTCCTCGCGGAAGCCGGCCTCGAGTGCCTCTCAGACGCGGGTGCCGACGGCGGCGACCTCGACCACCTGTACGTATCGAACATGGCCAGCGGCGAGTTCGAGGGCATGACAGGCGTGATGAACGCCCTCGTTCACGATCTCGGTGCGATGCCGGCGTACACCCAGCGCGTCGACCAGACGAGTTCCAGCGGCGGTGCCGGAATGTACGCCGCCTGGCAGTCGATCGCCAGTGGCGCGAGCGAGATGACGCTGCTCGTCGGCGGCGAGAAGATGACCCACCGGACCACCGCAGAGACGACCGACATCATCGCGTCGGTCACCCACCCTGCCGAGTACAAACACGGCGTCACGCTGCCCTCCTTCGCCGGGGTGACGGCGCGCAACTACCTCGAGCGCTTCGACGCGCCTCGAGAGAGTCTCGCGTGGGTCGCCGCCAAAAACCACAGGAACGGCGTCGATAACCCCCACGCGCAGTTCCAGAAAGCGGTCGACGTCGAGACGATCCTCGAGTCGCCGATCATCGCCGATCCGCTGCGGCTGTACGACTTCTGTCCGGTCACCGACGGCTCGGCCGCCCTCCTGTTCTGTTCCGAGGCGGTCGCCCGGGAGTACGCGGACGACTACGTCGTGGTTTCGGGCATCGACGGCGCGACGGACACCCACGTCGTCCACGAACGGGAGGATCCGACCGTGATGGGTGGCGTCGTCGAGAGCGGTAAAGGCGCCTTCGGGATGAGCGGCTACGAGCCAGACGACGTGGACGTCGCCGAACTCCACGACATGTTCACCATCCTCGAGTTCCTGCAGATGGAGGGGCTGGGCTTCGCCGAACAGGGCGAAGCGTGGAAACTCGTCGAGGAGGGGTACACCGAGCGCGACACCGGAGAGCTGCCGATCAACACGTCGGGTGGTCTCAAGTCGAAGGGACACCCGCTGGGCGCCAGCGGGGTCGCACAGGGCGTCGAGATCTACGAACAGTTGATCGGAGAAGCGGGGCCGCGACAGGTCGACGCGGACGTCGGCCTCTGCTGTAACGTCGGCGGGTTCGGCAACTGCGTTATTACCACTATCATGGAGGCCGCACGATGACCATGGACGCCTACCGGTACGCGGACGGTTCGATCAGCTATCCCGGCCACCCGCGCGGTCCGGACGGCGCGGAGCCGGTGGAAACGATCGATCTCAGCGAGTACACCGCCGAAGTAGTGACGTGGACGACGAGCACGGCGACGCCCCCCGGCGTCCGCGAACCGAACACCCTCGCCATCGTCGAGTTCGAGATCGGCGAGGAGGCCGACGGTGAGAGCGAGTCGGTCCGCGCGATCGGCCAGGCGACGACCGACGACATCGAGACCGGCGACGAGGTCGAACTCGTCTCCGTCGAGGAACTCCGCGAGCCCGGCGCCGGCATCCGCGAACCGGAGAGCCAAGACTGGGACGGCTACCGGTTCGAACCGGTCTGAGGAGCGCCGCTCCTCGAGAATTTTAGAGAGACGCGCGACTCGAGCGGCGTGCGATCGGACGAAACTCGAGTCGAGAAGAACCGGAGACCGATGGCGGACGGCGCTGGAGGGAGGTCGTTGGCGGCGAACGCGATTACTGGATGGAGTAGCCGGCTGCGATGGTCAGCAGGAAGACCATGAACACGGCCGTCGCCATCACGTAGGAGATCGATCGTGGCTCCTCGCGCAGGTGCTGGAAGTAGCCGGCGATCAACCCGACCTTGACGATCGCCAGGATGATCGTTCCGATCAGCGCCATCTGGTAGGTGAACGCGTCGAAGTGGAAGAAGACGAACTTCCCCGTCGCCAGCGCCACCAGTGCGATGTATATGAGGGTGTACGTCCGGATGTCAGCCATTGGTGTACAATGCGGATGACGGCCACTTATACCTTCCTCAAACGATCGAGGGCGTCGGCTCGCGGCCGGTTCTCGAGGGAAGCGACACGTAGATGGGATCCCAGTCCAACGGATCAATAATGAGTAGACGTTCGGCCGTCGCCCGCCGAATCGGGCTCGTCTGTGCGCTCACTGCGGTGGCCGTCGCCGTCGGTGCCGGCGTCGTCGCGGCGAGTAACGTCGCGGCCGGCCTCTACACCGGGAGCGGGGGAACGTCGGTCCCGACGTGGCTCTACCTCGCGACCGGCGGCGGCGTCATCGGCGCCTCGGCGCTGCTGACGATGCTCGTGACCGACCGCGGCATCATCGATAGCTTCCACGACGATGCGGTCGCCGTCTCATTGGATCAGCTCCGGGCGGCCGGCTCGCTGGTGCTCGGGACGCTCGGGGTCGCCACGCTAGCGTTCGTCGTCGTCGTCGGATTCGTCGGCCCGCAGATCGGCAACTTCAGCGCGGCCGTCCTGGTGACGTTCGTTGGCGGCCGCGCGCTGTTGACGATCCTCTCGTACGCCGTGGGCAGTCCGTGGCCCGCGCTCAATCCGTGGCGCCGAATCGCGAGCGTCCTCCCGAACGGCTACGCGACCTACCCCGAACGGTTGGGAACCTGGCCCGCCGTCGCCGCGTTACTGACGCTCATCTGGCTCGAGCTGGTCGCGCCCCTGAGTAGCTCGCCCCGGGCTCTCGCGGCCGTCGTGGTGGCCTACTCAGCGTTCACGATCGCCGGCGGGGTCGCGTTCACCCCCGAGACGTGGTTCCGGCGCGGTGACCCCCTCTCGGTCTGGTTTCGGTTCTACGGCGCGGTCGCGCCGATCCAGCGGACCGAGGACGGCCTCGAGCTGCGGTATCCCGGGGCGAGACTCGGCGACGACGACGTCGTCACCGACGTCTCCGCGGTGGCGTTCGTGCTCGTCCTCGTCTGGGAACTGACCTACAGCGGCTTCGTCGCCACGACACCGGGGGTTCGGACCGTCGAGGCGCTGGTCGCGATCGGCCTGCCGCCGCAACTGGTCTACCTCGGACTGTTGCTCGCTGGCTTCGCGCTCTTCTGGAAGGTCTACTGGATCGCCGCCGAACGCACCCGCGAGCGCGCCGAGACGTACCTTTCCCGGCGATACCTCGCGATCCGGTTCGCGCCGCCGCTGCTCGCGATCGCGGCGGGCTACCACTTCGCCCACTACGCCGGCTTCTCGATCTCGCTGTGGCCGTCGCTGATCGATACGCTGGCCGCACCCCTGAATCCGCCCGAAAACCCGATCCAGTACGCGCTGACGTCGTGGTTCGGCTACGTCGAGATCGCGGGAATCCTTCTCGGCCACGTCCTCGCCGTCTGGATCTCCCACGCCGTCTCGTTCGAACTGTTCCCCGGCAAACTCCAGGCGATCCGGAGCCAGTATCCCTTCGTCGTCGTGATGATCTTCTTCACCGTCGTGAGCCTCTATCTGGTCTCCCTCCCCGCGGTGGAGGCCGTCTACGTCCCCGGCTGATCGGGCGAACACCGGTACACACTTCCTCGAGCCCGCCCACTAGTCGGACGAATGACCGCCGGACGACTCGCCGACGTCGAACTGTCCGCAGAGGACGTCACGAGCCACGAGTACGACGTACCGGACGGGGAGACGTCCGCCGAAACCTGCCCCCACTGCGGCCGCCCGTTTCGGAGCGAACGCTACGCCACGTTTCATCTGGGCGTCGAACACCCCGACGAACTCACCGCGGACCAGCAGGCCGCCTTCGAGGACGAACGCGACGACGAGGAGTACGACCTCTTTACGTTCCACGTCAAGGCGGCCGTCACCGTCTTCCTGACCTACTTCATGTTCGTGTTCCTCTACGCGCTCGTCTGGGCCGGGTGAGCGACGAGAGCCACTCGTCCGTCTCCCCCGCTCCGTGAGTAACGACTCGATGGATGCGTGTGACGATTCGACGGACGTCCGATAACGAGACGCAGTCGCTGCTCACGATGATTCGTCCGCGTTGCGAGACCGCCAGCCGTCGCGCACCGTCTCGGTGCTAATCGTTGCGAACTCTCTCGGCGCAGTGTCGGCCCAGTGGTCAATCGCTCGAGCGAGCGCAACTGACTCCCCGTGTCTCAACCATCGTTCCACACGGACCGTTCTAGCGGCATTTGGTGCGCCACACTGGCGGTCACCGTCGTCGGGGACTCACGAGCCGACGGCTGGCGACTTCGAACTGAACCGAACGCGAAAACGGACCGAACCCCGTGTGGGGAGTCCCTACATCAGGTAGAACAGCGGGAAGAGGAAGACCCACACGATGTCGACGAAGTGCCAGTAGAGGCCGAAGAACTCCACCGGCCGGTTGTCCTCGAGGTAGGCGTCGACGCTGACGATCCGGTAGATCATGAACAGCGCGACGAGCACGCCGAGGATGACGTGGAGCGCGTGGAGCCCGGTCGTCACGAAGTAGATCGAGTAATCGATCCCGCTGAACCAGTAGTCGCCGTGCGAGAACTTGTAGTTGTACTCGTAGGCCTTGACGCCCATGAACACGAGCGCCAAGAGGACGGTCGCGCACATCGTTCCGAGTAGTCCCTTCTTGTTCTTGCGCTCGGCGAAGACCAGCGCCAGGATCACCGTGAAACTCGAGGTCAGCAGGACGTACGTGTTGAACAGCCCTGCCATCGTGATCGTCTCGAGATGCCAGTCGCCCCAGCCGGTGTGGAGGCGCATGAAGATGTACGCCCCGATCGCACCGCCGAAGACGATGACGTCCGACGCCAGGAAGAACCAGACGCCGAGTTTCGTGTTACCGACCCCGCCGAACGGCCAGCGTTCGGCGATCGCCGCCTCGGGCACGTTGAACTCTTCGACGCCGAACTTGAACAACGTCACCGCCATGATGGCGAGTCCGACGACCGTGAGTGCCGGATACAGCACGGTCTGTTCGTGACCGGTGCTGGCGCCGGTGAGACCGCGCGATGTCGCGAACTCGATCATGTACGGGGTCATCCCCGTCAGGCCGAGGAAGAACACGAACGTGCCGAAGCCGATCCCCAGCGGCCAGATGCTGGCGTGGTCGACGTGTTCCTCGTGGTCGGTCTCGGTCGCCTGGGCCTCACCGTGGCCGGCAGCGACGCCGCCGTCGGTGGCCGCCGCCCCGTCGTCGACGAACTCGAGACGGCCGCTGGCGTAGCTCGGTCGACCGGACCAGTTCTCCAGGGGTGGCGGCGAGGGGATCGCCCACTCGGCCGTCCTGGAGAACTCCCACGGGTTGTCGGGGGCGTCCGGCCCCGCGAGCCAGCTCTTCCCTAGGTTGTAGAACATGATCAGGAAGGAGGCGCCGAGGACGAAGGCCCCGACGGTCGACAGCTGGTGGTAGAGCTGGGTGCTCTCGGGGTAGGTGAAGACGCGGCGGGGCGTCTCCCAGGCGAGGAACATCGGGAAGTACAGCAGGTTGAACCCGATGAAGTAGACCGCGAAGTGGAGTTTCCCGAGCGCCTCGGAGTACATCTTCCCGGAGATCTTCGGCCACCAGTAGTAGAGGCCGGCGACCAGTGCGGTGACCCCCGAGACCATCACGTAGTGGAAGTGCGCGACGACCCAGTAGGTGCCCCGGAACTCGTAGTCCAGCACGACGGCGCCGAGGAAGACCCCGGTGATGCCGCCGAGGATGAACAACACGAGCGCGCCGAGGCTGAACAGGAACGGCGTCGTAAAGCGGATGCGCCCCTTGACCATCGTGTAGATCAGGGCGAAGACCATCAGGTCGAACGGGAGCGAGATCCCGATGGTCGTCGCCATGAACAGCGTCTTGATCTCGAGGTTGATCGCCGTCAGGAACATGTGGTGCATCCAGACCAGGAACGACTGGACCGCGACGAGGACCATCGCGATGATGACCCACTTGCGGCCGACCAGTCGGCGACCTGCGAACGTCTGGAACGTCTCGAACATGATCCCGAGCGCGGGGAAGAAGACGATGTACACCTCCGGATGCCCGAAGAACCAGAACAGGTGCGCCCACAGCAGACTCGAGCCCTCGTCGGTCGCGAAGTACTGCGTGAGGAAGATGCGGTCGAACGATAGCAACAGCAGTGCGGCCATCAGGGCCGCGAACGCGAACAGCATCATCCAGACGGTCAGCAGCCACGACCAGGTGAACATCGGCATGTTCCAGAGGCCGAGCCCTTCCGCTCGCGAGCGATGGATCGTCGTGAGGAAGTTCACCGTCCCGAGCGTGATCGAGAAGACGAACAGCAGCAACGCGAGGACCGTCGCATTACTCCCGGCCGTCGCCTCCAGCGCGGGGGTGTACATCGGCACGTTCAGTGGTGCGTACATCGTCCACCCGCCAGCGTACGTTCCTTGCTGGAAGAACGAGATGGCGATCAGGATGCCCGAGAACAGGTAGAACCAGTAACTCAGGGCGTTCAGTCGCGGGAACGCCAGATCGTCCGCACCGATCTGCAGCGGGACGAAGTAGTTGGCGAACCCGGACGCGATGGGCGAGAGGAACCAGAAGACCATCAACAGCCCGTGGGCCGAGACGGCCTGGTTGAACTCGTTGCCCGAGAGCAGTCCCGTGCCGCCGGACTGCCACAGGTGCGCACGGAAGACTAACGCGAGGATGCCCCCGAGCAGCAGGAAGAACAGGGCCGTCGTCAGGTAGAGAATCCCGACGTCCTTGTGGTTAGTCGTGACGAGCCACCGCTTGACCGAGGTCATCGGCGGAAGATCGCTCATTCCGCCATCACCTCCGCCGCGGCGGATTCGTTGCCGGAGCCATCGTCGGCCGATTCGTTACCACTCCCGTCGTCGGTAGATCCGTCGTCGGTCCCACCGTCGTCACTCGTATTCCCTCCATCGTCGCTTGCGTTCGCCGCGTTCGGATCTTCGATCTCGAACGTCTCACTGGGTCCACTGGTGACCGAGATGGAATCTTCGATCGTCTCGATCTGGTCGTTTTCGAACGTGATCGTCACGTTGTACTCGCCGCCCTGCTCGATGTCCTCGATGGTGATCGTTCCGTTGTCGAAGTCCTCCGCGGTGTAGGTGTACCGGAGGTCCTCGTCGTACTGGTCGTTGTTGACGTGGACGAGTTCGACTTCGTACCCCTCGGTGACCGGCTCTTCGTTCTGGTTCACGATCTCCATCTCGACGTGTAACTGCTCGTCGAGCCACTGTTCGAACGCTTCGGGTTCCATCACCTGAACGGTGCCCAACATGTTCGAGTGACCGTTACCGCAGAGCTCGAAACACCGAATCTGGTGTTCGGTATTGGCTTCGTCGGCCATAAACCAGGTCTCGTCGTACTCGCCCGGAATCGCGTCCGCTTTCACGCGTAAATCGGGTACGCCGAACGTGTGCCAGACGTCCCCGGAGGTCGCCTCGATGTAGACCGGCTGATCGGCGGGAACGCGCATCGTGCCAATCGATTCAGCGCCGTTCTCGTACTCGAAGTACCAGGCGAAACTGTCGCCGGTAACCTCGACTTCGACTGGATCCTTCTCCTCCCCGAACTCGTCTTCAGGAGACTCGACGTACAGCAGCATGCCGTACGTCCAGATGACCAGCGAAATGACGATGATCGCGCTGATACCGAACGATAGGAACAGTTTCTTTCCACCCTTTCCACCTGTCGGTAACTCCCCGAGCGTTGGAACCGAATCGTCGGTCGTCGCTTCGCCGTCGTCCCGGTACTTGTACGCGTTGTACAAGATATACGCGACTACGACGACACCGACGAGCGTCCCGAGTCCGAGAAACACCAGGAAGATGCTCTCGAACACGTCGACGCGCGTGTCCACCTGCATGGGGATCGTAAGTGCGCTGTAGATTGTATTCACCTCGGTTTTGAATGCCGCTTATATGTCGGAGGATGATGGCCGGGAGCACTTATCTATTTGGAAACGGGTCGATCGCGTCCGCGTGCCGGCACCCTGTCCGGCGAATCGAACCGATCCCTCGATGTGCCACCCTGCCATCACCTCTCAGTCCCTCAACACTCGGTTGGCGTCGACGCTCTTTTTTCTGTCGTTGTCCGCCCGATTTTGTGTTTTCTATGCCACATATTGTCGGGAGTGAGCAGTTCCAAAGCGAACGTGTTCGGATCTGTCTGTGTGCGATCCCCGGCCGAACGTCGCGCAGTGGCTGCCGACCGGCTGATCTACCGAGCGACCGGCCGATCAGTCGTTCACGCGCACCCCGACTGCGCGGGCGCGGGACTGCGATCCCCCTCTCGGGAGTGTCCGGTTATCTCTCCCGGGGAATCCGCTATCTCGTCCATCCCGAAGGTGAACGTACGCCAGAAGCGGTGCCCTTCGAGTTCGAACGCAACGGAACGTGACGTGATCGTCGACTACCTCCGTACCGGGGCGGACAGTCTCGAGAACGGCGACCCGATCACGCTCGAGGCGGGCGGGGAATCGGTAACGACGGCCCCGCCGGGCCGGCCGACATTCGAGATCAAAGCCGAGCGGGAACCCTCGAGTTCGGCGCCAGACGGCCCGGGTGAACGCGAGTTGGAGTTCGAACTCGAGTGGGCGGACGGCGCCGACGGGACCGACGACGGCGACCTCTCCATCGAGTAGCGGATCAGAGTCCGACGACCCAGACCCGTCCGTCCGCGGGGAGGTTGTAGACCCGCTGGAAGACCGCGTCGAGACACTGCGCGATCCGGTTGGGGTCGGCTTTCGCGCTGACGCGGACGTTGACCCCCTCGACCTCCTCGGGGCGGTGTATCTCGTCGATTTTGAACGCCGGGAACTCGCCGAGAACGGACTTGAGCGTCTCGAGTTCCCCGTCAGTGCAGTCGAGGTTGATCGTCCCGTCGGCGAACTGAATCCAGGGGACGCCGAGGTCGGCGTCCGCCCCGTCCCCGTCGTCAGGATCATCGAGGTCCGATTCGTCGGAATCCGCCGCGAAGGCGCCCGGGTCGGTCTCGAGGGTGAGAAAGCCCCTCCCGCGTTCGCGGTGGGCGGTGATGGCGTCGACGTACAACTTTCGGCGCTCCGCGGGTTCCGTCGCGTCGAAACGTGTCATACGGGAACGGACGTGCCCATTTCTTTAAGCCTTTATGTGACGCCGGTGAACGGCCGGCTATGGCACAGCCACGAATTCTGATCCTGGGTGCGCCCGGGGCAGGCAAGGGGACCCAGAGCGCGAAGATCACCGAGGAGTTCGACGTCGACCACATCACCACCGGCGATGCGCTCCGCGCGAACAAGGACATGGACATCTCCGACATGGACACGGAGTACGACACCCCACGGGAGTACATGGACCAGGGCGAACTCGTCCCCGACGAGGTCGTCAACGCCATCGTCGACGAGGCACTCAGCCAGGCCGACGGCTTCGTCCTCGACGGCTATCCGCGGAATCTCGAGCAGGCCGAAGAACTCAAGGGGATGACCGATCTGGACGTCGTGCTCTACCTCGACGTCGACGAGGAGGAACTCGTCCACCGGCTGACCGGTCGCCGACTGGACCCCGAGACGGGCGACATCTACCACGTCGAGTACAACCCGCCGGAGGATCCCGAGGTCGAGGAGCGACTCGAGCAGCGCGACGACGACACCGAAGAGACGGTCCGGGAACGCCTGCGCGTCTTCCGCGAGAACACCGAACCGGTCATCGAATATTACGATGACCAGGGCGACCTCGAGCGGATCGACGGCGAACAGGCGCCGGACGAGGTCTGGGAGGACGTCAAGGCGACGATCGAAGACGCAGCGTAACGCGGACGACGGCTCTTTTCGGTTTCTCAGTTCCGCTCGATCTCAACGATGTGTTCGGCGACGTTGAGGTAGGTGATCTGTGGCGGCAGCGCGTCGGGATCGGGGTAGATGGAGAGGTCCGAATTCTGAAGTGACTCGTCGTACTCAAAGTTGAGGCCACCGTTTCCGCCCTGAATTTGGACCGACGAAGCGACCAGCGAGCCGTAGAAACTCGGATTCGAGTGGAAGCAGATCTGTTTCTGACAGCTGCTTCGCTTGCTCCACTCGGTTCCGGAGCCGCCCGCGTAGATGACGCCCTCGTATCGTGCCTTCCCACCCGATCCGAAGTCGAATTCCGACTCAGAGGAAGCGACCATTTGAATTACCTTTGCATCACCGTTGTCCTCGCAGTCGTTTCCGTTCGCAGTCACGCACGTATTACCGCCGTTGCTCGCATCGTAATCACCGGTCAGATAAATGCTCAGGGAGTTTCCGGGTTCGTACTCGCTGACAGTGATCGTATCACCGTCGGCATTGATATCGCCGTCGACAACCAGCGTCGCATTGCCATTACTGAGATTGAAATCGAGGTGACCTCCTTCGATCCCGTCGGCGAAATAGAGGCCATCACCGAGGGACTCGGAACCAGTCACCGTTCCCAGATCCGTGACGTTTTCCTCTCCGTCCTCAGGATCGGTCCTGTTGACGTACTTTTCGATCTCGCTATCTAGCTCCGGATACGCTGCCTTCGACGCGAGAGCGTCATCGACATCCGACCCACCCTTGGTTTCGAATTCAGTCGCGTAGATCGCCCCGTTCTGGAATGCATCCGAAACCTCCCTGAATCCGAACTCTGCTGTCACGGTCCCGCGATCGTCGTCGATCACTTCGACGTTCTGGACGGTCGTCGCGCCGGCCTGTTGGTCGAAGTACGCCTCCCAGCCGCGGTAGTACTCGCTGGTGATCTCGATCGTCACGGTATCGTTCGCGACGAGGCTCGTATTCTGGAGCGGATCCGTCTCGTAGTGCGTGAATCTGACGCTCCCGGAGTCGAGGCGCGATTCGCCACGCGTCTTGACGATGGGGAACGAGAGCGTCTCAGAGGCCGCGTCGTACTGGATCGGCGGCGCCGAGACGACCTGCGTCTTGTTGCCCGTCTCGCGGAACACGCCGCCGGCCTGGTACGCGATTCTGGTCCCATCCTCGCCAGTGTATTCGATCGCACCGATGGTGATGTTCTTGTCGACGTCACCCCCTTGAATCCGAAGCGTGCCGGTTTCACTCATCACGACCGCGCCGGAGTCCCCGACGTCGAGGTCCATCGATCGAGAGACGTCACTGCCCGAGGACGCCGTCGCCATCTCCTGGCTCAACTGAACGAATCCCTGCTCGACTCGCTCCGTTTCGGAATCCTGCTCGACGCTCGAGAGCATCTCACCGGCGACGAGAAAGATACCGAGACTGCCGGCTGCGACCATCCCGATCAACAATACCATCCCCATCAGCGTCGATTGTCCTCGTCTCGAGGGACCTACTCGATCGTCCCCACGCGATGCGCTCATACAACTCTTCTTAACTGTACCGACAATAACAAACTCGGTAGATCAGATACTTCAGAACAGTTTATATCAGTTCAGAGCAGCCAGAATTAATAATATCTAAGGTTCAAAAATGGAGAAATACATTCGATGAGTTAGATGACGTTCACATAGGTGAGATCACACCATATGGGTCTTGAATCACCATCTCTTGGAAAATACTGCAGTAAAATATACTGATTTCTATGAAATACTTTTCAGACAAAAACTCACATAAACGGATAAATATATAATGGAACGTGAACTAGAGTGAAGAAATGAATGGGGATCGTACTGGGCACGAGTGTAGGTCAGGTGGGGAACACGGTGCATCACCGGTAGTCGGTGTTGCACTCCTCTTCGGAATGGTTATCGCCGGTGCCGTTTTGATTTTCGTAGCTGCCGGACCGGTGCTCGATGGGATGGAGGGGGAGAGCAACCGAGAACGTGCGCTCATGCAGGTAAATCAGATCGATCACGCGTTCGCAACCGCGAGCATTTCCGACGAGCCGCAACCGCTCGATGTTCCGTCTACTGCCGATCTGACCGTCTCAGACGATGGATCGATCGAAGTCGAGTGGTTCAACGCAGACGATTCCGAGGCCGACAGCTGTACCGTCTCCGGCGAACTTCGTTCTCTCGAGTACGAACTCGAGGACCGAACGTTCGTTCACCAGGGCGGGGGAATCTGGGAACGGAGCAACGGCGAGGCGACGGTCGTTTCGGAACCGCAGATCGGGTACGACGGCGAGAGCTTACAGCTTCATATCATGCAACTCGACGAAGGGGACGTCGGCGGGTCAGAGTTCGCAGCGAAGGCGGACTACAGCAAGTCGACGCAGCTCACGGCGGATATCAAATCGGCTGCGACAGACTGCGCTGAGCCGGACATTGCGTTTCGCATCGAAAGCGAGTACCATCAGGCGTGGTACACGTACCTCGAGAGCGCACTCGGTGCAGCCGAGCACGACGAAGTGACCGTGGAGCAACGCAACGACACCGTGGAAGTAACGATCGAGGGCGTTAGGAACGTCTCGGAGGCGCCGGAGGTTATCGTTACTGCGGACTACGGATTGCAAGGTGATGCCGTTGTCGGCACCAACCGCGTTATCCATCCCGACGAGTTCAACCCGACACCTCACCTGGAGATAACGGCTGGGTTCGCGAAAACCGTCGACGAGGACATCGAGCAAGACCTTCACTTCATGGTCGTCGGTGAAGGCGTGAGTGAGACGATCAGAAATGTGCAGTTCAATGGCGACCAGGATGACGAAATACGGAGGCCGTTCAGGATCGCCCCGGGAGAGTACCGTCACACACTCGAGCCCGGCCAGACGTACGAGTACGATATTTCGACCGCGGACGATTCGCTAAGCGACAGAGGATCGTTCTACGTCGGGAACGAGGGAATCGATTTCGTCAAGACCGCGCCGGAGAACGACGATATCACGACGACGACGGATGACGGTAACGTGACGATCAGTCTCGACGTGCGGAATATCGGCGTCGAGAGCGGCTCCCAGGACGTGACGCTGACGCTCGATGACTTCCCGCACGTCACGAACACCCAGAGTCCACACCTCGAGTACGGCGAAGACGGTACTGTCGAGTGGACGATCAACCAGAGCGCGCTGCCGGTGGGAGAGTACGACTTCACGATCGACGTTGACGGAGAGGACGTCGGAACGGGAACGATTCGTGGCGAAGCGAGCAGTGGCGAGGGTGGATTCGTCGTCGTCGAAGACGAGGGCGTCGACGGGGAGTACGTCGATCGGGACCAGATCGTCCGATCCGACGGTGAATTCACCGTCCGCGCTGGTATCGCGAGTACGTACCCGACCGACGGCGTTACGGAAGACGTTACGTTGACAATTCACGGTGTCGACGTCGAGATCCCCGAGCCGATAACGCTCGACGGCGGAGAACGGGGAACGATCGCCTTCGACGTCGATCCCGACGAGTACGACCTCGAGCCAGGAACCGTCTACGATTACGACGTCACGACCGACGACGGCGGGCTGAGCGAAACCGGATCGTTCTACTTCGGCCATCCGGATACCCACTTCGCGCTCTCGAACGGAAACGCGACGGTCGGCGACGAGGTTACGATCCGCGCCGACGTCCACAACACGGGGATCGACGACGGTTCCCAGTCGATCGACCTCGACCTCGAGTACCAAGGCGAGTTACCCGGTGACCTCGAGGAGGACCCGTACGCGGACCTCGACGTCGACGCGAGCGACGTCGACCGATCGTTCGGCGAGAACGGGACGATCGAGTTCGAACTCAACCAGAGCGCCCTCATCGACGGGGAGTACAAGATGACGATCCGGTCGGGCGACGACAGCGTGATGGTACCGTTTACCGTTACCGCCGGTGTCGACCCGAACCGGGTTGGACTCGGCGAAATCGAAGACGCGGAAGTGACCGTCGAGGTCCTCGGCTCGCAGGTCTCAGGTGACGGATTAACCGGTGATCACCAACTCGCACCGATGACGCTCGAAATCATCGCCAACGGAGAATCGATACACGCCTTCGAAAATCCCGCTAGCGGAAACAACATCAATGTCGGACCGACGTGGCAAAACAAAAACGACGACAGCTATCGGCACGAGTTCACGGTCGGCGAGGAAACCGATCTTACGCTACGGAACACGAGATACGCGAGCAGTAGGTGGAACTGGTGGAGGCAAAGCCCCACCTGTGCCGATCAGATTACCGACCCGAGTACGTTACCCCACTATACGGGTCCATCCCAGCGGGATCTGGCGTGGTGTACTAACGTCCCAGGAACCACTGCGTTCGGTCCGATCGATGCCTCGCAGGGGGAGAACCTGCAAAACGTCAGGGTCCGGAGCGCCGAAGACAACTCGATTCCGGCACTACCCGCGGGGACAGCCCAGCAACTGAGTGCCACCGAGGTCCTCGAGCGGCAGGGACTGATCGCGGAAAGCGGGGACGAACTCGACCTCGGTCCCGGCGAGTTCGTGTTCCTGTTCGAGAACACGGAATCCACGAACGAGGACGGCATCGATGCACTCTGGAATGAAGCTATCGGCGCCTACGAGGAGAACCCCTCTCAGACGCACGATCCGAACTTCAACGACCTGATCGTCTACGTGCGGGTCGAGCGAGCGGGCGTCGATCCCGGAACGCCCAGCATCAGGATCGTTCCCGGGGGTGGCGAGTCGACCGAGGTCAGCTCCGGCGACGGAACCGCCGCCGGAGAGCCAGGCGACGTGAGCGTCGACGTCGATGGGAGTTCTAGCGGCTCCGGTATCGATTCCATCGGACCCGGAACCTCGAGCAACGAGAGTGGGAACGATGGCGTGGCCTCGATCGACGAATCCGATATCGATCTCAGCTCCGATTACATCGTCGTCGGCTAACGAGGACGGTTTTCAGGGGACGGGTCCAGAGCGGGTGGTGAAACGACGTACGGGTCGTCACGAACTGGTTTCAGGTTCTGGATTCCGATTCTGTTCGCCACCGAAGATAAACACTTGTATACCGAACGCGCCCTAGCCCAAACCAGATGACGCGTACAGCGGAGAAAATCGACGACCTCGTCCGCGAGGATTCCTCCATGTCCGAGGCCCTCGAGGCCATCCGCGAGGCGGCCGACCGGAACGGAGGCGAGGTCCACTGGGCCGACGTCAACGACGATTTGACGAGCGGTCAATGGGGCCGACTGATCGAGAAGGGTGTACTGGTCGACGGCGGCGAGGGGTTCGAGATCGCCGACCGCGAAGCGTACGACGAAGCCCTCGACGGCGACGGCGGTGACTACGGCGGCGACGTCGAGATCGACGCGGAGCAATCCAAGTGGTCTCAGTGGGACAAACTCGCCGGCGTCGGCTCCCTCCTGTTGATGTTCGGCTACTGGATCGACTCCGTACAGGCGATGGTCGGGAGCACGATCAACACGGTGCTCGCGCCGCTGAACGACGCGTTGCCGTTCTACGCCGTGATCCTCTCGATCGCCCTGCTGACGGGGCTGTACTCGACGCTGCTGCAGGCGAACCTGACGAACCCCGAGATCATGGGCAAGTACCAGGAGCGAATGAAGGCCATGCAGGAGAAGCAAAAGGACGTCCGCCAGCGCAAGAAGGACGCCGAGGAGCGCGGCGCCAGCGAGGCCGAGATCGAACGTCTCGAGGACGAACTCGAGGAGGCCCGCGAGGAGCAGATGGAAGCCATGGCGGAGAACCTCGGCATGTTCAAGGAGCAACTCCGTCCGATGGTCTGGATCATGCTGTTGACGATCCCGCTGTTCCTCTGGATGTACTGGAAGGTCCACGGCGTCGGCCTCGCGAGCACGGAATCGACCGTGATCATGCCGCTGGTCGGCGAAACGAGCTGGAACGCGGGCGTGATCGGACCGATGCGGGCCTGGATCGTCTGGTACTTCCTGTGCTCGATGGGCTTTACGCAGTTGTTGCGCAAGGCCCTGAACATCGATATGACGCCGTCGGGCACCTGAGCCGCGAGCGACGCGCGTCGATCGATTCAAAACCCATTTTACCTGTCGCCGCGCAGATCGGATATGTTACTCACCGTCTCCGGCCCGCCGGGAAGCGGGAAGAGTACGACAGCGGAGTTACTCGCCGAGCGGTTCGGCCTCGAGCACGTCAGCGGCGGCGACATCTTTCGCGAACTCGCCGACGAGCGCGGCTACACGCCCCTCGAGTTCAACAAACTCGCGGAGGAGAACGACCAGATCGACCGCGACCTCGATCGCCGACTCCGCGAGATCGCCCGCGAGGGGGACGACCTCGTGCTCGAGTCCCGACTCGCGGGCTGGCTGGCCGGCGACGAGGCGGACTTCCGGTTCTGGCTGGACGCCCCGCCGCGAGTGCGCGGAGAGCGTATCGCCGAGCGCGAGGGGAAGGACCCCGAGCGAGCGACCGAGGAGACGAAAGCCCGGGAGGCCAGCGAGGCCAAACGCTATCAGGAGTACTACGGGATCGACATCCAGAACCTGACGATCTACGATCTGTCGGTGAACACGGCCCGCTGGGAGCCCGACGCCGTCCTGGACATGCTCGTCACCGCCGTCGAGACCTACGACGCCGCGGGCGACGAGGGACAGGCGTTCGTCGACCTCGAGTACGAGTTCTGAGCCGATGAGTCAGCGTCCTCGCCTCCGCGGCCCGCCCGACGAGCGCACCCCCGCGGAACTGCTCACCTTCGGCGTCGTCACCCTCGACAAGCCCCCCGGCCCCTCCTCGCACCAGGTCAGCGGCTGGTTGCGCGACGCCGTCGACGAGACGCTCGCCGCCCGCGACGCGGGGGCGACGATCGATCGGGCGGCCCACGCCGGGACGCTCGACCCCAAGGTGACCGGCTGTCTCCCCGTCATGCTCGGCGACGCGACGCGACTCGCGCAGGTCTTCCTCGAGGGTCCCAAGGAGTACGTCGCCGTCCTCGAGTGTCACGGCCCGGTGCCCGGAGACGTCGAGTCGGTCGTCGCCGAGTTCGAGGGCCCGATCTACCAGAAACCGCCCCGCAAGAGCGCGGTGGCGCGTCGCCTCCGCGTACGCGAGATCTACGACCTCGAGGTCCTCGAGGCGGCCGAGCGGCAGGTCCTCCTGCGCATTCGCTGCGAGAGCGGCACCTACGTCCGCAAGCTCTGTCACGATCTGGGGCTGGCACTGGGCACGGGCGGTCACATGGGCCACCTACGCCGGACCGCGACGGCGCCGTTCGACGACCGCGAGCTGTCCTCGGCTTACGAGTTCCTCGACGCGCTGGCGTTCTGGCGCGAGGACGACGATCCCGACCCGCTCCGCGAGGTCGTCGCCCCCGCCGAACGGATCCTCGAGGGGATCCCGAGCGTCCTGATCGCCGAGAGCGCCGCCCGCGAGGTCGCGAACGGCGCCCCGGTGTACGCGCCGGGCGTCCTCGAGGTCGACGACGAGGCGAGCGCCGGCGACCTCGTGGCCTGTTTCACGCCCAACGGGGCGGCGGTGTGTCTCGGCGAGTTCGTCGACGATCCGAAACGTGACGTGGTGGTCGACCTCGAGCGCGTGCTGGTCTGAGTCGGTCTGGTGGTTTCGAGGCCTGGGGCGATCGTCAGCGGTTGACTTACAATCGACAGCGGCTGACTCACGATCGACGCCAGTCGTCTCGCGATCGACTCGAGACCGTGGATACGTGATCGTCGAACACCTCGACATCGGCATCAGCATCGGCATCGGCTTTGACCTCGGTTTGCTCGACGAACTCGGACTGCGCTCCCTACGTTTTCGGCGTCGCGTTCAGTTCGGTGGCGTACTCACGCGCTCGCTCGCGGACGGCTGCAGCGTCGATACCGACGTGTTCGCCGCCGTCGTACAGGACCTCACCGTCGACCATCGTGAGCTCGACGTCGTCACCGTGTGCAGCGTAGACGAGATGAGAGAACACGTCGTTGACCGGCGTCGCGCGTGTTACGTCGGTCGTCAGTCCGACGATGTCGGCGTTCCATCCCTCGCGGAGTTCACCGAGACGCTCGAATCCGGCAGCCTCCGCGCCGTTTCGCGTCGCCATCTCGAACACCGTTTCCGCGGCCGTCGTCGTCGGATCGAGGGTCTCCACCTTCTGGAGAAGGCTCGCCTGTCGCATCTCGGTGAACGCATCGAGCGTGTTGTTGCACGGCGGCCCGTCGTTCCCGAGTGCGACGTTGATACCGCGTTCGAGGTAGTCGACGACTGGTGCGATACCCGAGGCGAGCTTCATGTTCGACGACGGACAGTGACACACGTGCGTCCCGGACTCCGCGAGGAGTTCGCGCTCGGCTTCGTCGGTCCAGACGCAGTGTGCGAGGACGACGTCATCGCCCGTGAGGCCGACTTCGTCGAGCCAGTGGATATTTCGCATCCCCGTCTCCGTCTCGACGGCCGTGATCTCGTCGCGGTTCTCGCTCGCGTGCGTGTGGATACGCACGCCGTCGTACGCGTCCGCGAGGTCACGACACCCGCGGAGACACGCCTCGGTACAACTCACCGCAAACCGCGGGGTGACGGCGTACTGAATGCGGCCGTCGTTCACGTCGTGATACTCCCGAATGAGTGCCTCCGTTTCGTCGAGCGCGGTCTGCGTCTCCTGCTGCAGCCCCGACGGGGAGTCCTTGTCCATCAGCACCTTCCCGAGGCGGCCGCGGATCCCGACGTCGATGGCCGCGTCGAACGCCGCGTCGGCGTGGTGGACCGAGAGATGATCGATGACCGTGGTCGTTCCGGACTCGAGACACTCGAGGTAGCCGAGTTTTGCCGCGGTGTGCATCACGTCGGCATCCATCTCGGCTTCCATCGGGAGCACGTAATCGAACAGCCAGGTGAGCAACGCAGTGTCGTCGGCGACGCCGCGGCCGAGCGACTGCACGGAGTGAACGTGCCCGCCGACCAGCCCCGGAAGGAGAAGATCGTACTCCCGACGCTCGTGGTCGGGGTACTGCTCGAGGAGGTCGGGACGGTCACCGACGGCGACGATCGAATCGCCCGCGGTGACGACCGCCCCCTCCTCGATAGTCGTCCCGGCATCGACGACGACGGTGCCCGAAAGGAGCATACGAACGGGTGATTGCGGTCCCGGAAATAGCTTCCTTTCCCCATTTCACCGTCATTCACGGCCTCGCTCGAGGAGAATTGGCTACACAAGATTAGAATCGCCAGTCGGTGGACGGAATTCGCTGGTTCGTTTGCGCGTGAATTGACGTGTGACTCGAGCACTACTGGCGCTGAGTGGAGTTTTTTCGGTAAGAGTTTAGAACTGCTCTGGTGGAAAACGACACCCTTAAACAGCAGACGGTCGTCGATTCACGTGCGGGACCGTGGGGTAGTGGTATCCTCTGCGGATGGGGTCCGTAGGACCCGAGTTCAATTCTCGGCGGTCCCACTCGAAATTTTCCAAGAGTTCAACTCTTAGCCGCTCGCACCCTCGAGACTGTCGAAAATCCAGTTCTCGGGTTCGAGATATTACCAGTTAGCGGACAGACCGTCCGGGGGTGGTCGGCGTGATGGTCGCTCCGTGGCCGTCTGTCAGCAGTGAGTCGACCTGCCGTCACTGCAGAGAACACGTTTCGGACCAGTTCTGCCGGGTGTACGGCGATAACCGTGATCGAGCGCATCGCTGTTCCGAATGCGACTCCTACCGACGTCTGACCCGTGGGTCCGCTGCGGGGCTCGACGTCCCGATTCCCACCCAGAGACGTCGCCCGGCCGGCACGGTGGTGAGGCCGATGTGTGAGGTGTTCGTTCCGGCGAGCAGGTTATACGACGTCGAAAGTCGTACGCCCATCGCCCATCCGGCCCATCAAGCAACCGACGTCGATGTTCGCCGCGCTCTCGAGAGTCGAGGTGAATCGGCGTGAGCGTCGACAACGATCGCGAATACCTCAGTGATCGGACTCCGATATCGGACAAGTGTCGAAATTCGATTGGACAAATTGATAAATATTTTGCGTTATCTATTGACGGACTTAAGTTGAGTGACTACGGTTACCACCTAAAAGAGAACCTGATAGCCGGGCTATGTAGTTGTGGTACCCCTCTATACACCTTTGAAGGTGAACTTCTAATTACAGACTATTCTATAAATATACTTCTGATGGATACCAGTACAACGATACGCCAAAAAATGACCTCTTAGTTATTTTTAGGAACTCTTACGGAGCCGTGAGTTCCTTCTCGGCGAATGTCGTATCAGATTGCGTGTGGACAAGGTGGATGGAGAACTTGTCACCAGACGATAGTTCGTCACCGATATCATTACCAGAGACACCGGAGACAATCGTTAGTTGTGCACCTCCACCGAATACGTCATCACCACTTGGCGATGAACCATCCAGCAGGACTTCGTCGCTACTCGGGCTCCAATCAGTGTTGTCAAACGTCCGGATGTTCTGGCCGTCAGGTCCACGAACGATAACTTCTAAATTAGCCATCTCAACGGAGTCACCACTCGTGTGAGTAACATAGGCTAATTCATTGGCGTTCGAATCGTTCCACCCTGAGTTAGTACTGGCGTCCGTAGCGGTTTGTGGGCCAGTATTACCCATGTCGTCGCCCATGTCCAGCACGAACGCCGCGATGACTGCTGCGAGAATGACCGTGATGGCCACCATTAGGATGACGCCGATGACGGGCGATACGGCCCGTTCCTCTTCGCTTCCGATCAGCTTGTTTCTGTATTTGTGTAGGTCCATAGTTGCGTTGTCTGTTTTCACGCACCCGTGAACGGTGGGAAGGCTTATCTCGGGCGGCGCGGAACCGACCCAGTGGCGCTCGAGGGGGATTGGGAACCGATCCTCGGCGTCGCCTTCTGCCGTCGTCCGGTGCTGATAGCAACCAGCGAATCCAGCCTATATATAATTAATCCATAGTATGACTGTTGGTGTTTCCAGATAGCCACGAATCGGTTTCAGTCGTGATAATCAAGGGGTTGCAGAGGGGTTACAGCACACCCTTGAACCCGCACTGTCGGGCGATTTCGAGGGGTTCGGAACTTCTCGATAAAGGTTGTGGCCGCGACCTCGAGCGGCGTCGAATCCCGAATCGGTCCGGCGAACGACCCCCGAATTCTCGCGCGCGCTTCGAACCTCGAGCGATTCCGGTCGAGTCTCGAGTTCGAGTACGGGATCGATCGCTCGATTCGTGTCTCGAATCCGAGTGACTCGCTGTCACGGATCGCCGGGCGCCGCTCGTCGATGTTGGTGGCCCCCTTCGGTGGGGCTACTCGAATGCTGTCTGATCGATACGCACGCGAATGCGACTAAGCGGAAAGAAGATGAAGACCAGTGTCCCGCCGACCAGATGGAACGGGAAGGGCAGTGTCCTGCTATCGTGGCAACAGGGAGACGCCACGCCCTCCCCAACCGATTCGCTCACTCCTTGGCTCACGGCTTCGCCGTTCGCCTTTCCGCGGCGCGTAGCGCCGCGCGTCCGTCGTTCGCTCATCCCTCGCGCAGATTCGTGTCGGACTCGTTGTTCACTCGCCGCGACACAGCGCGCGCCACCGCACGGTTGTACAGTACGACGCCGAACCACGCTCGAGTTCACCGTAACGGTCCGACTCGTGACGCGCAGCACTACTCGAGTCACGACTCGTCGCTCGAGGATTCCGTAAAACGGGTGGAAGTACCCATCGGCACGATCTGACCAGCTATTCGATTGGGCACTCCACGCGGTTCGATCCCGGAACGCGGTCCACGGTATCGTCACCGGGATCATTTAGCGGGATGACATTTTGTCTAATAATTCTTTCGATTCCGCGTGAGAGTTTGGAAAACTCGCCGACGGCGAGGCCGTGGGCCGCCGTCGGTCCGGCGCGACGCGTTTGCTCGGTGTCGAGCTGGCCCCACCGTGGATCGCAGCGAGCGAGAACGGTTGCTCGAGACGAGCCACTCGATCGGCAAGTAGATTCAAGCCCGCCCGCTCACAGGGTAGTCGATAGGTATCGGTTCCATGGACAACCCACTCGCCGCCCCCGCGGATCGCGCGATCAACCCGGTTCTGGGGGTCCTCCTCGTCGTCGGACTGACCGTCGTCTGTTCCGCGGCGCTGGGGACGGTCCTCATCGGCGGGGGGGACGACGCCGAGCGCGCGCCGGTCGTCGACGCGACGGTCGAGGTCGAGCGGGTCGTCCAGCACGGATCGGACGGTTTCGTCACCCTCGGCGTGACCGCGCTGGACGACGCCGACTTCGTCACGGTGACGGCGACGACCACCGACGGGACGCCGGCCATCGCCAACGGTACTCCGAACGGGACCGCGGAACTGACCGAACGCCGCGACGCCGTGGGTGACTCCGTGACCATCCGCGAGGCCGTCGATCCGGATCAGCCGCGGGACGTCGAACTCCGCCTCGTCGCCGTCGCCCACCACGGCGACCGCGAGGCCGTCGTCCTCGACCGGACGGTGATCGTCTGATGTTCGGTCTCGACGACCACCTTCCGCCGCGGCTCACGAAGACGGCCCTCTACCGCGTGGTCGGCCTAGGCCTGCGGTGCTACGTCGCCGCGGTCGTCGTCGTCGGTTGCTACAGCCTCCTCTGGACGCTCGAGGTCGCCGGCGTCGTCCCGGACGCGTGGCTCTCGGTGATCTGGATCGCCATCGCCGTAATGGGGTGTCTGTTTCTCGTGCTACTCGTCCCGCTGTTCTACGTGTCGCGATCGACGCGATAACGGTGTTCGGTGGGACTCGGCGGCGACTACGCCGGCGGATGCCGCCGTTTGTCGTCGCTATCGGGTCCGCGATCGGCGATCTCGCTCCCCCCTGCGTCGGACTCGGAATCGCCGAGCACCGTGAACGATTCTCCCCCACAGGAACACGTGGTTCCCGTTCCGATCGGCCGAATCGATCCGTCCGACAGGATCCGCACCGCGAGGGCGCTCTGGCACTGTCGACAGATCGCGACCGACCGTTCTCCCTTCACGGGCATACCACCCCGTATCATACTGTATTATTTCAAGATTTTGAATATGAACGCACTAGTCACTCTGTTGAAACTGTTCGGACGATCGAGTACGGTGGTCTCCGGCCGGCCGTCGGAGCGCCCCGCGACGGCCCCACCCGCGGGCCGATCGGCGGCTTTAGGACGCCGGCTCCCCCAGGGTCGCGATATGACGGTGGTCCTCGCCGGGGTCGGCGCCGATAGCACGAATTTCGGGGCGCTGGCCCCGCTGTACGACGACGGCCGGTTCGAGTACGTGCCGATCCCCGAGAAGACCCGCGAGACCGACGAGAGCGAGACCCTCGGCTCGTGGTCCCTGCGGGCGAGCGACGGCACCGCCGCGGACCTCACGACGCGAATCAAGCCCCGACCGATCGGCGACGCCGACCGGACCGTCACCGGCGACGCCCTCGAGTCCTGGCCGGTCCACCGCGATCCGAACTTCGAGGCGCTGACCTACGGCGAACACCGGACCAGCGGCTACGTCGCTCGGCTCCGATCCCTCGAGGCGGGCGACGTCGTCGGCTTCTACGCCGGACTGCGCCGTCCCGATGGCGATCGCGCGCACCGCTACCTGATCGGCTACGTCACCGTCGACCGCGTCGACGTCGTCAGGCCCGAGCTGCCCTGGAACGAGCGCGAAGCGATCCTCGAGGCCCATCCCGACAACGCACACACAAAGCGTGCTCGCGGTGGTGAACTCTACCTCGAGAAACCGGTAGTCCTGATCGACGGCCGCGAACCGGGAGGGCTATTCGACCGCCACCCGATCCGACTGAGCGACTACTACGTCAAACCGGGCAACGAACGCGCGCAGTACTACCTGCGAGAAGCGATCGCGACCGACTGGGACGTCCGCGCGGGCGGCGAGAACATGATGTACAAGCCGGCCTACCGCTGCGGGCTCTCGGGCGAGGCGTTTCGCCGGCGCGTCGGCCCGCTGACGGAACGCACGACCGATCACGCGGCGATTACCGCCGGGTGAGCCGGCCAGTCGCCGTCGCGGCCGCGCTCAGTTACTGATCGACCGCGGATTGACCGGGAGCTCGAGGTCTGCGACGTACGGCTCGAGGTCGTCGAAGTTTGGCCCCCGTTCGATCTCGTCGGTCGCGGGGTCGTAGTCGACCACGTCGTGACGATCCAGTCGCGGGAGGTGATCATGGACAAGCCGGACGGCGATCGATCGGCGTCCATCCTCGCGCGGTTCGGCACCGGTCTCACTTTTGCACGCGGCGATCCCCTCGGCGGCCGCATCAGTCGTCGTCTCCTCGACGGCGCTGAGGTGCCAGAGGAGGTATTCGCGGCTCTCGTCGGCGAGCAGTGAGTAGACCGTTTCCCGCTCGAGTGCGTTAGGATGAGTCCCCATGGCTGATTTGTCATTCGGCGCTTCCGTTACCATAATTTGGCCTAACTGGTTGGGTAGGTCTCCCTTGGGTTCGAAGTCCGGACGATACTAGTCTCGAGAACGTTACGAACGATAGACTGTGCGACGGACCAATTTTCGCCGCGAACCGATCGACGACCACGACGGTATCGACGGCCCGCCAGCGAGTGGTGGCGGTCGACGACGGTTCGACGACGAGTCGAGTCCCTCCGACCGTGCGGTTTCTTGTAGTGAGAGCGTCTACCCCCGCCAGTGACCGACGAGACGGAGTCCCGCCACGACCGCATCCGACACCATCCGACCCCGGGGCCGGGTAACTCGCTCGCCGACTGGACCCGCGCGCGTAACCCGCTCCGCGTCGCGATTTCCTACGTCGTCGTCTGGCTGATTCGGATCTCGCCGAGCCTGCGACTCAAGCGCTGGCTGTTGCGCCGACTCGGTGCCACCGTCGGCCCCGGCGTCTCCTGGGGGCTCGAGGCCACGCCGGACGTCTTCTGGCCGGAGTTGATCACCGTCGAGCGCGAGGCGATCGTCGGCTACGACGCGACGATCCTCTGTCACGAGTTCCTCTCCGACGAGTATCGCACGGGCGAGGTCCGTATCGGCGAGCGGGCGATGATCGGCGCCGGCGCGATCGTGCTCCCGGGCGTCGAAATCGGGGCGAACGCCCGCGTCGCCGCGAACTCGCTCGTGACCCGAGACGTCCCGCCGGATACGACGGTCGCCGGCGTCCCGGCCGAACCGATGGGGACGGACGACGGCGAGACGGCTTCCGACGACTCCTGAGACGGCTTAGAAAGGCGATCGACGATCAATTCGAAGGGGGTTCCGGGCCGGACTACAGCGACGGCCAGGACTTGCGGGCGACGTTCCAGGAGGTGATCGTCGCGATCCAGCGGGCGGCGATCAGCTTCTTCAGGTTCTGCGCCGGGAAGCCGCCGAAGGTATCGACGGGGAGGGACATGCCGAAGGCCGGCTTGACCTCGTGGGCGACGGCCTTCTCGCCGACGGAGACGACGGTCCCCTTGTCCTCGAACTCCCAGGTCTTCAGCGGCCGGTTCTCGATGGCGCGAGCGATGTTCTCGCCGACGACGTCCGCGGCCTGCCAGGCGGCCTGGGCGGTCGGCGGCGCGGGCTGGTCGCCCTGATCGACGATCGCCGAGTCGCCGATGGCGAAGACGCGCTCGTCGGAGGTCTGGAAGTTGGCTTCCGTGTTGACGCGATTGTGTTCCTTGTCGAGTTCGGCCTCGTCGAGCGCGTCCCGACCGGTGATCCCGCCGGTCCAGACGAGCACGTCGTGCTCGAGGGGTTCACCCTCGTCGAACTCGATGACGTCCTCCTTCGCTTCGGTGATCGGGTCGTCCGTGTGGATCTGGACGCCGGCGTCCTCGAGCAGGTCGCGCAGCGCCTGCTGGATTTCGGGGTCGTTGCCGGGGAAAATCTCCTCGAGCGCTTCGACGAGGTGGATCTCGAGGGGTGCGCGGTGTTCGTCGCGGAACTCCGCGATCTCGCCGGCGGTCTGGATGCCCGAGAGGCCGGCGCCGCCGATGACGACCTGTGCGGGTTCGCCGCGGGTCGCCTCCTGGCTGGCCTCTTTGATGGCGTCGTGGATCTCGAGGGCGTCGTCGAGGCTCTTCAGGGTCAGCGAGTGCTCCTCGAGTCCGGGGATGCCGTAGTAGGCGGTCTGGCTGCCCAGCGCGACGAGGACGTAGTCGTAGTCGACGTCCTCGTTGTCGGCGAGTTCGACGACCTGCTCGTCGACGTCGAGGCCGACGACCTCGTCCTGAACGAATCGGGTCGACTGGTCCGCGATATCGTCGACGGGGAACGTGATGTCCGAGCGGACCTCCGGGTCGCGAATCACGCGGTGGGACTCGTGTAGAACCAGATGGTAGTCGACGTCTGCGATCCATGTCAGCCGCGCGTTACCCCCGAGCTCCGACTGGAGCTTGTTGACCGCGCCAGCACCGGCGTAACCGGCACCGAGCACGACGACGTTCTCAGTCATATTCCCTAGTCCGAAACCCTCCGATACAAAGGTGTTGGAACGATCATGCACGTGTTAGGTATTCTCACACGACGTATCTCGGGAATAGTACTGTCGCCCTCGTGATGATTGTGGAGCGACGGGGGATCGTGGAATTCAGAGGATTCGCTTGCCGAACGCGCTCGCCGTGAGTTCGGCCGCGATCGTCGCCGTCTCGTTCCCCTCGTCGAGGATCGGGTTCACCTCGACGACGTCCATCGATCGCACCACGTCGTCGGCCTCGTGGCGTTCGGAGACGGTCTCGAGCGCGGCGTGGGCCTCGCGGTAGGTGACGCCGCCGCGGACGGGCGTCCCGACGCCGGGTGCGGTTCTGGGGTCGACCCAGTCGAGGTCGAGGCTGACGTGAACACCGTCGGTACCGTCGGTCGCGACGTCGAGGGCGTCCGCGACCACGGCGGTCATCCCGCGTTCGTCGATGTCGGCCATCGTGTACGCCGTCATCTCGCTCTCGCGGAGGAGTTCCCGCTCGCGGTCGTCGATGCTCCGCAGTCCGACGTAGGCGATCGACTCCTCGCGGACGCGGGGCGCGTGGGCCCACGGCATCTCGCCGAACGCACCGCGACCGAGCGCCGCGGCCAGGGGCATCCCGTGGACGTTCCCGCTCGGGGACGTCTCGGGCGTGTTCAGGTCCGCGTGGGCGTCGAACCAGACGGCGCCGAGGTCGGCCGCCCGGGCCGCACCGTGCATCGACCCGATCGCGACCGAGTGGTCGCCGCCCAGCACGAGGGGGAACTCGCCGTCTTCGAGGGTCGCCGCGACTCGATCGCTCAGTCGCGTGCACACGTCTTCGACCTCGCGGAGGAACTTCGCCGTCCCCTCGCTGGGCTGGCTCGCGTCGGGGTCGCGTTCCTCGGCCCGTGGGATCGAGAGATCGCCCGCGTCGACGGGATCGACCCCCGAATCCGACAGGCGGTCTGCCAGTTCCGCGTACCGAATGGCCGACGGTCCCATATCGACGCCGCGCCGATCCGCGCCGAGGTCCATCGGCGCACCGATGATTCTGACTGTCTTGCTCATGGTCACCCTTCGATGTGGCCCGATTTGACCGTGGCGATCGAGACGGCGACAGCTTTAGGGGTAGATGGGTCTAAACTCGCGGACGATGATGCTGAGCGACGTGATGGAGGACTATCTCAAGGCGATCTACCAGCTCCAGCGCGAGAGCGACGATCGTATCAAGACCTCCGCCATCGCGTCGGAGCTGGACGTCACGTCGCCGACCGTGACCAGCATGCTCGACAAACTCGAGGACCGGGGGCTGGTCGACCGCGAGAAGTACAAGGGCGTCACCCTGACCGACGAGGGCGAGACCGTCGCCCTGGAGGTGATCCGCCACCACCGCCTGCTCGAGGCCTACCTGACCGAACACCTCGACTACGACTGGGCGGAGGTCCACGAGGAAGCCGATCGGCTCGAACACCACATCAGCGAGGACTTCGAAGCCCGCGTCGCGGCCGCACTGGGCGAACCGACGGTCGACCCCCACGGCTCGCCGATCCCCGGCGCCGACCTCGAGCCGCCCGAGCGACCCGACGGCAACGACGTCACCGAGTTCGCGGAAGGCGACGTCGTGGTCGTCGAGGAGGTCGCCGACCGGGACGCCGACGTGCTCTCGTATCTCGCCGAGCACGGCGTCCGACCCGGCGTCGAACTCGAAATCGTCGAGGTCGCCCCCTTCGGCATGGTCACGGCCCGCTCGAGCGATCACGACGGTACCGTTTCGCTTCCCGAGTCCGTGGCCCACCACGTCCGCGTGGCGGAACCGCCGGAAGTAGAACAGTAACTGCCTCGAGTAGCGACGCAACGACTGACCGAGAGGGGTGGCTACGCGTCGCACCGATCGAGTGGCGCCTTCGTCGACAACGCAGCCGTTTCGCAGCCGCTGAGTCGTCGGTGATGCCGACGCGAGGCCGTCCTCGTCGCCGCCGTGCTCGAGGGTCGGATCGACTCGTGGTAGCAATCCACACGAGACCAGCGCGACCGAGCGCGGGTCGGGGACGATCATCGAAACAAAACGACTTACTACAACCGGTCCAAACGTCGAAATCCTCGCAAAACGGCCCGGCTCACCCGTCGGGTTTAAGGAAATCAATTACGAACAATTCAGTATGTCATCCATCGAACTCACCCCCAGTCAGAAGAAGATCCTGCGCGCGTTGACGAATCTCCACAAGGAGTCCGAGGCCGCGATCAAAGGAGAGGACATCGCCGAACAGGTCGACCGTAATCCGGGAACGATCCGTAACCAGATGCAGAGTCTCAAAGCCCTGCAACTGGTAGAAGGTGTACCGGGACCCAAAGGCGGCTACAAACCGACCGCAGCGGCCTACGAGGCCCTCGAGATCCAGCAGATGGACGATCCCGCCTCCGTCCCCCTCGAGCACGAGGGCCAGGCCGTCGAGGACATCATCGTCGAGGAGATCGACCTCTCGAGCGTCCACCACCCCGAACTCTGCCGGGCCGAAATCCACATGCAGGGTTCGATGGGCGAGATCCACGAGGACGACTCGGTCATCGTCGGTCCGACGCCGCTGTCGAAACTCGTCATCGAGGGCCGCGTCGACGGCAAAGACGATACGAACAACATCCTCATCCTGCGCATCGACGACATGATCGCGCCCGCCGAAGAGCCGGCCCACTGATCGACGCTACCGATTTCGGTCGTTTCTGCGCTGCGTAATTCCTCTCGCTGCACGTCCCGGCGCCAGCGACGCTCACAGATAACCGACGCCAACGGCGACGCGAGTAACTCGCCCGACGAGCCGTCGACTCGTCGTCGGAGTGACGCCGCCGGCGGCGTCCGATCAGAGGAAGTGGGCGCCGATCAGTTCTCCCCGGCGTCGGCCGCCGCGGCCGCCGGGATGTCGTCGACGCTCGCGACCGCGTCGTCGTCGTCGACGTCCATGACGATGACGCCCATCGTGTTGCGGCCCACCTCCGAGATCTCGTCGACGCGCGTGCGAACGATCTGCCCGCGCTCGCTCATCATGACG
This sequence comes from Haloterrigena alkaliphila, assembly GCF_017352155.2. Taxonomy (NCBI): domain Archaea; kingdom Methanobacteriati; phylum Methanobacteriota; class Halobacteria; order Halobacteriales; family Natrialbaceae; genus Haloterrigena; species Haloterrigena alkaliphila. The sequence goes on from NZ_CP071462.1 coordinate 3,644,495, forward strand.
AGCTGGTCGTCGTCGTCGACGGCCTTGACGGCCGTCACGGGGCCGTTGCGCTCGCCCGTCTTGATGTCGATCAGCCCCTTGCCGTACCGCGACTGGGTGCGATACTCCGAGAGGCGGGTTCGCTTCCCGTAGCCGTTCCGAGTCACGGTCAACAGCGCCTGGCCGTCGTCCTCGTCGGTCGCGACGAGGCCGGCGACCGCGTCGTCCTCCTGCAGTTTGATCCCGTTGACGCCGCGGGCGTTGCGGCCCATCGCGCGAACCTCGTCCTCGTCGAACCGAATCGTCATGCCGCCTTCGGTGGCGATGACGAGGTCCTGCGTGCCGTCGGTGACCTCGACGTCGACGAGTTCGTCGTCCTCCTCGAGGTCGGCGGCGATGATCCCCGTCGTACGGATGTTCTCGAAGTCCTCGCCGGCGGTCCGCTTGACGTAGCCGTTGCGGGTAGCCATCGTCACGAACTCGTCGTCGCCGAAGGCGTCGGTGTCGACGATGGCGGTGATGTCCTCTCCGGGATCGAGGTCGAGGATGTTGACCGCGGATTTCCCGCGCGCCGTCCGGCCCATCTCGGGGATCTCGTAGGTCTTGAGCTGGTAGACCTGCCCCTGATTCGTAAAGCAGAGCAGGTAGTCGTGGGTGTTCGCCCGGAACACCGTCGTCACGCGGTCGTCCTCTTTGACGTCCGCGCCGATGATGCCCTTACCGCCCCGACCCTGGGGGTCGAAGTCGTCGATGGGCATCCGCTTGACGTAGTCGTCCTCGGTCATGACCACGAACACCTCCTCCTCGGGGATGAGGTCCTCGTGGGTGACCGTCCCCTGATCCTCGACGATCGAGGTCCGGCGGTCGTCGCCGTACTCCTCCTCGATCTCACGGAGTTCGTCCTTGATGACAGACAGGAGTTCCGCCTCGCTCTCGAGGATGGTCGTCAGGCGCTCGATTTCGGCCTGGACCTCCTCGTACTCCGTCTCGATCTCGGCGGTCTCCATCGAGGTGAGGCTGCCCAACTGCATCCGGACGATGTGGTCGGCCTGATCCTGCGAGAAGTCGTAGGCCTCGCGAAGCGCGTCCTTCGCGGCCGACCGGTCCTCGCTGTTGCGGATCAGTTCGACGACGTCGTCGGCGTTCTCGACGGCGGTCAGTCGCCCCTCGAGGATGTGGGCGCGGTCCTCGGCTTCCGCGAGGTCGTACTCGCTGCGCCGCCGAACCACTTCGCGGCGGTGGGCGATGTACTCCTCCAAGGTCTCCTTCAGCGAGAGCACCTGGGGCTGGCCGTCGACCAGCGCGAGGTTGATGACGCCGAACGTGCGCTCGAGGTGATTCTCGAGCAGGCGATTCTTGACGACCTCGGTGTTGGCGCCGCGTTTGAGTTCGACGACGATGCGGACGCCGTCGCGGTCGGACTCGTCGCGCAGGTCGCTGATGCCCTCGATCTCGCCCTCGTTGACGTCCTCGGCGATGCGCTCGACCAGTCGAGCCTTGTTCGCCTGGAAGGGCAGTTCGGTGATGACGATTCGTTTGCGCCCGCTCTTCCACTCCTCGACCTCGAACTCGGCGCGCACGCGGAGGCGCCCGCGGCCGGTCTTGTAGGCCGAGTAGATGGCGTCGCGGCCGACGATGTTCGCGCCGGTGGGGAAGTCGGGGCCCTTGACGTGCTCCATCAGGTCCTCGACCGTCGCGTCGGGGTCGTCGATCAGTTCGATCGTGGCGTCGACGATCTCGCTCAGGTTGTGCGGCGGGATGTTGGTCGACATCCCGACCGCGATCCCCGAGGAGCCGTTCACGAGGAGGTTCGGGAACGCCGCCGGGAGCACGTCGGGCTCGCGCAGGCGGTCGTCGTAGTTCGCGGAGAAATCGACGGTGTCCTTGTCGATGTCCTCGAGCAGTTCCTCGGAGATCGAGGACATCCGGGCCTCGGTGTACCGCTGTGCCGCGGCCGGATCGCCGTCCATCGAGCCGAAGTTCCCCTGACCGTCCACGAGGGGATAGCGCATCGAGAAGTCCTGGGCCATCCGGACCAGGGTGTCGTAGATCGCGCTGTCGCCGTGGGGGTGGTAGTCACCCATCGTCTCCCCGACGATCGAGGAGGACTTCCGGTGGGACGAACCGCTGGTGACGCCCATCTCGTGCATCGCGTACAGGATGCGCCGGTGGACGGGCTTCAGGCCGTCCTCCACCCGCGGGAGGGCGCGACCCGCGATGACGGACATCGCGTAGTCGATGTAGCTCTGCTCCATCTCGTCCTCGATACGGACGTTCTCTACCGCTCGAGCCTCTACGTCGGTCGGATCGGGTACGTCTGAACTCATGTAGTCACCTCACCACGTCTCTCAAATGTCGATCCATTCGGCCTCCGGCGCGTGGTCCTTGATGAACTGCTTGCGCGGTTCGACGGCGTCGCCCATCAGGACGGAGAACATCTTGTCCGCCGCGGCCGCGTCCTCGATCGTGATCTGCTTGAGGATGCGGTTCTCGGGGTCCATCGTCGTGTCCCAGAGCTGTTGGGGGTTCATCTCGCCCAGTCCCTTGAACCGCTGGACCTGCGTCGGATTGCCGTCGCACTGCTCTTCGACGATCTCGTCGCGTTCGGCCTCCGTCATCGCGTCGTAGGTCTCCCCGCGGTAGCGAATCCGGTAGAGCGGCGGCTGGGTCGCGTAGACGTACCCACCCTCGAGCAGCGGACGCATGTGTCGGTAGAAGAACGTCAACAGGAGGGTCCGGATGTGGGCGCCGTCGACGTCGGCGTCGGTCGCCATGATGATCTTCTTGTAGCGGACGTCCTCGATGTCGAACTCGTCGCCGATCCCCGCGCCGATGGCGGTGATCATGTTCCGGATCTCGTCGTTCTCGAGGATCCGGTCCAGCCGATGCTTTTCGACGTTCAGGATCTTCCCCTTGATGGGGAGGATCGCCTGGAAATCCGGATTCCGAGCCTGCTTCGCGCTGCCGCCCGCGGAGTCACCCTCCGCGATGAACAGTTCGGCCTCGTCGGGATCCTTGGTCTGGCAGTCCGCGAGTTTGCCCGGCAGCGACGTGGACTCGAGGGCGGACTTCCGCCGGGTCAGCTCCTCGGCCTTCTGGGCGGCCTTGCGGGCCTTCGCGGCCTCGACGGCCTTCATCACGATCGCCTGGGCAGTGTCGGGGTGTTCCTCGAAGTAGGTTCCGAGCCCCTCGTGCATCGCGCTCTCGACGATTCCCCGAACTTCCGAGTTCCCGAGTTTCGTCTTCGTCTGGCCCTCGAACTGCGGGTCCGGGTGTTTGACCGAGATGACCGCAGTAAGGCCCTCGCGGATGTCCTCGCCCTTGAGGTTGTTCTCGAGGTCGTCGAGCATGTCGTTGTCCTTCGCGTAGTCGTTGACCGTCCGCGTCAGCGCGGTCTTGAACCCGGTGAGGTGGGTCCCGCCCTCGCGGGTGTTGATGTTGTTCGCGAAGGCGTGGATCGAGCCCTGCAGTTCCTCGGTGGCCTGCATCGCGACCTCGATCTGGATGTTCTGCTCCTCGTCCTCGAAGTAGATGACGTCGTCGTGCATCGCCGAGCGCGTCTCGTTGAGGTAGTCGACGAACTCGCGGATGCCGCCCTCGTACTCGTACGTATCTTCGACGAATTCGCCCTCGTCGTCCGCCTCGCGCTCGTCGCGCAGCGTGATGCGAACGCCCGAGTTGAGGAAGGCCAGTTCCCGGAGCCGGTTCGAGAGCGTCGAGAAGGAGAACTCGTCGCCCTCGAAGATGCCGGTATCTGGCCAGAACCGGACCTGCGTCCCGGTCTCCTCGTCGTCGTCCATATCGCGAACCCGTTCCATATCGCCGACGGGTTCGCCCTCCTCGAACGCGTGGCGGAAGACGCCACCGTCGCGTTTGACCTCGGCCTCGAGTCGCTCGGAGAGGGCGTTGACGACCGAGACGCCGACGCCGTGGAGGCCGCCGGAGACCTGGTAGGACTTGTTGTCGAACTTGCCGCCGGCGTGGAGGACCGTCAGAATGACCTCGAGTGCGGGGCGGTCGTACTCGTCGTGCGTATCGACGGGGATGCCACGGCCGTCGTCCGCGACGCCCACCGACCCGTCCTCGTGGATCGTGACGGTGATATCGTCGCAGTAGCCGGCCAGTGCCTCGTCGATCGAGTTGTCCACCACCTCGTAGACCAGGTGATGAAGTCCTCGAGAATCCGTAGAGCCGATGTACATCGCCGGTCGCTTTCGCACAGCCTCCAGGCCCTCTAGGACCTGAATCTGTCCGGCGCCGTACTCGCTTTCCTGGGACATGTAAAACCTGCTTTCGGATAGCCGCCGGCCCCTAATAAAAGTCACGTGTACGCGCTCGCGCGCGAGGCGCTTGCGCCGTCGCCGACCTCTGCATCCCCCGTCGCCGAACTCCGCATCTCGTCGTCATCACCGGAGCGACGACCCGCTCAGTAGTCTCCGAGCACGCCCAGCCGACGGGCGCGGCGCGTCGCGAACCGGAAGACGAGGTACCCCAGCCCCAGATAGCCGAGCGCCGTCCCGACGAGGACCGCGAGCGCGACGGGATCGAACTCCCAGAGGCGAACGCCCTCGGTCATCGCCAGCTGGAGCATCGCGCTCCCCTGGACTAGCGGGAGCGCCGCCGTCCACCACAGGTCGAACGCGGGCGCCGAGATCAGCCCGACGAACGCGAACCCGAGGAGGTTGACGACGCTGTCGATCCGCTTGTAGAGCACGCTCAGTCCGCCCATCGCCAGGCCGAGCCCCAGCGCCGAGGTGATCGCGAGCGTCGCCACGGGGACGACGGTCGTGAGGTGAATGTCGAGTCGCGTCTCGGTCACCAGGAGCATCACCGCGAGGACGACGGCGGAGGTGAGGAACGTCCGGAAGACGATCGCCACCGCCTTGGCGAGCACCACCGGGCCGAAGCCGAAGGGGGTGACGTAGTGGCGCTCGAGCGTCCCCCAGCTCGCTTCGGCCCGGACGTCGTTGACCAGCCCCGAGTAGGCGCCGGTCGACAGCGTCCACAGGAAGTAGCCGACGATCAGTCCCTCGAGGGAGTCCGCGATCGCCTGGCCCGCCAGCAGGGTGCCGCCGTAGAACAGCATGCCGAAGAACAGCAGGTTGATGAACAGCCTGAGGCCCGCGTTGACGGGATACCGGACCCAGATCAGGAGGTCGCGGTAGATCACGGCCCGCAGCAGGGTGACGTAACCGCCCGTCCGCCCGGACCGGAGATCGGCGCTCACCGCCGCTCACCGCCGTGAGTTCCGCCATCGCTGCCGCGAGTTTCATCCTTGCCGCCACGAGCTTCCTCCTCGCCGCCGAGAATTCCGTCCTCGCTGCCGCGTCCGCCCCCGCCGTCGCGTTCGCCTCCGCCGTCGTGTTCGCCTCCGCCCCCATCGCCGTGTCCACTCCCGCCGGTCAGTTCGACGAACGCGTCCTCCAGATTCGGTTTGACCGTCTCGACCGCCTCGAGTTCGAGGCCGTGGGCTTCCATCGCGTCGGTGAGTCGGTAGAACGTCGCCGAGTCGGCCGCCACCGCGAACCGCGTGCGGTCGTCGTCGAGTCGCTCGAGATCGGTCACGTCGAACCGCTCGCGGAGGTCGGCGAGGATCGGTTCGTCGGCTCCGCGGACGGCGATCCGGTACCCCTGCGTCTCGAAGCCCGCCAGCAGGTTCTCGACGGTGTCGTCGGCGACGATCCGCCCCTCGTTCATGATGACGACGCGGTCGCAGACGGCTTCGATGACGTCCATGTCGTGGCTCGAGACCACCAGCGTCAGTCCGCGCTCGTCGGCGAGTCTGACGAGTTCGCGCCGCAGCGTCAGCGAACTCTCGACGTCGAGGCCCAGCGTCGGTTCGTCGAGGAAGGCCACGGAGACGTCGCCGGCCAGCACGCTCGCGAGGGACACCTTCTGTTTCATCCCGCGGGAGAGCTCTCGAACGGGGGTATCGGCCCTGTCGGACAGGTCCAATCGCTCGAGCAGTTCGTCGTGGCGGTCGGCGAGCGCGTCGGGATCCCGTCCGCGGATCGCCGCGAAGTACCGCAGGTTCTCCCGGACGGTGAGCCGCCAGTAGTCGTTGCGCGCTCCCTCGAGCATGGCGTCGACGTGGTCGTAGGCCGCTCTGGGGTGGTCGTAGACGTCGATACCGTGGATCCGGACCGCGCCCTCGTCGGGGAGGATCAGCCCGAGGATGGACTTGATCGTGGTCGTCTTGCCGGCGCCGTTGGGTCCGAGCAGCCCGATCACTTCGCCGGATTCGACGGTGAACGAGACGTCCTCGACCGCGGTTACGGCCTCGTCTCCGCTCCCGAACGTCTTCGAGAGCCCCTCGACGGCCAGCGCGGGGCCGTTCCGCTCGCGCGCGGCGGTCTCGATCGTCGCTTCAGTCTCGAGTGTGGCGTCGCTACCCCCGTCGTCGCCGTCGATCCCGCGAGCGCGCTCGAGCTCCGTCGACTCACTCTCCATTGTGTCGTTGACACGTTCCGAGGCTTCGGCGAAGGAAGACGCTTTTGGTCCGCTTGCGATCGGTTGGGGTATCGCGGACTCGAGACGGTCGTTCCAGTCGCCGAGACCGCCGTGACCGGGATGTTTACATTCCGCTCGGACGGCGACACCCGCCAGTCCCGGCGGGCTCCGGACCGCCGATCGACGGCCGCCGGATCCGTCCCCAAATCATCCCGAGATGCCGATATTTCACGGGTAGCACACCCGTTCCCCGATCATAAGAGTCACAACCCCTGGGCTAATCCCCCCGATAACGCCCTTCTATGTTCGGACTTCCTTTCGACGTCTCCCTCGTGTTGCTGCTCGTCTCGATCGCCTTCTTCTCGGGCATCGGCATCACGGCGATCGGTCCCGGCGGGATCTTCGTGACGATCGCGCTCTACTCGCTGACGCCGCTGGCCTCGAGCCAGATCGCCGGCACCGCCCACGCGACGTTCGTCGTCACCGGTCTCGTCGGGAGCGCCGCCTACCTCCACTCCGGCGAGATGAAGACCGGCCAGAGCCGCTCGATCGCGGTCGTCCTCAGTGTTTCAAGCGTCCTCGGCGCCCTCGTCGGCTCCTACGTCAACGGCTTCGTCCCGCGGTCGGTGTTCGGCATCCTGCTCGGCGGCGTCTCGATGACCGTCGGCGGCATCATCCTCTACCGCGAACGGCGCGGGTTCAGCCCGCTGTACGATCTCGACCCCCTCGAGCGGGAGGGGCAGGTCGCGCTGGCCGGACTCGGCTTCGTTCTAGGGGTCTGCAGCGGCCTGCTGGGGATCGGCGGCCCGGTGCTCGCGGTTCCCGCGCTGGTGCTGGTCGGCGTCCCGATGCTGCTGGCCGTCGCCGTCGCGCAGGTCCAGTCGATCTTCATCGCGGGCTTCGCGGCCGCGGGCTACGCCCTCCAGGGCCAGGTGGTCCTCCCGCTGGCCGTCGTCATCGGGACGCCGCTCCTGCTGGGCGTCGTCACGGGATGGAAGGTCGCCCACGCGATCGACCCCGAGAAGCTGAAGGTCGCGCTGGGGGTCGTCCTCTTCGCCGTCGGTCCGTACCTCGCCCTCTGAGGGATGATTCGCGAACCGTCCGCCGGCGGTCCGGACCGACACCGTTCGCCGACTGGAGGACTAAAGGAACTGGGGGGCGATATCGATCCCAATGCCATCCCGAGTGCTGGTCCCTTTCGACGACTCCGAGCGCGCCCGCGAGGCCCTCGAGTACGCCGTCGACCTGTTTCCGGACGGCGAGTTCGTCGCGTTGACGGTCGTCGACACCTCGTCGGTGCCCGCGATTCCCAACACCGCGACGGACGACGACGAAGTCTCGGAGGCGGTCGAGAACGTCTTCGGCGACGTCGAGGAACGCCTCGCAGTCCCCGAACGACTCGCCGCCGAGCGAGACGTGCGGATCGAGACCCGCACGCGACTCGGCGCCCCGGCCCAGGAAATCGTCGAATTCGTCGAGACCGAAGACGTCGACCACGTCGTGATGGGGAGCCGCGGCCGGTCGGGCGTCAAACGCCTCCTGCTGGGGAGCGTCGCCGAAGTCGTCGTGAGACACTCGCCGGTCCCGGTGACCGTGGTCCGCTGACCCGCACATCGCTGCAGTGCCAGTCGTCGACGGACGGTTCGAGCCGGCACCATCGTCGGCGGCTCGAGGCCTGGATCGATCGGTTCGACTCCTCGATCGCGGGGCCGAACGTCCCGTATTCCTTTCACGGCCGATGAAGGTAGGGAATGACGGCACAATTCACTTACTTCCGGTGCTGGAAACCCCAATCCGATGCTTCCATTCGTCGCTCTCGCGGTCGTGATCGTCGGACTCGCGATCGCACTCGAGGTCGTGTCGTACAAGTCGCTCGAGCGTATCCCGGCGGTGGCCACCGAGGAGTTCCCCGAGATCGACCGGGAACTGCTGGGCAAGTTCAGCAGTTTCGACCCCGAACTAGGCTGGGTCCCCCAGCCGAATCAGGAGAAACAGAAGGACACCGGCGACCACCTCCCCGGTGAGGAGGTCCGGACGACGGTCACGTACTCGACCGACGAGTACGGCAGTCGCGTCTGTCCCGCGAAGAGTCGAGACGAAACGGGAGCGGACGACGTTACCGTCTCCACCTACGGCGACTCCTACTGTTTCTGTCGAGAGGTCGACGACGACGGGACCTTCCAGCACTACATGGCCGAGGAACTGGACACCCACGTCGCCAACTACGGCGGCGGTAACTACGGCCTCGATCAGGCCCTGCTGCGAATGAAGCGCCAGTACCCCGAGGAGCCGACAGACTACGTCTTCGTGGTCGTCACCGCCTCCTCGATCGCCCGCATCCTCTCGGTGTGGAAACACTACCAGGAGTTCGGGAACATCCTCGCGGTCAAACCGCGGTACACCCTCGAGGACGGGGACCTGAAACTGATCGACAGCCCCGTCGACGAGAAGGAGGAACTGCTCGACCTCGAGTCGAAGGCCGACTTCCTCCGGACGAACGACTTCCACTACGACCACTGGTTCAAGCCCCACTACGCGTCGGTCCCGTACACGGCCGACTTCCTCGACAGTTCGGAGTATCTCCGGTACGCCGCGATCACCGGCTGCAAGGAACTCGAGCGCCGGACCGGTCGATCGATCCCGGGCGTCGACTTCGACGCGGCCCAGACCGAGTCGGCCCTGCGGATGGAACAGCCCCGCGTGCGCTACCACGAGCGGCTGTTCGAGACCCACGAACCGCTGTTCGACGCGCTGATCGGGGAGTTCGTCGACTACGCGGACGAGCAGGACTTCAAACCGGTCTTCGTGATGGTCCAGCAGCTCCGCTACGCGAAGTACGAGTCCGAACACGGCCCGATCTACGGCGACCTCGTGGATCGGCTGGGCGAGAAGTACGACGCCCTCGAGACCGTCGACATGGCCCGTCACCTCGACCCCGACGACGACATCGAGTCGCTGTACGTCGAGCGCGGCGAAGGCGGTCACTACAGCCCCGAGACGAATCGAGAGATCGCCGAAGTGCTGGCCGAAATCGTCGAAGAAGATCAGTAACGTCCGAGTACGCTGTCAGCGTAGCGCTCCACTCTCGTTCAGGTACTTTCCGGAACTGATCTCAGAAGCCCTCATATTCTTCCACTGTAGAAAATACGAGCAAATCGGTCGTGTCAGGGGGCGACCGTCGCACCGTCATCGGAGCCGTGTGCGAGCGGCGTTACGACGAGGTCGTCGTACGGGAACACCGGCTGCTTCGCCTGACCGACCGTCTCGAAGCGGATAACGCCGAGTGCTTCGAGCGTCGTCAGTTCTTCGTGGACGTTTTTCTTGTCTCGGCCGACCAGACGAGCCGTTTCACGAATGCTATCCGGGTTTTCGTCCCTGATAACTCGCAAAAGGGTGTATGTTCGCTCGTTAAATACCTCGGTCAGGTGTGATTCGTCCGGAAACCGGACGGTCGCTGCCTGATCGATGGATTCTCCGCCCTCGAGTCGTCGAATGGCTCGTAATCCCTCTTCGTACGGTTCGGTTTCGTCATCGACCGTGATCAGAAGGACGTCGGTATTGTTAGTCATGTGTATCGGTCTCCTTGGATGGATCGAATCGCGGTTTTGGTATCTCGTCCCAGAACCTCTCGTAGAGTTCTTCTATGTCCGTGAACTCGACAGGTTTCGGCTCTGGATCGGGCGCGGCGTGGAGTTCGTGGCCTTTCGTGTCCTCGTGGGAATTATCGTACCGACGGATCGTCCCATCGTCGAGCGTTTCGGCACTAGGAGTAAGCGCTCCGTAGTGGAACGTATATCGCCATCCCGAGGGATACGCCTCGTCCTCGGTACGGCGGATCGACACGCGGACTACAGTCCCGTCCTCGTACACCGTCGCATCGTCGAACCCATCGAGGTCGTTGGCTGTCGGTTCCATCCACTACACCGTTGGTTGGACAGCCAACGATAAATACGTGATGGAGGTGTCGCTGTCAGGACAATCGACTCGAGTCGGGCCGCCCGAAATACACCCGTTACGAGTCGGCCGCAGGGAGCGTAAAGGAGAACGTCGTCCCCTCGCCGGGTTCGGAGTTGACCCAGATCGTCCCCTCGTGGCGCTCGACGATGCGCTGACAGAGTGCCAGCCCGATCCCGGTCCCCGAGTACTCCTCGCGGCTGTGGAGCCGTTCGAACACCTGAAAGATGCGATCCTGGTCCTCGGGGTCGATGCCGATCCCCTCGTCTCGAACCGAGATTACCCACTTCGAGCGCGCGCGTTCGGCCGAGACGTGGATCCGCGGCGGTTCGTCGCCGCTGTACTCGATCCCGTTGGAGACGAGGTTCTGGAGCACCTGCTGCAGCTGGCTCTCGTCGCCGCGAACGCGGGGCAGCGAGTCGGACAGAATCTCGGCGTCGTGCTCCTCGATTTTCACCTGCAGATCGTCGAGAACGGCCTCGAGGACGGTATTGAGGTCGACCGGTTCGAGCGGTTCGCCCTGCGTGTCGACCCGGGAGTAGGCCAGCAGGCCGTCGATCATGTCGCGCATCCGATCGGCGCCGTCGACGGCGAACTCGATGAACTCCTCCCCGTTGGAATCCAGTTGGTCGGTGTAGCGGTCCTCGAGCAGCCGGAGGTAGCTCGAGACCATCCGCAGCGGTTCCTGCAGGTCGTGACTGGCGGCGTAGGCGAACTGCTCGAGGCGCTCGTTCGATTTCTCGAGTTTCCGCTGGTACTCCTTGCGTTCGGTGATTTCGTGGAAGTAGATCGAGAGCCCCGACTCGGAGGGGTAGACGTTGTACTCGAGCCAGGCGTCGAACTCGTCCGCGTACACCTCGAAGTTGACCGGCTCCTGGGTCTCCATGGCCTCCTGGAACCGCTCCCGGCAGCTCTCCTCGGTCTCGTCGGGGAGCGTCTCCCAGATCTTCCGGCCGAGCAACTCCTCCCTGGACTCCTGCATGATCTCGGCGGCGTACTCGTTGAGGTGAGTCAACCGCCACTCGTCGTCGATGGCGTAGAACGCGTCCGAGATGCGGCCGAGGATCTCGCTCAGTTCCGTCTCGAGTTCGGTCTTCCGGTCCTCGAGTTGTTGTTCGCGATCTTTCAGTTCGGTGATGTCCTCGGCGGCCGTCACGACGCGGTCGATCTCGCCTTCGGGCCCGACGATCGGCGTCGCGTTCATGCGGAACTGCAACTGCTCGCCGTCCGGGGAGTCGACGACGAGTTCCTCGTCGAACACCGGTTCGCCGGTTTCCAGCACGCGCGCCGCGGGGGTCTCGTCCGGATCGAGCGGGTCTCCGTTCGAATTGCGAACCTCCCAGTCGTCGCCGTCTGATTCGCCGATGAACTCCTGGTCGGAGAGCCCGAGCGCCTCCTGTGCCCGTCGGTTGGTCAGCACCGTTTCGCCCTCCGCGTTCTGGACGGCGATCGCGATCGGGGCGGTTCGCAACAGCTTCTCGGTCTGGTTGTACTCCCGGCGGAGTAGCCGTTCGCGCTCCTTCTGGGGGGTGATGTCGTCGATCGCGACGACGACGCGATCGTCGTCGTGGTGATCGTCCTCGAGCGGTGCGGCGTTGAGCGAGAGCCAGCGACGGCCGATTTCCGGGATGTCGACCTGATACTGCTGGTTGTACACCGGCTCGTCGGACCGGAACGCTCGGGCCCACGGCCACTCGTCGGTCGGAATCAGCTCCCCCTCGGTGTCGTAGAGGTCCCACGAGTCGACACTGTACGCCGCGAGTGCGTCGGCCTCGATATCGAACCGGTCGAGCATGCGCCGGTTCGCGCGGACGAGTTCGCCGTCCTCCGTGACGACGCCGATCGTGATCGGGACGGTCTCGAGGATCCGTTCGGTGAGGTCCCGTTCCCGCTGGAGTTGCAGTTCGTACTCGCGGCGCTCGGTCATGTCCCGGGTGACCTTCGTGAAGCCCTGCAGTCGACCCTCGTCGTCCCGAATGGCGGTGATGACCACGTTCGCCCAGAACTCCGTGCCGTCCGAGCGGAGGCGCCACCCTTCGTCCTCGACGCGTCCCTCGCTCGCGGCGGTCTCGAGGTTCGTCTGCGGTACGTCGTTGTCGATATCGTCGTCGGAGTAGAAAGTAGAGAAGTGTTGGCCGACGATCTCGTGCTCTTCGTAACCCTTGATCCGTTCGGCGCCCTCGTTCCAGCTCGCGACGACGCCGTCGGGATCGAGCATGAAGATCGCGTAGTCCTGCACGGCGCTCACGAAGGCGGCGAACTCCTCCTGTCCCGTCCGCGGGGTCGTTCCCGCTTCCTCCTGGTCACGCCACCAGATCCGGGTCGACTCGTCGATCCGCTTCGTCCGGAGTTCGCCTCGGTCCGCGAGTTCCTCGAGGCGTCCTTCGACGGCGGGGGGAGACCGCTCCAATCGATCCGCGACTTCGGCGGTAGTGAGCGGGGCCGACGACCGCCCCGACTCCGAGAAGATACGCCGGACGTCCTCCCCGGTAACGCCCGTCGAGTCTGAAGATCCCATATGTCCTCATCCGGACACGAATTTATAAGCGTTTGGCGTTGGACCCGGAAAATGACGGATCGGCCGAATTTTGGGGACGGACGGGGTAGCACGTGGGCGTCGACGGTGTGGCACGATCGATGACGGCACGGGTCGTGATGGGAGTCATCGGCCGCACCGATTCGGACCCGGTCCGGACAACCGTCGGATCGACGGTCGATGGGCAGCGGATCGTCCGATCGATACCGACCGGTCCCCTCCCGCTGAAAAACCCGCCGCAGTGACCGGGGCATCGTTGACGGTGCTCCTGCTGATAGAAGGGGACGATGCAACTGGTGTACCTCGTCGTTGGCATCGTCATGCTCGTCGCCGTATTCGTCGATATCCTCTGGACGACCCTCTGGGTCGATGGCGGCTCCGGCCCGCTCTCCGGTCGCCTGACGACGTGGGTCTGGCGCGGCCTCCGAACCGCGACGGGGGACGACGACAGGGCGCTCAGTCTCGCCGGCCCCCTCATCCTCACCCTGACGCTCGTCATGTGGATCGGCTTCATCTGGGTCGGTTGGACGTTCGTTTTCGCCAGCGCCCCCCTCGCAGTCGTCAACACTCGCACCGGCGGCACCGCGGACTGGGCGGGCCGGATCTACTACGTCGCGTACACGATGTTCACCGACGGCAACGGCGATTACTCCCCCACCTACGGCGGCGATGTCTGGGAGATCGCCAGCGCGTTCACGACCGCATCCGGAATGGCCTTCGTCACGCTCGGCGTCTCCTACATCCTCTCCGTCCTCGGGGCCGTCGCCGACAAGCGCTCGTTCGCCAGCACCGTCACGGGACTCGGCAACCGGAGCGAGGCGTTCGTCCGCGCCGGCTGGAACGGCGAGAACTTCGACGGCCTCGAACTGACCCTCGAGACGCTCGGTTCCGATCTGAGCACGCTCGCCGAGCAACACAAGTCCTACCCGATCCTGCACTACTACCACAGCGAGCAGAGCGAGCAGGCGTCGGCCGTGGCCGTGTCCATCCTCGACGAGTCGCTCACCCTCTTCCGGTACGCCGTCGACGACGAGCACAGCCCCGACCCCGCCGTCGTCGAAACCGCGCGCTCGAGCGCCCGGAGCTACATCGACGCCCTCGACGAGGCGTTCATCGATCCCAGTCCGGCGGTCCCGCGCTCGCCGGATCTCGATCGCCTTCGCGAGGACGACATTCCGACCGTCTCGGACCAGGAGTTCGCCGAGGGCCTCGCGGAGCTGACCGACCGCCGGCGTCACCTGCTCGGCCTGGTCGAAGCCGACGCGTGGGAGTGGCCGCCGGTCGAAGATCAGTGACGACGCCTCGAACGACGATTCAGCCGTCGATCCCGTCGTCCAGCCCGACGACGACCGGGCCGTCGCTGACGACGGTCACCAGTGGGTCCCGGGTCGTGAAACTACCAACCACTCCCCGAACTGACTGGCTGCCCGAGGCGTGGTACCGCGGAACGTGGTCCGATCGCGTTCACTTCCGCTCCGGTAGCACACAGCTTTTAGCCCCGCCGTTTGTAAGAGGGGACAATGACGTCGTTTCAGTCGACACTCGGTGACGAAGCGGGGATCGCCGAGGAGCTGGCCGAGAACCAGCAAGCGATCTCCATCGCCGAGTTCTTCGAGAAGAACAAGCACATGCTCGGCTTCGACAGCGGTGCTCGAGGCCTCGTCACGGCCGTCAAGGAGGCCGTGGACAACGCCCTGGACGCCGCCGAAGAGTCGGGCATTCTCCCGGATATCTACGTCGAAATCGAGGAGGCCGGCGACTACTACCGGCTGATCGTCGAGGACAACGGACCCGGGATCACGAAGGAATCGCTGCCGAAGGTCTTCGGAAAGCTGCTCTACGGCTCCCGGTTCCACGCCCGCGAGCAATCGCGCGGGCAGCAGGGGATCGGGATCTCGGCCGCCGTCCTCTACTCGCAGCTCACGAGCGGGAAACCCGCAAAGATCACCAGCCGAACCCAGGGCTCGAGCGAGGCCGAGTACTTCGAACTCATCGTCGACACCGACTCCAACGAACCCGAGATCAGCGTCGAGGAGACCACCTCCTGGGACCGCCCCCACGGGACGCGCATCGAACTCGAGATGGAGGCGAACATGCGCGCCCGCCAGCAACTCCACGACTACATCAAGCACACGGCGGTCGTCAACCCCCACGCGCGCCTCGAGTTGCGCGAGCCCCAGGAACACTTCAAGTTCGAGCGCGCGACCGATCAGCTTCCGGAGGAGACCGAGGAGATCCGACCCCATCCCCACGGGGTCGAACTCGGCACCGTCATGAAGATGCTGACGGCGACCGACTCCCAGACGATCTCCGGGTTCCTGCAGGAGGAGTTCACCCGCGTCGGGAAGAAGACCGCCGACACGATCATCGACGAGTTCCGAGACCGTCACTTCGGCCGCGAGATGCGCTGGCGACCGCCGGCGAGCCACGAGGACGTCGACCTCGAGGCCGCGGTTTCGGACGCCACGTCGAACAAGGGCGCCGACGCCACGAGCGCTTTCGCCGCGGCCATCGCCGACGCGGTCGACGACCGCGACCGGATCGCCCACCACGAACTCCTCGCGGTCGTCGACTCCGCCGCCGACGACGTCGAAGCCGACCACGGGACGACGTTCGGCGACACCGTCCGCGAGAACGCCGTCGAGGTCGTCTGGCGCGCCCTGATCGACGCTCGAGAAGACGAGGCCGACGCGGAGCGCGAAGACGACGACGCGGCCGCGGAATCCAGACTCGTCGCCGACTGCTACGACCTCGCCGACGAGGCGACGAGCACCCGCAAGGACGACGACGTGATCCACGCCTTCGCCGAGCGGCTCGCGGCCAAGTTCGAGGACGAACTCGAGGCCGGAGACGATGACGAGGGGAACCTGCGCCACCGGCTCACCCACACGCAACTGCGCGCACACGTCGACCGCGCCGCGGACCTCACCGAGGAGTACGACGACGTCTCCTTCGGGGACACCGCCCGCGAGAACGTCGTCGAGGCCCTCTGGGACGTGATGGCGACCGTCCCCGACGACCCGCCGCTCGTTCGCGAACTCAACGAGGATCGCGACGCCACCAGCAATCTCGTCGACGGGATGCGCGCGACCGACATCATGGCGCCGCCGACCCGGTGTCTCGCGCCGATCTCCGAGGACCTCATCACGGCCGGCCTCGAGAAGGAGTTCGACGCGGACTTCTACTCCTCCGCGACCCGCGACGCCGAGGTCCACGGCGGCGACCCGTTCATCGTCGAGGCCGGCATCGCCTACGGCGGCGAACTCGAGGCCGAGGGCGGCGTCAACGTCATGCGATTCGCCAACCGCGTGCCGCTGGTCTACCAGCGCGGCGCGTGTGCGACGACCGACGTGGTCAAGTCCATCGGCTGGCGCAACTACGGACTCGACCAGCCCGGGGGCTCCGGCCTGCCGAAGGGGCCGGCCGTCATCATGATCCACGTCGCCTCGACGAACGTCCCCTTCACCAGCGAATCGAAGGACGCCGTCGCGAACGTGCCGGAGATCGAAGACGAGATCGAGCTCGCCATTCGCGAGGCGGCCCGCGAACTCAAGAGCTACCTCAACAAGCGTCGCTCGATGCAACAGCGCCGGAAGAAACAGAACGTCCTGGGAACGATCCTCCCCGAGATGGCCTCGAAGGTCGCCGAGGTCACCGGCCGCGACGAACCCGACATCGGCGACGCAATCGCCCGGATCATGAACAACGTGCTCGTCGAGCGCGACGTCGAGCAGAACGGCGACGGCCAGGCGGTGTCGGTCGTCGTCGAGAACAACTCGAGTACGAACGAGAGCCTCGAGATCACGGACATCGTCACCGCCGAGCCGACGGACCTCCCCGACGACGCCACCGTCGTCGAGATGGACGGCGAGTGGTTCGTCAAGTGGGAACCCGACGTCTCGAGCGGCGAGGACGCCGCCCTCGAGTACGTGGTGGCCGACGACGCGGAGTACGATCTCGACGTGAAGGGAGTCGAAAGCGAGAAACTCACGGTGTCATCATGAGCGCGCGAATGATGGCTCGTGATGAACGAAGTGAAATCACGGTGAAACAATGAGCGCAGACAACGACCAGCAGGCCAGAGAGCAGTTGATCGACCTCGCGGCACAGTTCTACGACCAGTTCGAACTGGGCGAGATTCCACACATGTCCGTGCCGACGCGGACGAAGAACAACATCGAGTACGACGAAGAGAAGGACGTCTGGGTGTACGGCGACCGGGAGTCGACGCGGTCGGCGAACTCGGTTCGAGGGGCCCGAAAGCTCCTCAAGGCGGTCTACACCATCGAGTTCCTCGCCGAGCAGCTCGAAGAGGATCGCTCGTCGACCCTGCGTGAACTCTACTACCTCTCCGAAAGCTGGGACAACACGGAGGCACAGTTCAACGATCAGGACGAGTCGAACGGGCTGATCGAGGACCTGGAGATCGTCTCCGGCGTCACCCGCGAGGACTTCCACATGCGCCCGGAGGAGTCCGGCGCGAAGGTGATGGGGCCGATCCACATCCGCGAGCAGACCAAGCGCGGCGACCGCGACATCCACTGCCAGCTCGACGTCGGACAGGGCGGGTACCAGATCCCGAACAACCCGGACATGATCGAGTTCCTCGACAACGACGCCGACTTCGTCCTCTGCGTGGAGACCGGCGGCATGCGCGACCGACTCGTCGAGAACGGCTTCGACGAGGAGTACAACGCCATCGTCGTCCACCTCGGGGGCCAGCCCGCACGCGCCACCCGGCGACTGACGAAGCGCTTCCACGACGAACTCGGCCTCCCCGTAGTGGTCTTTACAGACGGCGACCCGTGGTCGTACCGCATCTACGGCTCCGTCGCCTACGGCTCGATCAAGTCGGCCCACCTCTCGGAGTACCTCGCGACGCCCGAGGCGAAGTTCATCGGCATCCAGCCCGCGGACATCGTCGAGTACGACCTGCCGACCGACCCGCTCTCGGACTCGGACGTCAACGCCCTCGAGAGCGAACTCGAGGACCCGCGGTTCCAGACCGACTACTGGGAGGAACAGATCGAACTGCAACTCGACATCGAGAAGAAGTCCGAACAGCAGTCGCTGGCGTCCCACGGCCTGGACTTCGTGACGGATACGTATCTGCCCGAGCGACTCAACGATATGGGCGTCCTTTAGACGCCCCTCGAACTCCCCTCGAACCGTTTTCGCCACCGGAACTCGAGACTCGAGACCGATACCGCGCTCGAGATCGATACTGCAGCCGTCCGTCACCGCCGCCGTCTTCTCACTCTTCGTAATCGTGGCGATGGAGCCAGACCGCACAGCAGACGGCCACGACGCCGGCGAGGGCGCCGATCGCGAACGCGACGCGGTAGCCGGTCTCGGTGTAGACGCGGGCGCCGTTGTGGAACTCGCCGGTCCAGTAGGCGTCGAGCGCCCAGCCCATGATCGTCGGGAAGGTGGCCGCACCGGCGAACGACGCGCCGTTGATCGTCCCGATGGCGATGCCGCTGGCCCGCTCGTCGTACCGGGACTGGATCATCGGGAAGGTGAGCACGAACGACCCGAACAGGCTCCCCGCCAGGAAGAACACCGCGCCGAGGGCGACGAGCGGCGGGTCGCCCGTCGCGGCGACGAAACCGAGAACGGTCGTGTAGACGACCGTGCCGAGGACGATGAATTCGGTATCGCGGTCGAGGTAGTCCGAGAGGCGGCCGAACGTCGGCGGCCCGACGACGAGTCCGATACCGCCGAAGAGCGTGATCGTCGAAGCGGCCGTCACCGAGACGTCGTACGTCTGGACGACGTAGGGGATCCCCCACAGTCCCACGAGCGTCAGATTGATCCCGCCGGTACAGTACAGCATGACGCCGGCGACCCAGGTCCACCGGTCGGAGACGATGCGGGCGGTGAACTCGCGTACCTCCGGGACCGACAGCGTCGACCGCTCGGGCGCGCCCTCGATCTGGGGCAACCCGGCCCGCTCGGCGGAGTCGCGGACGAAAACGAACGTCGCGACCGCGACCGCGAATCCGCCCGCTCCCAGCGCCAATAGCGCCGTTCGCCAGCCCGCGGCCTCGACCGCGACGGCGAACGGGGTCGTCGCGAGGATGCCGCCGATCCCGCCGACGGCGATACAGAGCCCGTTCATCGTCCCGAACTCGTCTGCCCGATACCAGTTCGCGCAGAACCGGAGCATCGCGACGAAGATCACGCTCCCGCCGAGACCGATGAGAAACCGGCCGCCGAGCCCGCCGCCGTAGCCGCCGGCGAGTGCGAACCAGATCGCCCCGAGGTTCATCACCGCCGCGCCGACCGTGGCCGTCCGCCGGGCACCCATCCGGTCGACGAGGATCCCCGAGGGGATCTGCATCAGCGCGTAGACGACGAAAAACGACGCGTGTAGCAGGCCCAGCTGAGCGCCCGTGATCCCGAACGCGTCCATCA
This sequence comes from Haloterrigena alkaliphila, assembly GCF_017352155.2. Lineage (NCBI taxonomy): Archaea > Methanobacteriati > Methanobacteriota > Halobacteria > Halobacteriales > Natrialbaceae > Haloterrigena > Haloterrigena alkaliphila. The sequence goes on from NZ_CP071462.1 coordinate 3,663,831, forward strand.
GCGAGCCCGCCATAACCGCCGTCGAGAGCCGGTAGACGCTCACCAGCAGGTACAACGCCGCGAGGATCCCCCACAGGAGCCACCGGCGGCGGTACGGGTTCGACCAGACGCTCGACCAACCGGGCAGCGAGCGGACGCTCACACTACCACCCCTGTTACGTCGATCACCGAAAACGTTGGCAAACCGGAAGCCGCAGCAGCTCGTCGTTTCGACACCGCGACGGATCCGACGGCCGTCGTTTCGCTCGGACCCTTAGCGGCAGTCCGTCACCCTCGAGCGTCCACCTCTCGCGGGAGGCGCGCGCGATTCAGCGCTCGAGCGGCCCGACAGCGGGCCGTCAGTCCGTGCCCGCGTTCGTTTCGGTCGGTTCGGCGGCCGATCGCTCCGTCTCCGCCCCCGTCTCCTCCGTTTTCGTCCCTGTCTCGGTCGTCGCGGCCGCGTCCGCGGTCTCGGTTTCGTTCTCGCTTCCGTCCCCGCGGTCGCGAGTGATCGACCCGAGCCCGGCACAGGTGTGACAGTAGTAGTTCGCACCGCGATCGGTGGTCACGATCGAGACGCCGAGGAGCCTGACCCGCTCGCGGTACCGGCGTTCGATTCCCTCCGCTATCGAGTCGTGGCAGACGGCACACGGCCGCTCGGGCGAGCGAACCACGGTCTCCTCGACCGATCGCGTCCGGCCGGTCGTCGTGATCGGCTCCCGGTCGCGAATCCGCCGGCGAACCGACGGTGACATCGCCGCGCCCGTCACGAGGAGGAGCAGGCCGAATCCGCTCGCGAGCAGCGACCCCTCGAGGAGCAACGCCAGGCCGAACAGCCAGAGGAGGCCGACCACGAAGATCCGTCCGACCGAGTAGGAGCCGGCGGACGCGGAGCCGTTCGCGGTCGCGTCGGCCTGAGCCGATACCGAGTCGTCGGCCGACACTGACCCCATCCGAGCGCCCGACTCCGGCCGGACGACCGTCCGCTCCACGTCGCCGAAGTACTTGTAGCCCGCGTAGAGGGCGTTTCCGATCCCCATCGTGAACCAGATCGTGAACAGGGCGATGAGCGCGTGCACGCCGGCCGATCCGAGCGACCGCTTGATCAACACGGCGTGATCGCCGAAGTCGCGCTCGAGCTCCCACCCCTCCTCGAGGGCCGTCGCGATCCGGCGCTCGAGACGCTCGCGATCCGTGCCGTCGCCGCGATCGGTTCTCCCGGCGGTCCAGCTCCGATCGGGTGCGGTGCTATCGGTCGACCGTCCGGCAGCGTTCCCGGTCGCGGCGCCGCAGCTCGGACAGTAGTTCGTCGACGGCTCGATGTCGGTGCCGCAGTTCGAACAGTATCGCGCGGTCCCGGCGTGCCCTCCCGAACGATGGTCGCCGCCCATACGCGAACTGATGGCCGCAATGACACTAACGTTTGGGTCTCGTGCGAGGGCGATTTTCGTCTCGCGCTCGGACCGAGTGCGGCCGAGACGGTGATCGACGCTCAGCGGCCGGTCGGATCGTCGAGGACGACCGGGATCCCGCGGTTCGCGACCTCGACCACGAACGCGTCGGCGTCGGTCTCGATCGCCTCGAACGTGTCGTAGTGGACCGGGAGGACGAGATCCGGTTCGATGCGCTCGGCGAGCGCGGCGGCCTCGCGGCGGTCCATCGTGAACGTTCCGCCGATCGGCGGACAGAAGAGATCGACCGCGAGGTCCTCGTGAATCGGCAGCACGTCGGTGTCGCCGGGCCAGAAGGCGGTGACGCCGTCGACGGTGACGCCGTAGCCACAGCCCCGCCTCTCGAGGTGGTAGGGGCTACCGTCGTCGTCGACGTGTGGCCCCGCGGGATCGTTGTAGGCGGGCGTCGTGAACAGGTCCAGCGGCCCGAGGACGAACGACTCGTCGTCGCGAACGCGCTCGACGTCGTAGGGCAGGTCCTCGGGCCCCTCGTCGACCCGATCGATCTCGGCGGCGTCGATCGACTCGTGGACGAGGACGACCGCGTCGTCGCGGGCGACCCGCCGGATCGACTCGGGGTCGTAGTGGTGGTCGTGGGAGACGAGGACCAGATCGGCGTCCTTCGGTTCGTCGTCGAGGACGTCGTACTCCTCCGGCCCCGGGTCCGCGTAGATCACCGCCCCGGTCCGGCCCTCGAGTCGGATCGTCGCGAGGCCGAGCCAGTCGACGGTCACCGCACCGAATCGAACGGTCATACCCGTGTGTTCGCTCGAGCGGGTCGAAAAAGGTTCGTCTGCGGCAGGGAGGGACGCACGCGTTGCCTTGCGTCCCGGCGCGCTCAGGGTCGTCGAATGCTGTGCTCGAGCGTACCGACGCCCTCGATTTCGATCTCGACCTCGTCGCCGTCCTCGAGCGGGCCGACGCCCTCGGGCGTGCCGGTGGCGATGACGTCGCCCGGCTCGAGGGTTAAGTAGGTCGTGATCTCGGCGATCAGTTCGGGGATCGGGAAGATGAGTTGTTCGCGGGAGCCGTCCTGTCGGAGTTCGCCGTTGACCCGCGACTGGACGGACGCGTCGTCGGGCACCTCGTCGGGGGTCGCGAGCACCGGACCGAGCGGCGCGGCGCCGTCGAAGGCCTTCCCGCGGATCCAGTTTTGTTCCTCGTTCTGGTCGTCGCGGTTCGAGACGTCGTCGACGCAGGTGAAGCCCTCGACGACGTCCATCGCGTCCGAGACCGGGACGTGGCGACACTGCTCGCCGATGACGACGCCCAGTTCGGCCTCGTGGTCGATGCGCTCCTTGCCCGCGGGCGCGGTGACGGTGTCGCCGTGGGCGGCGACCGCGTTCGGCGGCTTCAGGAAGAGCATCGGTCGATCCGGCAGGTTCGACCCCATTTCGTCGGCGTGATCGGCGTAGTTGCGCCCGATACAGACGATCTTCGACGGCTCACAGGGCGGCAGGACGTCGATCGCCTCGTCCTCGAGGGCGTAGCTCTCGTTTCCGAAGTGGACGTGACCGGACTCGAGTTCGCCGCGCCGAACGGCCCCTGCTGGGTCGCGGAAGCGTACGTATTTCATGCGTGGGTGGTCGTGACGCGGCTTCAAAAGGATTGAGATGACGGCACGCGCTGGCGGGGATTCCGTCGTGCGGCAGGCCGTGTCATCCTCGACTCGGAACGGAACGCTTTTTACTAGGCCTCGGCAACGACTTATTGCGTTCACGCTCCGTTGGTGTAGTCCGGCCAATCATTTCGGCCTTTCGAGCCGATGACCTGGGTTCAAATCCCAGACGGAGCACTCTTCTGAACGAACGAAGTGAGTGAAGAAGGAAGCGCACGCTCTGGGATTTGAAGTAGACCAGTCGCGCGCAGCGTAGCGAGCACGTCTGGGCGTAGTTCAAATCCCAGACGGAGCACGTTCCCGCGAATAACATCCACTCGAGTTCTCACGGTGTACAGGCCTTGAGCAAAGAGATCGCCATCCCCACTCGAGCGAGCTAATTCCGGCTCGGTCTGACAAACGAACAAACAGTAGATTTCAGTCGGGCCGAAAGTCCACTACGCGACGCCAATCCGTTTTGGAGAGGAGTTCAAGCAGCGTGTCGCTGAAGAAGGCTCATGGCAATCACAGAGCGCGACCCGGGCCAGGGAGAGCCGAAGCGGTTCCTCGTGGAGTGCGAGGGCTGTTCGTTCGAGTGCGCGACGACGGGACGCGAGGAAGCGGAACGGATCGGCGACGCACATCGCGGCGAGACCGGCCACGACCTCGTCGCGCTCGAGTTACCGCCGTCGATGTAATTCTGGCTGGAGTCGCGGGAACAGCAGCCGGGTCGCTACGTCCGCGTCGACGCTCGGCCAGCTAGGAAAGCGGCTGGGCGTTCGTCTGTTCGTGCTGGGACGCGACGTACTGGATCACTTCGTCGTAGGGATGCGCTCGTCTGAGATGGTCCTCGAGCGTTCGATCGGGATCCAGCGTCTCGGCACAGATCGGACACTCGGTCGGCGGTTGAAAGGCCATTTCCCTGTACTTGCTCCCTGACGTGAAAGACGCTAAAGCCTGCACATGCACGCCGCCGTCCCCGACTCGAGGCGACCCACCGCGATAAGAAACGGCGATTCGCCCACGCTCGGTCCGCGCTGTGACCGTCCGACTGGGGTCAGTCGGCCGGTCTCACGTGGCCGGCGTCACTCGGCCGCCGGAAGCGTGAAGGAGAACGTCGTTCCGTCGCCGGGTTCGGAGTCGACGGTGATCTCGCCGCCGTGGCGTTCGACGATGCGCTGACAGAGCGCCAGTCCGATCCCCGTCCCCTCGTACTCCTCCTGGCTGTGGAGGCGATCGAAGACGGTGAACACCCGGTCCTGATCGGCGGGATCGATCCCGATCCCCTCGTCCGCGACCGAAACGACCCACTCCTCGCCACCGTTCTCCGCGGCGTTGCCGCTTCGTTCCGAGGCGCGTGGCGCCTCGCATCGCTCGGCGTCGACGTGCACGCGCGGCGGGTCGTCGCCGTGGTAGGTCAACGCGTTTTCCAGCAGGTTCTGGAACACCTGTCGTAACTGGCTCGCGTCGCCCTCCACAACGGGGAGGGTTCCGGTCGAGATTCTGGCGTCGGTTTCCTCGATATGCAACTGGAGGTCGTCGATCACGTCCCCGAGGGCGGTCTCGAGGTCGACCGGCTCGAGGGGGTCGCCCCGGGTCTCGACGCGGGAGTACTCGAGCAGGGCGTCGATCATGTCGCTCATGCGCTCGGCGCCGTCGACGGCGAAGTCCAGGAACTCCTGGCCGTCCTCGTCGAACGCGTCGCCGTAGCGGCGTTCGAGCAACTGGAGGTAGCTCGTGATCATCCGCAGCGGCTCCTGCAGGTCGTGGCTGGCCGCGTAGGCGAACTGCTCGAGCCGTTCGTTCGAGGCCTCGAGTTTCTCGACCGTCTCCTCGAGTTTGCGCTGGGAGGCCCGGCGTTCCGTGATGTCGGTCAGCGTGACGACCGCCCGACTCACCTCGCCGCGCTCGTTCCTGACCGGCATCCCGTGTTCCATGATGATCCGCTGTTCGCCGTCGAACGTGCTGATCTCGTAGATGTTGGGCTCCGAGACCTCCTCGCCCTGGAGCACCTGATACATCGTCCAGTCCTCGGGACCGACCGGTTCGCCCGAGTCCGCCCAGACCGCCTCGAACTTGTCGTACTCCTCGACGGATTCCGCGTCGAAGACGTCACCGCCCCAGAGTTCCCTGGCGGTATCGTTGGCTTTGAGCAGCGAGCCGTCCGCGTCCGCGACGACGGCCCCGACGGGCAACACCTGAAACAGCGTCTCGAGTTGCTTGCGCTGCTTCTCGGCCTCGAGTTCGGCGCGCTTTCGCTCCGTGATGTCCGTCAGCGCCCCGGGGAACGTCTTCGGATCGCCGTCCTCGTCGGCCTCGACGTGGCCGCGGGCGACGACCCACCGGAGTTCGTCGTCGGCGTTCCAGACGCGGTATTCGGCCTCGTACTCTCCGCGGGTCTCGACGGCCTCCTCGATTTCCCGTTCGACCCGGTCGCGGTCGTCTTCGTGAATCGCTTCTATGAACTGTTCGAGCGGGACGCCATTGCGGGCGTCGTCGGGATCGAGACCGAACGTTTTGGCGAACGATGCTCCGGCGGTCATCCGGTCCTCGGGAATCGACCACTCCCACGTTCCGACCGCGCCCGCTTCGGTCGCGGCTTCGAGTTGTTCCTTCGCGTCGCGCAGGTGCCGTTCGCGCTCCTTGCGTTCGGTGACGTCGCGGTCCGAGACGATGATCGAGACGACGTCGCCGTCGTCGTTCGTGACGGGCCTGAAGACGCCGTTGAGCGTGTACTGCTCCCCGTTCGGGCGGGTGAGATCGGTCTCGAACTCGACGTACTCGCCGTTCGCCGCCCGGTTCGTCCACTCTCTAACGTCCGAGTGTGCACCGTCGCCCTCGCCCCACCACGGCGTCTCCCAGAAGGGTTCGCCGGTTACGTCCTCGAGGTCGGCGTCGATGTACTCCATCGCCGTCCCGTTGATGTCGAGGACCGTTCCGTCGGGTTCGAGCAGTCCGACGAGGATGTTCGGATCCTCGAAGATCGCTTCGAACCGGCGCTCCGTCCGCGCGTTCTCGATCGCCGACGCGAGCACGGTGGCGACGCTCCGGACGAAGGCGGCGTCGGAGTCGGTGAACGCTTCCGTCTCGGTCGCGTGCACAGATAGGACGCCCCACGGCTCCTCGACCGTGCCGATACCCGCGCTCACGCTACTCACGACGTCGTGATCGGCCAGTCGGTCGGCGCGGGAGAACCGCTCCTCGGCGCGCAGGTCGTCGACGATCACCGGCCGGTCGCGGCGAAGCGCGTACCCGCTCTGTGAATCCGGATCGGTCGAGACCGTCGCCGTCCCGACCAGTTCGTTCGGCCAGCCGACGCCGTGGCGAAGGAGGGCGTCGTCGCCGGGCACCACCTCGAGGACGCTCGCGTACTCTGTCCCGAGGGTCTCGGCGACGGCGGCGGTCGCCTCGCGAAGCAACCCGTCGAGGTCGTCCGCCTCGAGGGCTCGCTGGCCGAGATCCGCGACGACCTCCTGCTGGCGGATGCGGGTATCGGCGTCCGAGTCGACATCCACGTACGGGGAGGAAGGCATTTAGGACCCATATCAGGGGACACTGTATAAGCGCTTCTTTCACCGAACGTGAAACGAAGAGGTCGGACGCCGGAACGGCGATATTCAACCACCGATCGAGGTTTTTGTTGTGATTTCGTGGGTGAAAAGCGGGTTCCGTTCGGGGACTCGTGGTGAACACCAATGTATTTAGCCGGAGTCGCTTTTCCCCCCGAAGCCGTCGGGCCAAATACTGACATGGACCGTCGGGAAGCATTCCGGGTGTTGGCCAGCGCGGACCGTCAGCTCGTCCTCCACGAGCTACTGGAACGGGACGGACGGGCCTCGATTCCCGAACTCTCCCGACAGGTCGCCGCCCGGAGACACCGACTCGTCCCCGAGAAGCTCAGTGATGAGGAACGCAGGCGCGCTCGAATCCGATTGATCCACACCCATCTACCCCGAATGGAAGAGGCGGACGTCATCGATATCGTCTGGGACGACACGGAAATCGTCCTCAACGATGCGGAAGTCGATAAGCTGTTCGAGGCCGCCGAGGAGCTAGACAACTGGCCGCCGAACGACCTGCTGGGACGGCGCGCGCGACGCCGATAGTCCGCTATCCCGCCAGTCGCACCGGTTCGAACGGTCCCAAAAAACCTCTCCTCGAGCGTCGATACGCGTCGCTCACGCCTGCGAGCCCGGGTCGATCCGGATCCCCCTCGCGGCGGTGGCCTTGAACGAAGCGGTGATCGCCCGTCCCGGGGCCAGTCCCAGCCGCTCTACGCTGGATTTCGTGACCAGCGCCTGGAGTTCGGCGTCGCCCTCGAGCCGAACCGTCACCCTGGTGATCGATTCGCCCGGCTCGAGGCGGTCGACGGTCCCCCGGAACTGGTTGCGGAGGCTGGTGCCGTCGGCCTCGGGCGCCTCGTCGGGGTCGGTCAACACGACGGCGTCCGAGCGGACGGTGAGCTGTACCTCGTTCGCCCCGTCGGGAACCAGCGCCAGTACCGGCCCGATCGCCGTCTCGACCGTCGCGAGTTCTCCGGTTCGCTCCCGGACGGTGCCCGCGAAGACCGATTCCGTGACTCGAGCGACGCCGTCGAGTTCGGCGTCGTGGCGGTCGAACTGCTGGCGTAGCTCGCGGGCGGTCGCGGTCAGCTCGGTGCCGCCGCCGCCGCTGCCGCCGCGCTGGCGCTCCGTGATCGGGCCGACGGCGTCCTCGATCTCGACGATGCGGTTCTGCAGGCGCGCGTACGAGCGGCCCAGTTCCTCGGCCGCGCGGTGCATCGACCCGTACCGGTCGATGGCGTCGAGCATCTCGATGTCGCGGCGCTCGATCGTGACGCCGTCGACCGCGAGTTGCGTACTGTACTCCTTCTCGACGGTCATGGTGGCCTCGAGCGGTGACCGCGGCGTGCGCGGTGGGTGGACATCGATGGTCAGTATATCAGTTCGCCGTCGATAAATTTCCGGGTCCGGTCGTCCCGCGGGTCGTCGAACACGCGCTCCGTCCGATCGACTTCGATGATGCCGTCGCCGAGCAACACGGCGGTGCGGTCCGCGACGCGCCGGGCCTGGTGCATGTCGTGGGTCGCGACGACGACGCCGATTCCCTCGGTTCGGGCCTCGGCGACGGCGTCCTCGATGACCGCCGTGTTTCTGGGGTCGAGATCGGAGGTGGGCTCGTCCAGCAGGAGGATATCGGGATCGTACGCCAGCGCCCGGGCGAACGCGACCCGCTGGGCCTCGCCGCCGGACAGCGAGTCAGCGTCCTGTTCGGCCTTGTCGGCCAGCCCGACGGTCTCGAGGGCGTCGATCGCGTCACCGGTTCCGTTTTGTCCGCCGACGAGCCGCGCGAACTCGTGGCGGATCCGATCCGGCCACGCCTGGCGGACCCGCAGCCCGTACTGGGCGTTCCGGCGGACGCTCGCGTCGAAGAGGCTCGCCTCCTGGAAGACCATCCCGATGCGGCGGCGGTACGCGAGGCGCCGGTCCTCGGCGACCCGCCAGACGTCCTCGCCGTCGTAGCTGATCGTCCCGTCGTCGGGCGCGTCGAACAGCGCCAGCAGCCGGAGCAGCGTGGTCTTGCCGACGCCGGAGGGACCGATGATCGCGACGACCTCGCCGGGTGAGACCGACAGCGAGACGCCGTCGAGGACGGTCTCGTCCCCGTAGCCGTGGGAGACGTCCGCCGCCTCGAGGCTCATCGGTACCCCCCTTCGTCGCTGCCCAGTCGGATTACGATCCCGTTGACGACCAACACGAGGACGAGGAGAATCGCGCCGAGGACCATGGCCGTCTCGTACCGACCCCGCTGGGCCTCGAGCTGGATCGCCGTCGTGAGCGTCCGCGTCTTCGAGGTGCCGTCCGCGCCGGCGATGTTCCCGCCGACGATGAGGACGGAGCCGACCTCGCTGATCGCGCGGCCGAAGCCCGCGAGGACGGCGGTCGCGATCCCGTAGCGGGCCTCCTTGATCGTAACCAGCGCCACGTCGAGTCGGGTCCCGCCCATGGCGTAGGCGGCGTCGCGGACGTTCGCCTCGACGCTACTGACGGCGGCGAGGCTCACGCCGGTGATGACCGGCGCGGCGAGGACGAACTGGGACATGATCATCGCCTCGCGCGTGAAGACGAGCCCGAGCGACCCGAGCGGCCCCTGGTTCGAGACCGCGACCAGCACGAGGAGGCCGACGACGACGCTCGGAAACCCCATTCCGGTGTTGATGACCGACGTCAGGAACTGCTTGCCCCGAAACTCCGCGAACCCGACGGCGAGCGCGATCGGGAGGCTACACAGCGTGCTCAACGCGACCGCGATCACGCTGACGTACAGCGAGACGACGATGATGCTCCAGACGTAGTTCCACTCGAAGGGAAACGCGGCCAGCGATGGACCGATCACGATGCTCTCGAGTAGCATCACCCGTCCGATGAATCGTTCGACTCGCCGCCGTCCGCGCCGTTCCACCCCTCGGGGACGTACTGCCGGAAGTTCGGGTCCTCAGAGAGGGCCTCCGGGTAGAACAGCTGTTCGCCGTTGGCGGTGTAGTTCTCGATGAGCTCCTGGCCCTCCGGGCCGGTGATGAAACCGATGTACGCCATCGCGAGGTCGTACTCGACGTGGTCGTGGACCGCCGGATTGACGGCGACGATTCCGTAGGGGTTCGCGAGCAGCTCCGCCCCGCCCTCGATGGGCCCCTGCACGTGGATCTCGAGGTCGAGTTCGTCCTGCATGTCCAGATACGTCCCGCGATCGGACAGCGTGTAGGCGTCCAGCTGGGTGGCCCGATTGAGTGCGTCGCCCATCCCCGCGCCCACCTCGGCGTACCAGTCGCCGAATTCCTCGACCGCGAGTCCCGTCTCGTCCCAGAGCTCGAGTTCCTTCGTGTGCGTGCCGGAGTCGTCGCCCCGCGAGACGAACGCAGATTCCGACTCGGCGATCGCCTCGAAGGACGCGACGACGTCCTCGCCGCCGCCGATTCCCGCGGGGTCGTCGGGGCCGCCGACGACGACGAAGTCGTTGTACATCAGATCGCGCCGGTTGACGCCGTACCCCTCCCGCATGAACTCGTCCTCGAGCGAGCGGGCGTGGACCATCACCACGTCGGAGTCGCCGTTTCGCGCGGTCTCGAGGGCCTGGCCCGTCCCCTGCGAGACGGCGTCGACGGTGACGCCGTACCGATCTTCGAAGGGCGCGTTGAGTTCGTCGAGCAACCCGGTGTTGTACGTGCTCGAGGTCGTCGTCAGCGTCAGCGTTTCCCCGGTGATCGATCCGCCGTCGGAGTCGCTGGTCAGCGACGCGCAGCCGGCGAGTCCCGCGACGCTCCCGGTCGCGAGCGCGGCGACGAACTCACGCCGTTGTATCGTCATAGATACCACGCTAGCGGCCGGGGAGAAATAGCTTTGGATGGGGGAATACCGACGAGCGGGTACGCGGTGGCGGGATCGCACGCGATCTGCCGGATCACGCCCGTCGATTCGGCTCACCGATAGCTGGTATCGATTCCGTCGCCGCCGGGGCGCGCCGTTCGCAACGGATCGCGAAAGCGCGGATCGTCCCTCGCTGCACCCGTTGGCTACCGAAATCGAGTGGAAATACGCCGTTGCTGCTGGAAGGCTCGAGGGCAGGAGACATAACTGGATATTCGTAAGGCCCTAATATAGGGAGTCCTTCATAGTATACAAATGACCTACGAACATCTGGACACGGACCTGGTCAACGAACTGCTCGACGACGGCCGCGCGAGCCTTCGCAGCCTCGCGGAGGAACTCGACGTCTCCGTCACGACCGTCTCCAACCACCTCTCGGACCTCGAGGAAGCGGACGTCATTCAGGGGTACACGCCGATCGTCGACTACGACGCGCTCGGCTACGACGTCACCGCCATCATGCAACTCAAGGCCGAGGGGAGCGCCCTCCCGGAACTGACGGAGACGCTGAAGGACCACCGGCAGATGATTTCGGTCTACGAGGTCACCGGCGACTACGACGTGATCGCCATCGGCAAGTTCACCGACACCGACGACATGAACGACCAGATCAAGACCCTGATCACCGACCCCGATATCAACCAGTCGAACACGAGCATCGTCCTCAACACCGTCGTCGAGAACGAGCAGTTCGAACTCGACGGCGAGAGTTCCGACATCTAGATCGTCTCGAGACGGATCGCAGCGGTCGAGAACCGTCGACTTACCCCGCGCGATCGCTTCCGCTGTCGCCAGAGACGCTTACGACTGCTGTTGCCAGAGACGCTCCGATACCGCTGGCAGCGGTGCTCGAGGCGCGACGAGACGTCGATGAGAACCGAACCCCGGCCTCGAGCGGCGGGCCGACCGCGATTCGACCTGGCGGCGAGCGTCAGTGGCCGATTCCGGGCCGCTGGAACGTGGTCTCGTCGGCCGAGGGATCCTCGAGGGCCGTATCGATCTCCGAGGCGCCGAGGACGTCGTTTCGCTGGGGCTCGTCGGGTCGTCTGAAGTAGTACGTCTCCGCACAGCCGGCGACCATCTCCGTGAGGGGCTGGTCCTCGTCGTGGACGACCGACACGAGGTCACCCGTGACGGCGATCAGTGTCGCGTCGTCCGGTTTGTGAAGTTCGTCTCGTAGCTCGGCGGCGGTGCAGTCGTCGGGTAGCTGCAGGTGGACTCCGTCGACGGTCGCCCATCGCGTCTCCATACGTCTCCGTTGGGGCCTTGGTACCTATACCGTTGGGCCCGCAGCTACAGGCCGCTTACTAAATACCGGTCGGTAGCGCAAACGAGGCGATGTGCGGCTAAACCAGCGGCCGATCAGGCCGTCGCCGTCCCGTAGTCCACGGCATCGTACCGTTGCCCGCAGTTCGGGCACTGGTACCTCCCGTCGATGTGCTCGTAGAGGCGTTCCCCGCAGTGCTGGCAGCGCCAGATGGGGTGTTTCATCTAGTCGAATCGCGGGACCTGAACCGAATAAATACTCGGCTGCCTCGGTGGCCACTTTAAGTCAGGCGACGGAATTACCCGTCGGCCGATCCAACTCGACCTATGGACGATCACACCAGCGACCCCACCGTCGCGGCGCCCGCCGGCTCCGGTACGCCGACGGGCTGGAACGCCGAAACGGGGCGCTGGGACCACGCGACGCTCCGGCGCGCGACGGTCCACGGGGTCCGCCTCTTCAACGAGGGTGCCTACCACGAGAGCCACGATTGCTTCGAGGCGGAGTGGTACAACTACGGCCGCGGGACGACCGAGAGCTCCTTTCTGCACGGGATGGTCCAGGTCGCCGCCGGCGCGTACAAGCGCGTCGACTTCGACAACGACGACGGGTTGCGATCGCTCTTTCGAACCGCGCTGCAGTACCTCCGGGACGTCCCGCGAGACTACTACGGCGTCGACCTCCTCGAGGTTCGAACCGTCCTCACGAACGCGCTCGGGGAACCGGGCCGGATCGACGAGTGGGCGATCCCCCTCGACGGCGAGCGGCCGACCGCCGGCCCGGCGGATTTCGCGTACGCGGACGGACTCGAGGAGTGACAGTTCGGACCGCGCGGACCACGCCGCCCGGTTCATACCGGCAGCAGGGGGCATGGTACCGCGTGCCACGTCGGATCGGGTGACTATTCATCGTTGCGAGAGACCGAATCGCCTATGGCTCCCGAGCCCTACTGTCCGATAATGAGAGTTGCACAGCTCGGGTCGGGAACGCCGGAGCTCGCAGTCGTCGCCGGGATCCACGGGGACGAACCCTGCGGCGTCCGGGCCGTCGAGCGCCTACTCGACGAGTGTCCGACAGTCGAACGGCCGGTCAAACTCGTCGTCGCGAACGAAGAGGCGCTCGAGCGACGGGTCCGATTCGTCGACGAGGATTTGAACCGGGCGTTCCCGGGCGACCCGAACGCGAAGACCCACGAGGGACGGCTCGCACACCGACTGGTCGACGAACTCGAGGGCTGTCTCACCTTCTCGATGCACTCGACCCAGAGTCACGCCGAGCCGTTCGCGATCGTCAACGGGATCAGCGAGACCGCCAGAGCGGTGGTCCCACAGCTCCCGGTGGCGGCGATGGTCGAGACGAGTAACTTCGCGGAGGGACGGCTGTTCTCCGCGGTCGACACGGTCGAAGTCGAGTGTGGCATGCAGGGATCGGAGACGGCCGCCCAGAACGCCGACCGACTGACGCGGTCGTTCCTGACGGCCGTCGGGGCGTTGCCCGGCGACACGATGCACAGCGAGCTCCCGGTCTATCAGCTCACCGACGTCATCCGCAAGCAGGAGGCCGACACCTACGAGGTCTTCGTGGACAACTTCACCGAAGTCGACGCCGGCGATCCGTTCGCGGCCGCCGACGGCGACACGCAGGTCGCCGAGGAGCCGTTCTATCCGGTCCTCATGTCGCCCAACGGCTACCGGGACGTCTTCGGCTACGCGGCCGAGAAACTGGACGTCCTCTCGAGTCCGACGGCGGCGGACTGATCGGCGAGGAACTCGATTCACGAGGGATTCGATCGATCCGCAGAAGATTCGCTATCCGCGAGTGGGAACGACGGGTCGCCGACTACGTCGCGAAGTCGTGTATCAGGTCGTCCGGTGGCCACTGCTCGAGTTCCTCGGCGGCCTCGAACAGCGAGTCGACGTCGGGGCTCCCCGTCAGCGCCACTTCGCGGGTCTCCCAGTCGACGACGAGGAGGTTCCGGTCGCAAAGGAGCGGGAAGTGCTGATGGACGAGACGGACCTGCGCGCGTTCGAGTTGCTCGTCGGTCATTCGTTCGAGGGGCAGTCCGTGTCGTCGGGAGGCGACGCGCTGTGAGAGCTGTTCGATCGACACCGGCTCGGAGTCGGTCACGAGCTCGTGAAGCACGAGCTGTCGATCGATGCTCGCGAGCACTCGAAACGCGTCTGTTGGTTCCATCTCCGTTGTTCCATCCTAGGCGTCGGAGGAGCATAGGAAACCCGCCTAAAGAGCTTGGAATCGATCAGCCTCGACGCTCGAGCCCCCCTTACGGCGGTCGTGTCGAGCGAGGCGGATCCCAGTATTCTCCCGTCTCGGCGCCGTGAGGTCGATCATGAACGCCTGCACGCGGCGACGACTCCTCGCGGCGGTCGGACTCTCGATCGCTATCGCCGGCTGCAGTACGGGGTCGGAACCCGACGCGAGGGAGCTCGCCACGCCCGAATCGGTACCAGACGACGACTGGTCGACCCCCGAGTGGCGGCCGGGCGAGGGGACGCCCGCCGAGGACGACGTCGTCGCGACCACGGTCGTCGCCGGGCTCGAGGTCCCGTGGGACCTCGCGTTCGCCGACGGCGACGCTTTCGTCACCGAACGCGACGGCGGCGTTCGGCGGTTCGACGCGAGCGCGCTGGCCGAAGACGCGGCTCTCGGGCCCGACGGCGGCGAGACCGTCCTCCCGGGCGACGCCCTGCCGAACCGGTCCGCACCCGGGGAGGGCGGTACGCTCGGGGTCGCGGTCCACCCCGACTATCCCGACCCGGCGGCGGTGTTCGTCTACTACACGGTCGACGAGAACGGCATCGGCAATCGGCTGGTCCGGTACGATCTCGAGGCCGACGACCTCGAGCCGGTCCTCGAGGGGATACCCGGGGCGTCGATCCACAACGGCGGGCGGATCGCGTTCGGCCCCGAGGGGGCGCTCTGGGTGCTCACGGGCGACGCCGACGATCCCGCGCTCGCACAGGATCCCGGCTCTCGGGCGGGGGCAGTGCTTCGAATAGCTCCTGACGGCGATCCCCATCCCCGAAATCCCGACTGGGGCGCGGACGGCGACCGGCGAACCTACACGCTCGGGCACCGCAACCCGCAGGGTATCGATTTCACGCCCCAGGGACGACCGGTGATCGCCGAACACGGGCCGAGCGCTCGAGACGAGGTGTCCGTCCTCCGGCCCGGGGGAAACTACGGCTGGGATATCGTCCGGGGCGGGCCTGACGATTCAGAGTACGGGAGCTACGACGCGTACGACGACGCGGCGCCGCCGGTGGTCAACACCGGTCCGGGGACCACGATGGCGCCCTCCGGCATCGCCTTCGCCGACGACGCCGTCGGGTTCTGGGAGAACCGCCTGCTCGTCGCCGGACTCGCCTCGAGCGCCCTCCACGTCGTCACGCTCTCCCCCGATGCCGGAGACGACGGCGACGACGGCGACGGAGCCGCCAATGGTGGCGACGAGTCCGGCGTCCGCTACGACGCCCCGTGGCTCGACGATCGATTCACCGCGACGGTCAACACGCTGTTCGACGGAGCGTTCGGCCGTCTCCGACACGTCGAACCAGGTCCCGACGGTTCGCTCTACCTGCTCACGTCGAACCGGGACGGCCGCGCGAGCGGCGCGTTCCCGCGCGAGGGTGACGACCGGATCATCAGGCTCGAGGCTGCGAATTCGTGATTCCCGTCGGATCGTGACTCCGCCGTACGTGTTTCGGACGCTCGAGTCGGCCCACCGGGGAACGAGTCACGAGGACGCACTGGGGCCCGCGAGGACGCAAGGCCTATCCCGGTTCGCCGCCTTATCACGGATATGGAATTCCCACCGAACCAGGGGCTCGATCAGGACGAAGTCAACGAACAGGTCGACGACGCCCTCGAGAACAACGAGGTCGTCCTCTTCATGAAGGGGACCGAACTCATGCCCCAGTGTGGCTACTCCCGAAAGGCGCTGGGTCTCATCGACAGCTACCGCGACGAGTACGAGACCGTCGACGTCCTCGACTCGCTCGACGAGTTCCGCACCGCCCTGAACCGCCACAGCGGCTGGGAGACGATCCCGCAGACGTTCGTCGACGGCGAGTTCGTCGGCGGCTCGGACGTCCTCGAAGAACTCGAGGAACGGGGCGAACTGGCCGAGACCCTCGACGCGGAGTAATTCGACCGCGAGCCGCGGGAGTGAATTTATCCGGGTGCGTCGACGACGGATGCAATAGCAGATCATATAAGTCGCGCTCTCGTATGAGGTAACAACCGACCGTCGCCGCAGGTCATCCCACCATGTCAACAGAGGAATCCAGACACGTATATCGGTTGCATTCGACCCTCGAACTACCGCTCGAAGACCTTCGGGACCACATCGAGGAGGCTGAGTACCCGGACGGGATTACCGACGTCGAGATCACGCGGCGAAACAACACGCTCATTCTCAAGGCCGTCGCGGAGGACCAGTCGGTCAGCAAGTATACGCCGACCGCCCAGCTCAAAGCCAGCGTCACCGAAAATCGGGTCTACGAGGAGGATCCGGACGAACGACGCAACGCCTTCAGCTGGGACGAGGAGGACGAAGAGGAGATCGAATCCGAACTCGTCGAGTTCGCGGCGTTCAAGGGCGATCGCGAGACCGTCCTGCAGAACTCGCTGCTCCAGTACCAGATGTTCCTCGTCCTCTGTGGTATCGCCGAAGCAGCCGAGAAGGGCACGCTGACGGCGATCTCGGAGCGCGACGGCGACCTCGAGGCGACACGCATCGTCGAGGGCGAACCGCGCCCGGCCAACATCGAAGTCGTCGAGGGGCCTCGAGACCACAACAACGGTCAGGGCGGCGTCAACTGGCGGGACAACAAGTTCATCTCGGACTGACCGATCAGTCTCGAGTTCGACGCAGATTCGTTCTGGAGCCGCGGCTCTCGCGGTTGACAGTTTGATAGTACGATCGACAGTCCGGGCGAGAGACCTGTTCCTTTACCTTCGAGAGCAGTTTTGTTCGTGGCGCCGTACCCACCGTCATGGACGATCCCGGAACCCTCGAGCTGCTCGGCCGACTCACCGTCGCCGGCTTCGTCATAATCGCCCCGTCGCTGCTCTTTCTGGGGTTGATCCGGGGGCTCGAGCGCCTGCGGGACGACGCCTTCCTCGACCGGTTGGTCCGCGAACAGGGCGGGGAGATCGAGGACGACGTCCTGACCGTCCTGGGGAACGGGATGCGACTCGAGACGGGCGGCGACTCGAGCGGGCACTGTCCGGCCTGTGGCGCGTCGAACGCCCCCACGGCGCAGTACTGTCGGAACTGTCTCGGAAAACTCCCCTCGTGAGGCGCACCGCGGCTACCCAGTAGCTGACGAGTCGACCGTGTGGCTCGAGGGGACCGACGAGCTATCGCTCTTCGTTCCGCCAGCCGACGGCGAACGCGGGTCCGAGGGCCAGACCCACGGCGATTCCCATCGGCAGATTGTCCATCATGACACCGATCACGATCCCGACGGAGAGGCCGACTGCGATCCCCTTCCCCATCGACTCCCGGGTGACTTTCTTCGCTATTCGACTCGACATAACCACTCGTACGCCGTGTCAGACGATAAGCCTTTCATTCAGGTTGAATAGCGAACCTACCACCACCGCATCGAACGAACGCCGCGCGCAGCAATCGGCCCGCCCGCGGACTACACTGAGGGGCTTTCGGGTCCCGTAACGGCAACGTAACCCGGACAGTCAGTTTCGCATTCCGAGTCAGTCCGAGGGAGTGCCGACGACGGGCGTCTCCGCGATCGCGGGATCCCGCTCCCGCCGGTGGACCCACGTGCCGAGATCGCGGCCGAACGTCGAGTCAGCGTCGACGGCGACGCGGACGGTGGTGCCGTCGATGGTCGTGATGGCGATCACCGCCTCGTCCTCCCGCTCGAGACCCAGGCCCTCGATTCGGGGCTCGATTTCGTCGCGGTATCGGACGGCGTAGCCGGCGAGTACCAGACCGCCGAGGGTCGCGAGCACGTAGAGGGGAATCGACACGCTCGAGGCGACGAACGCGGTGCCGACCAACCCGAGCAGGGCGAGGCCACCCACGCCAACGGCGATCTCGTCGTACGAGCGACTGACGCTGGATCGCCGACGGACGATCTCGGTCGGAACGGCGACGGCGACCGTCACGACGGCGAGTGCGACCGCCGCGGCGGCTCGAAACGACGGGATCGACGACGAGAGGACGAGTCCGGTTACCAGCGCGAGCGCCCCAACGAGACCTGCCACGAGGTGCAACAGTCGGTTCGGTCCACTCTCGGACCGAACCCGGATCTTCGTTCGCCGCCGCCTGCGGATCGAACTGACGTAGTCGTAACTGACGTCGACGAAGTCACCGGTGTCGTCGACACAGAGGAATCGCCGCTCGGTGAGTCCGATCGCCGCTCGGCCGCGCGCGCCGGCCTCGAGGAGCCGTCCGGCCGTCACCGACTGGATCGATTCGCCCTCGACCAGATGGCCCCGGAGCCGATCTTCGACGGGTCGCATACGGCAAGCAGTACCCCGAGATGTCACATAGTAAGCCGCTCCCTTCAGGACAGTCTCCGGACGGGAATCCGCCGCGAACAGCGGCGCGCTCGACGGTGCCAAGCGACTGTCGTGGCTTCAGTACGGCGAGCGAACTCGGTATCGGGTCGGCCAGTACACGTTTAAGGGGTCGAGCGAATGCAGCGACATGGTACGCCGGGGAGACGAGCGCGGTGTCACCGTCCAGATCGGGGCGGTCCTGTTGCTCGCGATCGTCTTCTCCGCGTTCGCGCTCTATCAGATCAACGCCGTTCCCGCGGAGAACGAACGGGTCGAGTTCGCGCACAATCAGGAGGTCCACGACGAGTTACAGACCCTCCGGAACGCGATCCAGAACGTCGGAACCGGCGGCGGGACGCAATCGACGGCCGTGACGCTCGGGACCCAGTATCCGTCCCGAACCCTCGCGA
Source organism: Haloterrigena alkaliphila (assembly GCF_017352155.2). Lineage (NCBI taxonomy): Archaea > Methanobacteriati > Methanobacteriota > Halobacteria > Halobacteriales > Natrialbaceae > Haloterrigena > Haloterrigena alkaliphila. The sequence goes on from NZ_CP071462.1 coordinate 3,682,508, forward strand.
CGAACCCACCGGCACCGACGGGGCGACTCGAGACGACCGGAACGGCAAATATAACCGTCGACGCGCGGGCTGACACCGATTCGGAGTACGACGGCAACCCGGACAATCTGACGGGCGATCACGAGACGACGACGCTGGCCTATACGCCCGACTACAGGGAGTACGGGTCGGCACCGACGACGCGGATCGAACACGGGTTCGCGTTCAACGACTTCGACGACGCGCAGGTGACGCTGACCGAGCAACCGCTGCTTTCGGACGGGACGATCAGGCTGGTCGTCCTCGAGGGTGAACTCTCGGAGTCCGGCGGCGGTGCCATCACGCTCGATCCGACCGCGCTCAGCGGTCCGTCCGACGCGGTGCCGATCGAACCTGCGAGCGGGAACAACCACGTGACGATTTCGATCCCAACCGCTGCGCCCACCGCATGGAACGATACGATCGGGACGACGTTCGCCGACGGCGAGTCGGGCGCTCGAGTAGCCGGCTACGATAATGACCGGTCCCTCCTCACGCTCGAACTGAACGAGACGTACGACAAACTGCAGGTCGCTCGAGTCGGGATCGGTGATGGCGGTACGAAGACCGACGAGTACGACGTTCACAGATCGGACGACGGCGACGACGGTGGTGGCGCGTACGACGTCGGCTGGAACCTGAGTCGAATCGAAGCCGAAAATGATCGCGTGTCGTGTACGTCCGATCGCTGCACCTTCGAGGCGGCTGGCGTGGGCGATACGGCAACGATGAGCGTGGAGACGACTCCGTCGGTCGACGACGCGACCGTCGAGTATGCGGTCAGCAACAGCGGCGTCGGACGGGTCGATCCCACCAGCGGCACGATCCAGAACGGCGACCACCAGACCGAACTCGAGGCTCGAGCCAATGGAACGGTGACCGTGTTCGCTTCGAGCGGCGGCGACGGCGACCGCGTCCCGGTCGATATCGTGCTCGGGAGCGGGAGCAGTCCGCTGTTCGGCGTCACCATCGACGGGACGAACTCGCCGGTGACCGAGGGCGAGACGCTGTCGGTAACGGCAACTGTCGAGAACAACGGATCCGACGCCGGGACGCAAAACGTGACCCTCGAGACTGACGGCCAGCGGCGGGACGCCGCGTCGGTCACGCTGCAACCGGGCGAGTCCACGCAGGTGACCCTCGAGTGGTCGACGACCGACGGTGACGCCGGCGAGTATACCGCACTCGTCGCAAGCGGTGACGACGAGGCGACGACGGGCGTGACCATCGAGAGCGCCGGCGGGCCGAGCGTCGACTCGTTCACGACCGAGCAACGGCCCGGCAACAACGTCGGCATCAGATACAGTTGGGCCGTCTCGTCGACCGACGCGGAACTGGACACCGTCACCGTGGAACTCTATCGCGATGGAACGTACGTTGACGAGCGGACGGCCGCCGTCAGCGGAACCAGCGCCAGCCGAAATAACGAGGAGTTCTCCAACCTCGGGAGCGGACAGGAGTACACCCTGGAGCTAACCGTCACCGACGTGAACGGAAACAGTGCCACCGCGACTCGGACGCAGGTTGCGGGCTGAGACGATCCGGCTCCGATTGCGGCGAGGATGGAGGTGGTTTAGGGCGCTCACTCCGGGCGGCAGCGTTATCGTTTCGGCAACTGTCGAAACCCCGAACGACAATATCATGTATCGTCACCTCCATTGACGAGGCATGACTGCAGTCGGTATCGACGCGATCGAGATCTGGACCGGGAATCTCAAACTCGACCTCCCGGGGACGTTCGCACCCGAGAAGGGCGAAGACCCCGAGAAGTACACGAAAGGGCTGGGACTGAACGCCAGTTCCTTCCCCGATAGTTACGAGGACATCGTCACGATGGGGGCCAACGCCGCCCATCGGTTGATGGAGCGCAAGGGCCTCGAGCCGGACGATATCGGGCGTATCGACGTGGCGACCGAGAGCGCTTTCGACAACTCGAAGCCGGTTTCGACGTACGTCGCTGGCTGCCTCGAGCAGGTCTACGAGGAGGACTTCCACCACGCCAACAAGGGCGAACGGAAGTTCGCCTGTATCGCAGGTACCCAGAGTTTAGACGACGCGTACAACTGGATCCGCGCGGGTCGGAATCGCGGTCGCTCGGCGCTGGTCATCGCGACCGACACCGCGCTCTACGCGCGGGGTGACGACGGCGAGGCCACCCAGGGTGCCGGGGCCGTCGCGATGCTCATCAGCGAGGAACCGAACCTGGTCGAACTCTCCACCGAGCAGGGGTACGGCTCGGCCGACGAGACCGACTTCCTGAAGCCCAACCAGCAGTTCCCGAGCGTCGACGGCAAACGCTCCGTGCAGGTCTACCTCGCGCGGATGCGCGAGGCCCTCGAGGACTACGAGAGCGTTGCGGGGGAGGTCCACGAGGAGGACTTCGCCTACGCGCCCTTCCACACGCCGTTCCCGGGCATGGTCCGGAAGGCCGCCCTGCTCGCGTTCCGTCACGTCACGCGGAACACGGAGGTCGAGGACGAACTGGCCGAGGAGATCGGTCGCCAGCCCCGCCCCGAGGCGTTCGACTCCGACGACGAGTACCGCGATGCGCTCCTGGAGTACATGGACGCCCTCAAGGACACCGACCGCTACGCCGAGTGGTACGACGCCACGATCGACCCGACGCTGACCATCTCCCGCGAGGTCGGCAACTGGTACACCGGCTCCGTTCACGTCGCCCGCGTGAGCGCGCTCAAACACGCCCTCGAGAACGACCGCGAGATGGTCGGCGAAAAGCTGCTCGTCGGCTCCTACGGGAGCGGTGCACAGGCCGAGATCCACGCCGAAACGGTTCGTGACGGCTGGATCGAGGAGCTCGAGGCGCTGAACGTCGACGACCAGCTTGCCGACCGCTACGAGATGACGTGGGACGACTACGAGGAGATCCACGACGCCCACAATCACGAGATGGACGTCGACGTCGAGGAGTTCACGACGCCCGACGAAGAGTTCGTCTTCGACGGCTGGGGTCGCATGGGCGAGCGGAAGTATCGGTACGTCGAATAGCGGATCAGCTCGCCCCTCGGTACCGCCGCTCGAGCGGTTCGCAGTCCGTCGATCGGTACAGTGGACTAATCCGTCAGGGCGTTGCAGCCGGTGATATGCCAGATCGTCCAGAGCCGCCGGCGTGGATCGTCGAACAGCCCGTCCTGACCGTGCTCGCGCTGGTCGGGGTCGTCCTCGGACTGCTCATCGTCCTGCCGTACCTGCAGTACGTCCTCTTCGGGGTCGTCCTCGCGTACATTCTACTGCCGCTCCAGCGGCGCCTCGAGGCCCACGTCCGGCCGATGATCGCGGCCTCGATCACGATCGTGGTCGCGGTGATCGTCATCCTGATCCCGATCATCTACGTCCTCAGCGTCGCGCTCAGACAGACGAGCCAGCTCGTGACCGCGGTCCGGAACGGCGAGGTCGACCTCGAGACGATCGAGTCGATGGTCGCCGAGACCGGGTACAGCGTCGATCTCACGAGCCTCTACGAGTCGTATCAGGACGGGATTACCGGCGGGCTACGGGGGCTGGCGACCGGCGCGCTCGACGTCGTCGGCGGGCTACCGGGGATCGCGATCGGGCTGACGGTCACGCTGTTCGTCTGTTTCGCGCTGTTGCGGGACGGGGATCGGCTGATCGAGTGGCTCTACCGGGTCGTCCCGATCGACGACGACGTCCAGCGGGAGCTGTTCGAGGAACTGGACCAGCTCATGCAGGCGTCGGTCATCAGCAACGTCCTCGTCGCGGTGATCCAGGCCGTGATGCTCGGCGTCGGGCTCGCGATACTGGGGGTCCCCGCAGTCGTGTTACTCACCGTTCTCACGTTCCTGCTCACGCTGCTGCCGCTCGTCGGCGCGTTCGGCGTCTGGCTCCCCGTCTCGATCTATCTCCTCGCGATGAGCCGCCCGCTCGCGGCCGCCGGGCTCGCGGTCTACGGCCTGTTCGTGACCCTCTCAGACACCTATCTCCGGCCCGCGCTCATCGGCCGGACGGGCGCGATCAACTCCGCGATCATCGTCGTCGGCATCTTCGGCGGACTCATCACGTTCGGTGCCGTGGGGCTGTTCATCGGTCCCGTCGTCCTCGGCGGTGCGAAGGTCGTGCTCGACATCTTCGCGCGGGAGCGCGCCGACGGCCCGGAAACCGACGCCGGGACGACGGGCGACGGCTCCCCCGAGCGGTCGGGAGCCCAATCCACCGACGCGGAGACCGACGAGCGAACGGCGTCGGCCCCCGACGCGGCGGCCGAGGACGGCGATCCCGACCCCGAGGCCTGACCGGCCCCGGCGACTCAGTCGCCCTTCCAGTCGCCCGGTTCGACACCGTGGATCTCGCCTTTCGCCTGCCGTCCCCCCGGCCAGAGGGCGATTGCGATCACGCACGCGAAGAACACGGCGAGCAATACCGCTACGGCCGTACCGGGAATCCCTGGCAGCTCGGCGGCCTCGGTCCACTGCTGTTCCGGCGTGAACAGCGTGACCTTGAACGCCCAGCCGACGCCGGCCACCGCGAAGAGGAGTCCGTACACGCGCCGTATCCGACGGGAGAGCGCCTCTCGGGTGGAGACCTTGAACGTTGGATTCCGGAGGTCGTCGCTCAGTTCCTCGCGCCAGGCCGGGTGTTCGACCCCGGTCGGCTCTAAGGCGTTCGCGAACACGTTCTCCTGGACGAAGCGGACGCGGGCGCGCCAGTGGTCGTAGAACTGGTACCGACGCACCTCGAAGAACAGGAAGATCGACAGGACGAAGATCCCGATTAGAAGCAGGAACGCGGGCATATTCCGACTCGAGAAGACGAGCGATAGCACGGCGGCGAGCAGCGTGATCGCCCAGTCGGTCGTCCGGTCGATCCGATCCTGCGCGCTGTTGGCCTGACTGACCTCGCCGCGGTAGAAGTGGGGCAGGACGTCGAGCAGGAATTCGGATTCGTTTGCGACCGCCGCGCCGATCTCCTGATCTTCGCGATCGAGCGGACCGTCTCGGCCGGTGCGTTCGTTCCGCCCGCTCTCGGCTGCGTCATCGTGGGGGCGTTTTCGATCGTCGCGTTCGGTCGCCCCGGCGTCGTCGCGTTCGTCGACCATGCGACCGCCCAACACCGCCGGTCAGCATAGTGGTCCGTGTAGCGACTGCAGGGATCGTTACAGTCACGTCCATCGGCGGATACCCGATAGTCACGCCGAAACGAGTGCGTTCATTACCCCGTACCCGCTAGAGGCGAGTATCGTGCCTCGGATCGAACGCCGCTGTCGACGCGGAGGGAGACGGATCGACTCGATCGATCGAGATCACGCTTAGCCATGCACGGATCACACGCCACGGGGAGCCCGTACGCTCCCCACACGGATGCGGAGCGATCGCGGATGCTCGAGGAAGTCGGGGCCGAGTCGGTCGAGGACCTCTTCGACATCCCGGCGGCCGTCGAGTTCGACGGGGAGTTCGGGATCGACGCGCGATCGGAGCGGGAGACGAGGCGACTCGTGCGCTCGATCCTCGGGCGCAACGACGACCTGACGGAACTGCTGGGGCGGGGCCACTACGGCTACTACGTGCCGTCGCTGGTCGACCATCTCGCGGACCGCTCGGAGTTTCTGACCTCCTACACGCAGTACCAGCCCGAGGTCTCGCAGGGGTTCCTGCAGGCGCTGTTCGAGTACCAGTCGCTGCTGGTCGAACTGACGGGCCTCGAGGTCGCGAACTGCTCGATGTACGACGCCGCGACGGCGCTGGGCGAGGCCGCCACGCTGGCCGAGCGCGTCCGGGATACGACCGGCTACCGCGTGCTCGTTCCCGACCTCCTGCTCGAGGGCCGACGCTCGACGCTCGAGAACTACGTCGCCGGCACCGACCTCGCGGTCGAGGCGTACCCGACCGACGACGCCAACGTCGATCTCGCGGCGCTCGAGGACCTGATCGACGAGGAGTGCGTCATGGTCTACGCGGAGAACCCGACCGTCCGGGGAACGATCGAAGAGGGCCTCGAGTCCGTCGGCGACCTCGCGGCCGAGAACGACGCCCTGTTCGTCCTCGGTTCGGACCCGATCGCGCTCTCCGTGCTCCAGCGGCCCGCCGACGTCGGCGCCGACGTCGTCGTCGGCGACGCGAGCGTACTGGGGCTGCCGACGAGCTACGGGATGGGACTGGGGCTGTTCGCGACGACGGAAGATTACCTCCGACAGGTCCCGGGTAGACTGGTCGGCGCCAGCGAGGACGCGACCGACCGGCGGGCCTACACGCTCACCCTGCAGACCCGCGAGCAACACATCCGCCGGGAGCGGGCCACGAGCAACATCTGTACGAATCAGGCCTGGGTCGCCCTGCGAACCGCGATGCACGCCGCGTACCTGGGTCCGAGCGGGATGGTCGACCTCGCGAATCGCGGCGTCACCCGCGCCGCCGACCTCGCCGAGCGCCTCGACGACATCGTCGGCGTCAAAGCGCCGGTCCACGACCGCCACCACCTCCGCGAGTTCGTCGTCCGGATCGACCAGCCCGCGCCGGCGATCGCCGCCGACCTCGAGAAACGCGGGTTCGCGGTGCACGTCCTCGGCGACCACGCAATCCAGGTCTGCGTCGCCGGCGTCCCCGACGAGCGACTCGAGCGGTTCGTCGCGGCGTTCGAGGAGGTGGTCCGATGAGCGAGGACCGGGAGGACGGGTCCGTCGGGGAGGGAGCTGCCGGCCCCGAGGGAACCGCCGGCGAGGAACAGGTCCGCTACGATCAGGCGCGCTACGTGGAGAACGGCCAGTACGAGCCGCTGCTCTCCGAGAAGGACCTGACGCGCGTCGAGATCGGCGGTGCGGACGCGACCGACGAAACGGGCGACGACGCCGAGTCGCCGCTCCCCGACGACCTCACGCGCGGCTCCCTCGAGTTGCCCGAACTCTCCGAACCCGAACTGGCGCGCCACTACACGCGGCTCTCCCAGATGATCTACGGGATCGACAGCGGCCCCTACCCGCTGGGATCGTGCACGATGAAGTACAACCCGAAGTTCACCGAGGACGTGGCGGCGCTGCCGACGGCGGCCGTCCACCCCGACCGCTCAGAGCGGTCGATTCAAGGCACCCTCGAGCTACTGTACCGGCTGCAGGACTACCTCGGCCGAATCGGCGGGATGGACGCCGTCACGCTCCAGCCGCCCGCGGGCGCCGCGGGCGAGTTCGTCGGCATCCGCGTCGCCGCGGCCTACCACGAGCACAACGGCGAGGGCCACCGCGACGAGGTCATCGTCCCCGAGAGCGCCCACGGGACCAACTTCGCGAGCGCCGCGCTGGGGGGCTACGACGTCGTCGCTCTGCCCAGCGACGACGACGGCCGGGTCGACCTCGAGGCGCTCGAGGCGGCCCTCTCGGAAAACACGGCGGCGCTGATGTTGACCAACCCGAACACGCTGGGGCTCTTCGAGCGCGACATCGAGGAGATCGCGGCGATGGTCCACGACGTCGGCGGCCTGCTGTACTACGACGGGGCGAACCTCAATGCCCTGCTCGGCCGCGCTCGCCCGGGCGACATGGGCTTCGACGTGATGCACTACAACGTCCACAAGACGTTCGCGACGCCCCACGGGGGCGGCGGCCCGGGTGCGGGCCCGGTCGGCGTCGTCGAGGATCTCGCGCCGTTTCTGCCCGCGCCTCGAGTGCGCGAGGGTGGGACCAGCAAGAGCGGCGACCCGACGTACGAACTGTTCGACCCCGAACAGACAATCGGCAAGGTCCACGGCTACCAGGGCAACTGGCTCGTCCTCGTCAAGGCCTTCGCCTACATCGCGCGGCTGGGCGACGAGGGACTCGCGGACGCCAGCGCGAAAGCGGTGTTGAACGCGAACTACCTCGCAAGCCGGATCGAGTACGACGTCCCCTACGAGCCGTTCCACCACGAGTTCGTCGCCAGCGCGGGCGACCAGGACGCGGCCGACGTCGCCAAACGGATGCTCGACTACGGCGTCCACCCGCCGACGACCAAGTGGCCCGAGATCGTCCCCGAGGCGCTGATGACCGAACCGACGGAAGTCGAGGGCGAGGACACGCTCGATCGACTCGCCGCGGCCTTCAACGCCGTCGCCGCGGAGGACGACGCGACCCTCGAGGCGGCACCCGATCGGACGACGGCCCGACGGATCGACCAGACGAGCGCCGCGCGAAGTCCGCGACTGTCGTGGCAGGCGCTCGAGGAGGAGTGAGTACCGCCGCGTCGAACTCGCCTTCAGCGCCGCTCACCGCGTCGGCGTTACGCGCTCGAGTCGACGACCGTCTCGTTGTCGGAGATCCGCACGAAGCCGTAGTCGCACTCCGGGCAGTGCCACTTGACCTTCTCGCCGAGGTGGACCGTCGTGCTCGCGGCGCGATAGAAGACCCGTTCGGTGCCGCAGTTCGGACACTCGTGCTCGAGTTCCATAGCCATGCTCGGGCGTTGGGCGCGGCGGCTGTTTAATGGTTCGGTCGCTGCCGGCCGCGACGACCCGCTGAAAGTTAAGTACGCCTCGGCCGTCCACTCGGACATGGCGATCTACACCGGCCGCGGCGACGACGGGCAGACGGACCTCCGAGACATGAGCCGCGTCTCGAAGGCCAGTCCGCGCATCGAAGCTTACGGCACCGTCGACGAACTGAACGCGCTGATCGGCACGACTCGACCGACCGGCCACGACGACGTCGACGAGCGCCTCCGGGAGGTCCAGAACCACCTCCACGTCGTCCAGGCCGACTTCGCGAACCCCGATCCCGACGAGGACGACCCCGCGATCCGGGCCGACCACATCGAGACCGTCGAGGACTGGATCGACGAGTACGACGAGGAACTCGAGCCGCTGACCTCCTTCATCCTGCCGACGGGGAGCGACCGCGGCGCGGCACTCCACCACGCCAGAACCGTCTGTCGGCGCGCCGAGCGCCGCGCCGTCGCGCTGGCGTCGGAAGAAGCGATCAACGAGCAGGCCGTCCAGTACCTGAATCGCCTCTCGGACGGCCTCTTCACGTTCGGTCGCGTGGTCAACGCCCGCGACGGCGAGCCGGAAGAAGCGCCGCAGTACTGACCGGCGTTGTCGCGGTCGCAGTACTGGCCAGTGCCGGCGCGGTCGCAGTATTGAGCAGCGGCGTTGCGGTCGCGTTGCCGCTGTGGCCCGTTACGACTCGCGTTCGACCGCCGGCTCGAGGCCGACCAGCGATTGCCCGAGCACGTCGGCGTACCCCGAGTGCGTGAGCTTCAGCGCCGGAACGCCGGGGAACGTCAGCGTCTGGAGGGTCAACAGCGGTCGTTCGATGTCGACGCCGCTCTCGCGCAGGGTATCCTCGACCGCGTCGAATTCGGCCACGGCGTCCTCGAGGGGCGCCTCGGACGCGGTCCCCGCGACCGGCATCGCGAGGTCGGCGACGACGGCGCCGTCTCGAGCGACGGCGAATCCGCCGCCCGTCTCCGCGACCCGTTCGGCGGCCACGACCGCGTCGGCGGTGTCGGCGGCGACGACCGCGAGGCCGGGCGTCTCCCAGGTTACGCTCGTAGCGACGGCGCCTCGCTCGAGGCCGAAGCCGGTCAGAAAGCCCGTGAAGGCGCGGTCCTCGGTCGCGGGATCGCGGTCGAACAGCGTCGCCGTGAGGACGTCCGCGGCCGGGTCGGGCCCGAGTCGGTCGGGGTCGGACTCGCCGTCCGCGTCGGCGGCGTTGTCGAGAACTGCGGGTTCGGCCGTCGTTTCGGTCGTCACGAGCCCCCGGCCGACCTCCATGGCGCGGACGGTACCGTCCGGTGCCGCCTCGAGCGGCGCGGTGAACCGCGATTCGGCGAGGTCGACCGAAATCGTATCGTAGAGGTAGTCGGGATAGGGGTCGTCCCGCACCGCCACGTCCGGCGTGCCGTCGGTGACGACCACGTCGCCGTCGGCCACCACCGTCTCGACGGTCAGCGACTCGAGGCCGTCGACGACCAGCAGATCCGCGAACGCGCCGGGGGCGACGACGCCCCGCCCGTCGAGTCCGAACTGTTCGGCCGGGTTGCGGGTCGCGGCGTCGATGGCGGCTTTCTCCGGAATCCCGACATCGATGGCGCGCCGGACCACGTCGGCCATCCCGAACCCCTCGAGCAGGTCGTCCGGCCAGACGCCGTCGGTCGACAGCGAGACGCTGGCCCGATCGATGTCGGGGAAGGCCTCGGCGAGCGCCCCCAGATCGTCCCGGTTCGAGCCGCAGCGGCCGACGACGTGGATGCCGTTGGCAGCGCGTTCGCGAACGCCGTCGGCCGCGATGGCTTCGTGGTCGTTGTCCACGACGGTCGCGAACGCCCGGAGCGACTCGCCGCGACAGCCCGCTCCGTGGCCGACGATCGTGGCGTCGGTCCCGCGGGCGCGCTCGTAGAGCCGTTCGACCGGCGACTCGCGGCCGACGACGTGGATCCAGTCGATCTCGCCGACGCCGACCACGCGCTCGTGACCGAGTAGGTCCGCGAGGGCGTCGACCTCCGCGTCGCCGCCGCGCGCGGGTTCGAACGTGACGAGGAGTCGCTGCGGCGGGAGCGAGAGGTACGTCGTAACCGGGAACCCTTCAGTTCGCTCGAGGACGGTTTCGGCCCCTCGGCTCCCGAAGAGGAGGCCGATCCCGGAGGTCTCGGTGACGATTGACGTGGTGCCGCTCGCGAGCGCCCCGGAGACCGTGCGCTCGGGGACCGCCTGTAGGTCGGTGTGCGTGTGCGCGTCGATCAGCCCCGGGAGGACGATTCGTTCCGTGGCGTCGACGACCGTCGTCTCGGGTCCGGTGACGGAGTCGGCGTCCTCGAGGAGGGCCGCGATCCGATCGCCGACGACGGCGACGTCCCGCTCGAGGAATTCCCGGCGGTTCGAGCAGTAAACGCGTCCGCCCGCGACGACCAGGTCGGCGGTCGCGCCCTCGCGCTCGAGGGCGACCGGCTGTAACTCGTTCATACTCGAGGTGGTGGCCGCCCAGCGTTGTATGGGAATCGATCCCGAAGGGCCTCGCCTGGGGTTCGCGAGGATTCTGTCCCCTGCGAAAGGGCTATAATAGACCCAAGCCTCCCTACGGGAGAGAATCACATGAACAAGCACTTCCACGACAGCCGCTACTACCTCGCCCGCGCCGCCGACCACGCGAAACTCGGTCTCACCGAGACGCTCGAGCCGGCCGTCTCTCGGGTTCGAGGACTGGGCCGCGACGACGAACCGGAGCCGGAACCGACGCGCCTCGAGTCGGTTCGAGGGCGGCTGTCCGGCCTCGAGCGAGCCGTCAGCGGGCGGGTGGGTTCCGCACGAGCGGTCGTCTCTCGAGACGGGTCGGACGCTCGGTGAAAGGAAGCCTTAAGTCGAACGCACGGATATCAACCCGTGCGGGTTGGTGATCTAGTCCGGTTATGATACCTCCTTCACACGGAGGAAGTCGGCAGTTCAAATCTGCCCCAACCCACTAATTTTGCTGCGAGCAATTTCACGAGCAGCAAATTCGTTATGTTGGGCAGATTTGAACCAGACGAGTCGCAGCCCGGGAAGCGAACGCAGTGAGCGACCCGGAACGTCTTGGCGTGGTTCAAATCTGCCCCAACCCACTCGCTCATCTACCGGTGATCTCTTACAAGCGGGAAGCGCGGACAAGCAGAGAAGCGTATCGACCCTTATTTTCACAGCAGTTGGTATGGGTGCTCTGGTCAGTATAGCGAACGGATTTATCGGTCTGTCTCTTTCCAGTCGTCCGGGTCCCCTTCCCGGAATTCACCCTTAGCGTGGCGCTCGCGGGGCCAGAAGGTGACGCCCAGCAGTACGACGTAGAACACACCCACAACGGCAACCACAGCAATCCCGGGGATACGAGCGATTTCAGCGGTTGTCAGCCAGTCTTGTCGCGGCCCGAACGCTGTAATCCTGAAGACCCAGGCGACCACTAGGACGCTGAGCAGCGCAAGGTACACACGCCGGAGCCGGTTTACGACTGCTTCGGATACCGAGACTTTCAGCGTCGGCCTGCGATAGTCCTTGCTCAGTTCCGCTCGCCAGTCGTGATTTTCAGTGCCTTGGGACGGATCGAGGGCGTTTGCGAACAGGTTCTCTTGGATGACTCGAGCACGGGAGCGAAAGACGTCGTAGTCCCGGTACCGCCGTGCTTCGATGCCCAGAAAAATGGTGACGACGACGATCCCGATCAGCAAGATATAGTGTGGGTTATCGGTACTCGAAAACGCCCACGTCAAGATCGCTGCCATCAGCGTCACCGCCCACGTCGTCGTCTCGTCGAGGCGCTGCCGCCACGTCCCCACTCGGTCGATCTCTCCGCGATAGACGTGGGCCATCACCGAACCGAGTCCCGTACTGTCGTCAACCATTTCCCGGCCGATCTCCCGTTGGTCTGGTGCTGTTGGGTCGAACTCGTCGCTATTCGAATCGGTCATAGCGGAGAGACAGCTTCTCGCTCCATAAGCAGGTATGGTGACGGCATAACCTGAGTGTCATGTCCGGGAGAACATCGAACAGTACACAGGATACTTAGCAAATCGACGTCACCAATTCCTTCCGAACTGGACGAGGAAGTCGTCACTAAGCCGGAAGGCCAACCACGCAACTACCGCACTCATTTGGCCGTGAGCCACACCGTAGTTCGTTCCCTGACCAGTTGAAGAGTACCTGTGAACAGGCGACTTGGGTGGAGAAGAACGGGGCCTATGGTAGCGTGGCTACTCGAAGAGAGCCGCAGACGCGTCGAACCCGATCGGTCGTTCGCCTTCCCATTCGACGGCGAGGAGCGCATCCGGAAGCGATTCGAGCCGCTGTTCGACCACGTCGAGTGGATGCGTGTCGATGAACTGCGCTCGCTCGTAAGCGACGACCGTCGAGCCGTCGGTTACTTGCAGGTGTACCGGACCGAGATCGCCGTGGGTGTCGTCCTGATGCCAGCCGACGAGCAGGCTTCGATCCGGCTCGAGCCAGTTGATCCAGTAGTGCTCGTACGGATCGCTCGTTCGGAGTTGGAACCCGATTTCGACTCGAGCGGCCGTCACGGGATACTCGTCGTCGCCGAGGAACTGCCGCGGATTCACGTCGCCGACGACGCGATACGGGCCGGCTTCGCGCGGCTCGGTACGCCGTCGTCGAACGTCGTTGAATTCGGCACCGAGCCGTTGCTGGATGCGGTCGTGGAGCCGTTTGTGCTGTAAGTTCGCCCGGTTAGCCAGAAAGACGACCATCAGGCGAACGTCGACCGCGAGTCAGTTCGAGACGAGGAGAGTTCGACGACGTCTCCGTACAGTTGGAGCGCGTGCTTCACGAGCCCGAGTTCCGTGTTAATCGCCTCCCACGTCGCGATCACGTTGCGACGCTCCCTGAGCTCCTCGGCCGATAACTCGTCCGCAGCGAGTTGCTCTCGGAACGCCGTGAGTGAATCGGCATCGTACTCCGCGGCGAGCTCCTCCTGCTCCGCTTTCAACTCCGTGAGCTGACTCTCTAACTCGTCGCGCGAGTGCTCCGCGATCAAGTCCGTTACTTCGTCGAAGAGCATCCGGACGGGATTCAAATCGTACGCCTTCGTGCCGTCGATGGTCGTTTCGGTGACCCAGTCGTCGCTCTCCAGACGCTGGAGTTCGTCGTCTGCCGTCGCGCGCGAAACCTCCGCGCGGTCCGCAATCTCCTGTACTGGCGTCGATTCGTCCAACAACTCCACGACGTGTCGAACCCGCTCACGCCCGCTCGTGCTCTCCGTCCACGACCCCTGGCTCGAGTTGGCCATCGTACTGGCTCTTACACAGCCCAGTTCAAATAATTTGGCTTTGTACAAATAATCAAACACTAGCAGCAGAGGTCTCTCGGTCAGCTTTGTCATCTGACATAGCGGTTAGGCTGGTGGACGTCCAGAAGAAACTCCGTACTGCTCCGACGGAACGACTGTTCAATCGACCGTGGCCAACGCTTAAGCCGGTGTTCGTGCCACGAGAAAGAATGGCATACCAACTCCGCTGTGATTCCTGTAACCTCGAGCGCGAGTGCGGCGACTGGCCGGACGCCAACCGGGACGCCAGCGACCACGAGGCGGCCTATCCGGACCACTGGGTAAGCATCCACGAGGTACAGGAGGCCTGAGACGACCGCCGGCCGCTCTGGTGCTACCGCAGCGCGATGTTCGGGTTCCCACAGACTCTTGTTGACGTATCACACTGGCACTGATATGCAGTACTACGAGGACGTCGAGATCGGGACGACGCAGGAGTTCGGCGAGTACGAGGTCACGAAGGAGGAAATCTTCGAGTTCGCCGAACAGTACGATCCGCAGCCGTTCCACACCGACGAGGACGCGGCCGAGGAGTCCGCGTTCGGCGAACTCGTCGCCTCGGGGTGGCACACGGCCTCGATCTGTATGCGGCTGCTCGTCGACGGATTCGTCGACGATCGGGCCAGCATGGGCGCCCGCGGAGTGGACGAACTTCGCTGGAAGCAGCCGGTCAAACCCGGCGATACGATCTCGGTCCGGACCGAGGTCCTGGACAAGCGCGTCTCCGAGAGCGATCCGCGACGCGGCTACGTCGACACGCGGATCGAGGGCACGAACCAGCACGGCGACGTCGTCATCTCGTGGATCGCGCTGGGAATGGTCGCCCGCCGAAACCCGGACGAAGCGGCGTAACCGATCCGCTACTCGGACCCCTCGTCCGCCAGATAGGCCTCGAGAATCGCGGTCTGGACGGTCCGCAGGTCCGCTTCCTGAATCGTGGCGGCCGCCCGGAACCGTTCACGAACGTCTGCGACGCGCTGGGGGCGGGCGGCGAGCGTGACGAGCACGAACTCGTCGGACGGAGCGGCAGCCGCCGATTCGAAGTCGGCCCGGTCGTAGAGGGCGGCGAACCGCTCGCGGACGGTCGCGACGAGGTCGTCAGTGGCGTCGGCACCGGGGTCGCCGACAGGCACGGAGTCCGCGGTTTCCTCGAAGTAGTCCTCGAGATCCACGATACCCGCCGTTTCGTAGAGCGTATCGTGAAGTTCGTCGGCGACCGGTTCCGAGAGGTAGACGCCGAACAGTTTGTATCGATCGTCGGCGGTCATAGCCGCCACTTCGAGCCGAACGTACTAATAAGGCCGATCCGACGTCGATCCGACGACCACCGGTCGTGGGGTCACTCAGAATCGGCGCCGCAGTTCCGACGCCACCGTCGGTGGCAGATCCAGCTCCGCAAGCAGTTCGTCACGGTGGTCGGGCTCACCGTAGCCCGCGACGAACCCGTTGAGCCGGGCGACGACCGTCGAATCGACGAACCCGTCGCCGTAGCGATCCGCGAGTTCGTCGCCAGCGACCGGCGTCGATCGGAGTTCGTACTTCTGGTGGTACTCCTCTGCGCGGGTGAGTCCCTCGAGCCGTTCGACCTCGGTCGCGGCCGAGGTCCCGGCCCGCTCCTCGACTGCGGTCCGCTGTCGCACGGCGGTTTCGTACTGCCGATCGTCGTGTGCGAGCACGACGCTCCGGTACTGGCGCTTCGGCGCCGACGACGCCCAGTCGTGGTTCGCCCAGAACGCCTCGAGCACGTCGTCGAAGGACAGGGCCTCCGGATCGTACTCGAGTTGGACGACCTCGGTGTGATCGCCCAGCGAGCCGTAGCTGGGTGTCGGGTCCGTCCCGCCGGCGTAGCCGACTCGGGTCCGAACGACGCCGTCCATCGCGCCGAACAGCGCGTCGGGACCCCAGAAACAGCCCATGCCCAGCGTCGCCGTCTCGGTCGGCGCCGACATCGTCGCGTCGTCCTCGAGCGTCGACGCCTTTCCGTTCCAGTTCGTCCGTGCCATACCGATAGCAGGTGCTCCGGACGGATGGCTTCGTCGCCGGGGTAACGGCGCCCCGGAACGCCTCAGAATTCGTAGTGGGCGATTTCGGCCGAACCGCAGGTCGGGCACGGGTCCCGATCGTCGTCGAGCTTTGCACCGCAGTTTCGGCACTCGTACAGCCCTTCGTCGTCGTCGACGAAGTGCCGCAGTTTCGTAACGACCCCCATCCTACCGCCCCGTTGGATTCGAACTGGCATTAATGGAACTGCCAGCATTGTTCACGATTGGTCAGACCCGAGGATAGTCACGGGTTGAAGACACCAATTCGATAGAGAACCGCTCCACGACTTTCGAGCGACGACTGGATTACTCTCAGTTCTCATAGTAGAATTTAGATCTGATAGCTAATAGAATTCAATGGACATAGATATTTTCCGCCTAATAGTTGGCTAAATTCCTATCTAAAACTCTATATTGGCATATTTATGGACCTAGAGCAGATAATTCCTTATTTGTTTATTCCATTAGCAAGAATATTGAGGTAGGAGACATGGCGCTCCGCTTTCGAGTAAACCCTCGATATCGCCATATATGGCCGTTTTCCGGCCGATCACTCCTTGAGAACGTCCATACCAGCCAATCTTTAATCTACAGTAGATGGATAAGTATCCAGAGAGTACCCATAAATAAACAGAAAGAGTATATTAACGGCACTGAAGACTACCGAGTACTCTCCCTGAACTAATGGTTGTCGTCAGCCGTTGGGACCGAGTTAGCGTCAGCAACGCACCTGCCGCCCGCGAGTCGAAAATCTCCCTCGATCCCCTCGTCGCGGGCGGTGCGCGAGACTCTTCCAGTAGCGACCGCCTGCTCCCGTCCGCATCGAGTGACGATCGACCCATCCGACGGGACGCTCCGTGTGTTTTTACGTACATATGAGTGTAATTTCAAGCGACGTTCCGGCCGGCCGAACGGTCTGGCGAGGACGGGAGCCGGTTCGAGGTCCGATCGACGCCAGAACGAGAGGAATCGAGGGGATACGCAGGCGTTCAACCGGACGGAACAGCCCGTGATATCGTCCAACTCTGCGTCTCAGTCGGTGTACAGCAGGTTGACTTCGATCGTGTTCGCCGTGGAGCGCAGTTGGTCGTGCAGTTCCTCTCGGTCCCACTCGCTCTCGAGGCGGTGCTTGGGACCGGCGACAGTGACGGCGCCGTGGACCGTCCCGTCGTTGTCGCGGATCGGGGCGGCGACGGCGACGATCCCCGGGAGGTACTCACCCCGGTTGTAGGCGATACCCACCTCGCGGATCTCCTCGAGTTCGGCCGCGAGCGACTCCCAGTCCGTGATCGTCTCGTCGGTGAACTCCGGCAACCCCCAGTCGGCGACGATCCGGTCGACCTTCTCCGGGTCGAAGTAGGCGAGCATCGCTTTCCCGCCAGCGGAACAGTGGAGGTAGATCGGCGTCCCGACCTCGATACCCGTGGGAACCGACCGGTCGCCGTCGTACGCCCGAAGGACGGTGCCGAGGCCGTGTTGCTCCGTCGAACAGAGGACCCGTTCCCCGGTTCGTTCTGCGAGTTCGGCGAGGGGTTGCTCGGCGGCCTCGTACAGCGGCTGTGCCCGTTTGACGTGTTCGCCGAAGGAGAGAAATCGGAGGCTCAGCCGGTACTCGTCGCCGTCCTGAACGACGTACCCCTTCGAGCGAAGCGTCGTCAGGTGCGCGTGGACCGTGCTCTTCGCCAGCCCCGTTCGCTCGGTCAGTTCGGTGACGCCGGCGCCTTCGGCCTGCCAGAGCGCCTCCAGCAGATCCAGGGTCTTGACTACCGCTTGGATCCTGTCCCCCTCGTCCGTGCCGGTGGTTGCCATACGACAATCTCCCGGACAGAGCATTATAACTGTTCCGCTCTGTTGAACGGACGAACCCGACGGCCGCTCGAGTTCCCATCGAGACCGCGGGCCGCGAAGACTGTGGGATACGATAACATTTATGTGGGCGGTTCTGTCATATGAGCTATGGACTTCAGCGAACCGTCCGAAGCGGTGCAGATTACGAAGGCCCTCGAGGAATTCATCGATCGGGAGGTCGCCCCGCTCGAGAACGAGTACGATCAGTTCCTCGGCGCGGACTACGAGAAGGAGATCGTCGACGACGATCATCGACAGGTCCCCGAGTATCGGAACATCGTCGAACAGATCCGACAGAAGTCCGTCGAGGCGGGCTTCTACGGGATGACGATGCCCGAGGAGGTCGGCGGCGGCGACGTCGACATCCTCACGCGCGCCATCGTCGGGGAGCACATGTCGAACCGGCCGCCGGGCTTCCACAGCGCCATCTTCGGCGGGGCCGGCGGACCGACGCCCATCCTGCTCGAGTGCGACGAGGACCAGCGCGAGGAGTACCTCGAACCGCTGATGGACGGCGAGATCACGACCTGCTTCGCGCTCACCGAGCCGGGCCACGGCAGCGACGCCCACCACATGGACACCCGCGCCGAGAAGGACGGCGACGAGTGGGTCATCAACGGACAGAAGTGCTACATCACGAACGGTCCGTACGCCGACTTCGCGATGGTCTTCGCGCGGACGAGCGGCGAAGACGGCGACCTCGAGGGGATCACGTGCTTCCTCGTCGACGACGACAACCCCGGCTTCGAGGTCGGCACGATCCACCGCGCGATGGGGATGACGCCCGGCACCCACTCCGAACTCTACTTCAACGACTGTCGCGTCGGCGAGGACCAGGTGCTCGGCGAGGTCGGCCACGGATTCCAGGCAGCGATGAGCTGGATCGGCGGCGGGCGGATCAACATCGCCGCGGGCTCGGTCGGCACCGCCCAGTTCCTGCTCGACATGTCCGTCGAGTACGCGCGCAACCGGGAGACGTTCGACAAACCGATCGCCCACCGGCAGGGGGTCTCCTTCCAGCTTGCCGAACTCGCGACGGACATCGAACAGGTCCGCCAGCTCTACCGGTACGCGGCCTGGAAGATGGACAACGGCGAACGCGCGCGCAAAGAGGAGTCGATGGCGAAGCTCCGGGGCGCGCAACTCGCCAACGACGCGGCCGACATCGCGATGCAGGTCCACGGCGGCGCCGGCTACATGAAGGAGCTCCCGATCGAGCGCAACTACCGCTCGGCGCGCGTCTTCCGCATCTTCGAGGGCACCGACGAGATCCAGAAACGAACGATCGCTCGCGAACTGATCTGAGCGATGCAGGATCCGACGGATCGCGCATCGGAACCGACCTCGGTGCCGATCACCAGGCTGGACTTCGATATCGAGTGGCCGCCGAAACACGCCGCCGCGTACCTGATCGAAACGCCCGCCCCGATCCTCGTCGACACCGGCGACCCGGCCGATCGGGCGGCGGAGACGATCCGGGACGAACTGGCCGCGAAGGGGTACGAGCTTTCGGACGTCGAAGCGGTCGTCGTCACCCATCCCCACAGCGACCACATCGGCCAGGTGCCGTTGCTCCGGGAGAGCGGTGCAACCGTGTACGCCCCCGCGCCGGTGCTCGAGCGACTCGAGCGCGACGCCGACGAACTGGCCGCCGGGGTTCGCGAGATCGGCCGATCCGCGGGCTATCAGGGCGAAGCGATCGAGCACGAGGCCGAACGCGCCTGTGAGTCGCTGGAGCGAAACCGACGACTGCTCGACCCGGACGCGGCCGTCGGGTTCGGGTTCGACGAGTCGGTGACGGTCGCCGGTCTCGAGTTCGATCCCATTCACACGCCCGGCCACCAGATCCACCACGCGAGCCTCGCGGCCACCGTCGACGGCCAGCGCGTCCTCTTCAGCGGGGACGGCCTCATCGACTCGTTCCGTCCGGGGGCGCTCCACGTGGGAATCGATTACGGCGCCTACGAGGCCGTCGACGCGTTCCACGAGGGGATGGATCGACTCGAGGAGCACTCGTTCGATCGGGTGTTCCCCGGCCACGGCCCGGTCTTTACGGACGCCCGGGGTGCCATCGAGCGCATGCGCACCGAACTCGAGTCACTGACCGGCGAGACCCTCGAGGCCGTCGTGACGGTCGGTCCGGCGACGCCGATGGAGATCACGCGGAACCGTATCGGCGAGATTCGCCATCCGGCACAGCTACTGGACACGCTCGGCGCGCTCGGAACGCTGACACGGCGCGGTCGCGTCGACTACACGACCCGCGACGGCGTCCGCAGCTATTCCGTGCTGAAGGCGGCGTAACCCTCGACGGCGCCGCCGCGAATCGTCTGAGAACG
Source organism: Haloterrigena alkaliphila (assembly GCF_017352155.2). Taxonomy (NCBI): domain Archaea; kingdom Methanobacteriati; phylum Methanobacteriota; class Halobacteria; order Halobacteriales; family Natrialbaceae; genus Haloterrigena; species Haloterrigena alkaliphila. The sequence continues at coordinate 3,702,493 of NZ_CP071462.1, forward strand.
CCGCCGGTTCCGAGATGGCGACTCAGACGACCCGATTCTCGAGGTCCTCGTCGGCTCGAAACGTGTCGTAGTTCCGCAGGAAGACGTCGGCGCACCGCTCCCAGTAGTGGGGCGTCGACCCCGCCATGTGGGGCGTCACGAGCACGTCGTCGCGGTCCCACAGCGGGGACTCCTCGGGCAGCGGTTCCGCCTCGAAGACGTCCAGCGCGGCGCCGCCGAGTTCGTCCGCATCGAGGGCGTCCACGAGCGCCGGCTGGTCGACGACCTCGCCGCGGGCGACGTTGACCAGCACCGCATCGTCGTGGAGCGTCGCGAGCGCGTCGGCGTCGATCAGTCCTCGCGTCTCCTCGGTCAACGGACAGGCGAGGACGAGGTAGTCGCTGGCCGCGAGGACGGACTCGAGGTCGTCCGGGCCGTAGATCTCGTCGACGGCCGCGGGGACGTCGGTCGGATCCCGCTTGGTGCCGATGATGCGAGCGTCGTAGGCGGTGCAGTACTCGGCGACCTGCGAGCCGATCGCGCCGACGCCGACGATGCCGACCGTCCGATCGCCGAGTTCGCCGCCGAGGTAGCGCTCCCATTCCTGCCGTTGTTGCTGGGCGATCGCACGATCGAACCGCCGTTCGAAGTGCAGGAGGTAGCCCAGCACCTGCTGGCCGATCGGTTTCGCGTGGATCCCCGAGACGGTCGTCAGCGCGACCCCGCGATCGGCCAGCGCGTCGTGATCGTACGCGTCCGTCCCCGCGCTGAGCGCCTGCACCCAGCGCAGGTCCTCGGCGGCCTCGAGGACGTCTTCGGGGAGTCGTCCCGTGACGACGATTTCGGCGTCCGCGACCACCTCGAGCACGTCGTCCTCGTCGGGGTGCTCGAGGTCGATCTCGGGCCGACGGTCGCGGATCGCGTCGACCAGTCGCGGACCGCCGCCGCCGAAGATGTACGGCGTGACGACGACGGTCATGGGCTGGTCGCCTCCCGAGGTTCGCGTCGGCGACGCACGGTGACACCTGGTGGTTGGCGGTCGCTGCGAGACAGCATTTGTGTGCCAGTCATTGCGGTGTGGCGACAAAATAGTACGCGTCGGCGACCGGGACGCCCGAGGCGGCCGCGAAGGTTTCATATCCGACGATCCCATATTGTTACATAATGTCTCACAGGCAGGGTGCGATCGATCGCGTGCGCTCGTGGCTCCCCCTGGCCGCCGTGGCGCTCGCGGCGGGACTCGGTGGCGTGGGAGGTTCGTACCTGTCCGTCGGTCGACGGCCGGCTTTCGTCGCGGCGCCGTTCGATCGCATCGTCCTCGCACTCAGCCCCGACGCGCTCGTGGCGTTCGCGATCACGGAGTTGGGGACGCTCGCCCACCGATTGGCCTTCGTGACCGCCATCGCACTGACGTGCGTCTGTATCGGGCTGGCGGCCCTCCCCGGTGTGGCGGTTATCTGGGGTCGCGGACCCCTCCCCGATCGGCTGGTCCTCCCGGGCGTCGTGCCCGCCGTCGGCGTCGTTCTCGGGGCGGCGCTGCCGGGTGCACTCGCGTTCGCGTTGACCGGTTCGCCTGTCTCGAGCGGCGCCACCGCCGCCGGGGTCGGACTCGTCCTGCTGGTAACGGTCGTCGCAGCCGGCCTCGTCGACGGCGCGGACGCCACACCCGCGTTCGACCGCCGGCGGGTGCTGGGCGCAGTCGGGTCAGCAGTCGGGGTAGGCGCACTCGGCCTCCTCGTCCACGGGTCCGGCGAGGAGCCGTTCCCGTCCGGCCTCGAGATTCCCGAGGACGCCCGGCCCGAGGTCCGCGAGCTACTCACACAGGCGAGAGAGCAGTCACTGCCCGTCGACGGGCTCGAGCCGCTGGTCAGCACTGAGTTCTACGAGGTGGACATTACCAACGTGGATCCCGACGTCGACCGCGGGGAGTGGACGCTCTCGATCACCGGCGCCGTCGAGGCCGAACAGGAGTACGACTTCGCCGACGTCGAGGCTATGGACTTCGAGGACCGGTTCGCCACGTTGCGCTGCGTCGGCGACCAGCTCAACGGCTGGCAGATGGACACCGCGCTGTGGGGCGGGGTGCCGGTCAGGGCACTGCTCGAGGACGCGAACCCCCAGGGTGACCGAGTGATCCTGCACGGAACCGACGGCTACTACAACGAGTTTCCCATCGAGGCGCTGTGGCCCGGGCTGCTGGCCTATCGAATGAACGGGCGACCGCTGCCCCGGGCACACGGCGCGCCGCTGCGCGCCCTCGTCCCGGGCCACTGGGGCGAGATCAACGTGAAGTGGCTGACCGACATCGAGGTTCGCGAGGAGGACACCGAGGGATACTGGGAGCCTCGCGGCTGGCACGGCACCGGCCCGGTCGAGACGGTCGCCAAGCTCTGGCAGGTCAACCACCTCGGAAGCGGCCGGTTCGAGGTGGCGGGCCACGCCTACGCCGGGACCCGGGGTATCGAGTCCGTCGAGGTCTCGACCGACGGCGGCGACACCTGGGTCGAAGCCGAACTCTCCGAACCGCTCCCCGGGGAAGACGTCTGGCGGCAGTGGCGCCACGAGTACGGAGCGGCGGGCTCACACGAGGTGATCGTCCGGGCCCGAGACGGCGAGGGAAACCTCCAGATCCCCGAGGAGGACGGCCCGAAGCCCGACGGCGCTACCGGCTGGGTTTCAGAGACCATCCGACCGCAGTGATCGCGGGGTGGTGTCCGCGGGGTTTCACGCCGTCGATGTCTGCACGGTCTCACATCGTCTTCGCGCGCGCGGACAGCGCGGCACGAGCGAGTCCTGTCGTTCCATTCCCGACGGAAGACTGCATCCGAGCCGATCCCATTTAAAAGGTGGGCGCGCTGGCAGCGTCAATCCCGTGAAAAAATAGTGTAGATTTATATGGTTGGATATACCTGTTATCAGTGAACGTGTGTGGGTCGATCACAGATGACAGAAAATAGCTTCAATAGACGGCAGGTACTCGCAGGAACCGGGTTGGGAATGACGGCGGCCATGGCGGGCTGTTTGGGTGGTGGTGGTGGCAGTGACGACGAAGTTCACTTCATCACCGACTACTACAACGGTGCGTGGGAGTCTCTCTGGGGCGACCTCGAGTCCCAGTTCGAGGACGAGACCGACTTCCAGATGAACATCGAGGAGGGCGGGATGTCCGGAACGCAGGAAGGACGTCTCGCCCAACTGATCCAGGCGGGCAATCCGCCGGACGCGAACACGTCCACGTTCGACCAGGTGGCCGACATCTGGTCGACCGATCAGCTCGAGCCCGTCAACGACGTCGTCTCCGCGATCGAAGAGGTCAACGGAGAACTGAACGCCGGCGGGGCGTTCCTCGGCGAAGGGGACGAAATCTATCAGATCCCCCACGGCGTGTACGTCTCGAACTTCCAGTACCGGGCCGACGTCTACGAGGAACTCGGACTGGACGAGCCCGAGACGTTTAGCGACGTTCTCGAGAACGCCCAGGCCATCGACGAGGCCGGTGGCCCCTTCGAGGACATGCGCGGGTACGGACTGGCCGGCGCACCGACCGGCAAGAGCCAGGACGAACTCCTCGTCCTGCTGGCGAGTGCCGGCATCTCCGGAATCGGCCTCCGCTGGAAGGATCCGGACGCCCGCGAGGAACTCGAAATCCACTGGCCCGAGGACACGGTGACTCAGGTCCTGGAGTACATCAAGCAGCTCTCCCAGTACTCGCCGGACCCGACCAGTATCGGCTGGGCCGATTCGCTCAGTCAGTGGGTTCAGGGCCAGTACGGCCAGTGTTATCACCTCAACGCCTGGCCGGTCGGCGTCACCGCACAGGCGGCCGAGGGACAGGATAGCCAGGAGGCCAAAGAGGGGCTACGCCACGTCGCCAGAAGCACCGAGATCATCGCGTACCCGATGCTAGACGGGGTCGATCCGAGCGAGAACTGGCTCTCCGCACCGGCCCCCGACGGCTACCACATCTTCTCGAACGGCGGCAACACGGAAGGTGCCAAGGAGTGGTTCGAGTGGGTCTACGCCGACAGCATGGAGCAGACCGCGAGCTTCTACGAGGCGGACCCCGGACGGTTCCTGCCGACGTACTCCGACGTGATCGAGTCGGACCCGTTCCGGAACCAGGCTCTCTTCCAGGAACACGAGCACCTGCTCGAGAAGCTCGAGTACGTCCAGGACGAGATCTGGGGGAACCACTACGGAAGCGTCGACGAAGCGAACACCTCCTCGCCCGAGTCGCTGTACATGCAACGGCAGTGGTTCTACGGCGAGATGGTCAACCGCGTCGTCACCGACTCGATGGGGGTTCAGGAGGCCTACGAGTGGGGCTACAGCCAACTCGAGGAAGCCTTCGCGGACGCCCAGGAGCAGTTCGCATAGTTATCGAGTACGGCCGATTTTCATTTGGCCGTGTTCGAGACCGAGCGAATCGTTTATGACCAACCGTGAGATTAACATACATGCATGCAGTGGGATCCTAGATATGGCCAGTGAAACCGGAGAATCGATACGGCCGGGCAGGACGTACATTCCGTGGGACGACCTGCCGGTCAAACGGGAAACGGTCGCCGGTGTCGGCACCATCCTTCCCGTCGTTGTCCTGTACTTGCTCATCGCGGTGCTCCCGATCGCGTTCGCGTTCTGGGCATCGTTACACCACATTCACACGCTCAATCCGGAGTGGCAGTGGGCCGGCCTCGCGAACTACCGGGAGGTCCTGAACATCTCCACGTTCTGGGGTTCGCTGTGGCGAGGGATCATCTACATGGTCGGCAGCACCCTCCTCCAGCTCGCCGTCGGGCTCTGGATGGCGCTGGTGCTCAACCGCATCACCCGCGGGCAGAAGCTGCTCACCGCGGTGGTCTTTACGGCCTACCTGATCCCGACGATCATCGTCTCGCTGGTGGCGATGCGGGTGTTCGACCCGGCCGGCGGCGTCTTCCAGATGATGGGCGCCGAGTGGTTCGGACTCTGGGGCGGCCGGGAGGCACCGCTGGGCTCGCGAGACTGGGCCATGCGGCTGCTGATCCTCATCGGGACCTGGAAGTTCGCCGTCTTCGTCACCATCTTCACGCTCGCGCAGTTGCGCGCGATTCCGGATCGGTTCTACGAGGCGGCGAAGGTCTGCGGTGCGAACCGGTGGCAGATGTTCCGCGACATCACGCTGCCGCGTCTCATGGGGATCGTCCTGGTCGTCGTCTTGCTCCGGTCGGTCTTCATGTTCAACAAGTTCGACATCATCTGGCAGCTGACGGAAGGTGGACCCGGCAACGCAACGACCACGCTGCCCGTACTGGCCTACAAGACCGTCTACACGGACCAGGCCTACGGGCTCGCTAACGCGATCTCCGTCGTCATGTTCCTGTTCCTGCTGGCGTCGGCGATCGTCTACTTCAAAATCTTCAACCCCAGCGAGGAGGTGGAGACGACGACATGAGTCAGAGTGAACCACCGGGAGGCATCTTCGGCCTCTCATACGACGGCGAGATGCGAGTCACCGAAGCACTGAAACTCGTCAGCACCGCGATCATCGTCATCGTGGGTGCCTGGCCGATCTACTGGATGACCCAGCTAGCCTTCACCCAGTACGGGACGGTCGAGAGTAGCGTCACCGTCTTCCCCACGCCGGACATCTTCACGTTCGATAACTTCACCGTGTTGACGCAGCCGGAGATGTACACGTACATGTTCAACACGGTCGTGGTGGCCATCGGGACCATCGTGACGGTCGTCCTCGTCTCGTTGCTCGCCGGCTACGGCCTCGCGCGACTCGAGTTCCCGCAAAAGGAGAACTTCGCGCGGATCCTCCTGATCGGGTACCTCTTCAGCCCCATCGTGATCGGGATCCCGCTCTACCAGATCTGGCAGAATATCGGTCTGCTCGGGACCCGCACCGGGCTCATCATCGCCCTGTCGGCGATCTCGATGCCCTTCGCGGTGTGGCTGATGTGGAAGTACATCATGACGATCCCGGCGGCCCACGAGGAGGCCGCGTGGGTCGACGGGGCGTCGCGCTGGCGGGGCTTCCGCGACGTCGTCGTCCCCCAGTGCCGTCCGGCGATCATCGCCGCGGCCCTGTTCGCCTTCGCGCTCGCCTGGAACGACTTCACGTTCGCGCAGATCCTCCTGCCCCAGACCGACACCACGACGTTCGCGCCCGGGATCCTCCGGGCGATGGGGCAGGCCCAGTTCCTGCCGGACGCCTACCTGATGGCGATCTCGCTGGCCATGACGTTGCCACCGCTCCTGTTCGCCTACTTCATGCAGAGCTACCTGCTGAAGGGGTTCCAGGTCAGAGCCCTCTGAGAGTGCACCACCTTTACAATTAACACCACGAGACAAACCAACATATGCCAGACATCGAGATTCGGAATCTGACGAAAGTGTACGACGAATCGGGCAACAAAATCGTCGCCGTCGACGACGTCGACCTCACTATCGAAGACGGCGAGTTCGTGACGCTCGTCGGCCCATCGGGCTGTGGGAAGACCACGACGCTGCGCTGCGTCGCGGGGCTGAACAAGCCCACCAGCGGCACGATCAAATTCGGCGACCGCGACGTGACGCACAAGCCGGTCCAGGAGCGCAACATCGCCCTGCTCTTCCAGGACATCGCGCTCTACCCGCACATGAGCGTCCAGGAGAACATGGCCTACGGCCTCAAGATCACCGGCTTCTCCCGGGAGGAACGGATCGCCCGCGTCGAGGAGGCCGCCGAGTTGCTCCAGATCACGGACCAGCTCAAGAAGATGCCCGCGGACCTCTCCGGCGGCCAACAACAGCGCGTCGCGCTGGGCCGGTCGCTGGTGCGCGACCCGGAGATCTTCCTGTTCGACGAGCCGATGTCGGACCTGGACGCCAAGCTCAAGGCCGAACTGCGGCCGGTCATCGAGAAGGTGACCGACGAGATCGGCTGTCCGACGCTGTACGTGACCCACGACCAGGAGGAGGCGATGACGATGTCCGACCGCGTCGCGGTCATCAACGACGGGAAACTGGCACAGGTCGCTCCGCCGAAGGAAGTGTACGACGAGCCGAACTCGCAGTTCGTCAGCCAGTTCATCGGACAGCCGTCGACGCAGTTCTTCGACGGGAACGTCAGGTCCGTCAACGGCACCGCCGAACTGGCGGTAAGCGACTACCGTTTCAACCTGGCCTCCGACGGCCTCGAGGGTTGGGCCGGCGAGGACGTTCGCGTCGGCCTCCGACCGCAGTACATCCAGGTCAGCGACGACCCCGCCGCCGGCATCCCGGCGACGCACCTGCTGGACGAGCCGCTGGGCGACGCGACGCACAGCTTCTTCGACACGGAGTTCGGTGAAGTCGTCGTCGTCACCGATCCGGACTTCGATGGGAACGGCGAGGAGTACAGCCTCATCTTCCGGGAAGACGACATCCAACTGTACGACGCCACCTCCGGCGTCAGAATCGCCTGAGCGCTCGACCAGCGGTCAGTTCTCTCCGTTTTCGCCCGCTCGAGCGGCCGCGCTGGCGTCCATGTCGGCCGACGTCGCCGCGTCGCGATCCGTCGGCGCCGTCGAGCGAACGACGACGGTCCCGGCGGCGTAATCGCCGAGGCGACGGCCGCCCGTCACGAGGGCCGATACCGAACCGACCACGACCGGCGGGACGCCCAGCAGGTCGACGTACAGGAGGAGGTTCCGCACGGCGCTGGCGCGGTAGGTGCACGGGCTGCCGTCCGCCATGACGACCAGCAGGCCCCGATTGACCTTCCCCGGCGTCCGACCGTATCGCCACTCGCAGACGAACGAGTAGGAGGCGTAGATCGGCAGCAGCGCGAGCAGCGACAGGGGGACGACGAAGTCGCCGAGAGCCTCGTAGGTTCCGCTGAACACCTCTCCCAGCACGTAGATCAGCGGAAACTCGATCAGGACGTAACAGACGAACAGGTCGATGGCCGCCGCAGCGCCGCGTGCGAGCAACACGTCGCGGTCGTCCGCGGACTCCAGTACCGGTGCCGGTTGCCGCTGCGTCGGCAGGAATCCGTCTAACTTCCAGTCGATCACTGTGTCATCGCCCCGACGTTCATACCGACGGTATTCGTCGAGGTGTACAAAATATCTGGTCCTCTACCGGTACTCGGGGTCGGCGTCCGCCGGGGTCATTCCATGCTGACGTCCGTGCGGAGCGTCACGAGGAAGTACAGCAGCAGGAAGATGGTGATCCCGCCGAACACCTGGGTGTCGATCGACAGGTACCCGTCCACGCGGTACAGCAGGACGGTCGTAACCGCCAGCACGACGATAGCGCCGACGGTTCGCCACCGTTCCCAGATTTTCTCGAGAATTATTCCGGCCGTGGACTTCTCCACTGCATCCGACGCCTCGCGAATGTTCTCCAGACCGGCACTCTCCGATGTCTGTCGCGTGGTATCCCCGCTCATATGTACTCGATATTCCCAGCGGGACGTAAATATCTATGGGTGACAGTGACAGGGACCGTTCGCACGGCGACGGACACCGAGCGGAGATCGGTGTAGCTGGCGTTCGCAGCCGACTCGAGACGGAGAACGGACGGTTAGAACCGCAGCGTCAGTCCTCGACCGCCGACGAGGCCGAATCGTCCGTCGTCGGATCCCCATTCGTCGGTCGACCGGCACGTGATCCGGCTTCGGCGCGTTCCTCCTCGTAGTCGTGGAGGGACTTCATGCGCCGTTTCAGGTCGACGCCCTTCTTCTCCCGGAGCGACCGGACGCGGTACCGGTAGGCCGGGTAAGCCAGCGCCATCCAGCCGAGGACGATCCCGAGGATCCAGCCCATCTCCAGGGAGACGCCGGCGAGAAAGACGGCCGCGATGAGCGCGCTCGCGACGGCGACGAACTTCAGGACCGGCCGCGGGAGCTTGTAGATCGCGTACTCGTAGCGGCGTTCGAACCGCTTGGGGAGGTTCCACAGCGCGACGGAACTGATGATCGCGCCGACCAGCGACGTGATCGCGAGCACCGAGGCCATGATGACCGGCGTCGTCCGGCTCATCGGCGGCACCACGATCAGTGCGGGGACCGCCAGCAGCAAGATCGCTCGGTAGGGCGTCTGGTACGTCGGGTGGAGCTTCGCGAAGTAGAGCGGGATCGCTTCGTCGCGCGCGGCCCGCATCAACTGCCTCGAGTAGGCCGTCTAGAGGGTGTTGAGCGACGTGAACGCGCCGACGACCGCGGCGGCCGCGACCAGGTACGCGCCCGCCGACGGGAGGAACTCGAAGGCGGCGTAGGCGACCCCCGCGTCGCGGTTCTCGACGTAGAAGTCCAGCGGGACGACGCCGACGGCGACGACCACGAGCGCGGTCATCAGGGTGATCGAGATCACGGCGCTCAGCGCGAGCACGCGAAGGATGTTTTTGACGGGATCCTCGAGTTCCTCGCCGAGGTCCGTCGCGAGGTTGAAGCCGTGCATGGCGATCGACAGCGAGACGAGGGCGACGAAGAACGAGCCGGTGCCCGACTCGAACATCCCGGAGTAGTTCCCGGGATCGACGTGGAAGGCCCCCGGAACGATGAAGGTCACCATGCCGCCGATGATGATCGAGACGAGGACGATCTGGACCTGCGTCACCAGCCGGATCCCCAGGACGTTCAGCACGATGAACGGAATCATGACGCCGTACATCAGCGCCCACATCGGAATCCAGTCGAACGTCGGGAAGAACTGCACGAACTCGGCGAAGCCGAAGGCGAGATAGAGTTGGCCGAGCCAGATCGACGGGATGACCATCCACGGCAGCAGGAAGCCGAAGAACGGACCGATCAGCCGCGAGCCGTAGACGTAACTCCCGCCGGCGGCCGGCATCGCGCCGCCGATCTGGAGCGTGCTGAGGATGCTGAACGTGACCGGGAGCAGGACCAGCACCATCGCGACGGCGACCTCGGGACCGAGGCCGTCGTCGGCGATGAGGTGGGCGGGCAACAGGAACGCCGTCACCGCGATGACGTTCCCGACGATCAGCAGGGTCCCGCCGAACAGGCCGATCTCCTCGTCGATGAGGCTGAACTCCGCGTCGGACATCTCAGTCACTCACTCGGTCTCGGAACGGGTCGATGTCACGACGGCGTCGGCTCCCGGCCACTCGCGCCGGGGACGCTCGAGGGGCCGATCGTCGGCGCCATTTCACGTCGGTCGCGGTCGATGACCGCCGGTCACCGGACCCGTCGAATCGTGCGCCCTGGGCTGTTCGTGCGCCCGCTCTCGAGGTGACTTGCGCGCCTGCATCCGGAGCTATTCTCACGCCCACAGATCGTTGGATCATGGGTGAAAGTATGAGCCGAATGACGTAAACCTAGCGGGTATCTCTCACGAGAATCACTGACACGATCAGTGCCCGTTTTCGAGCGCTGGCCGATCGGCTTCGGCGTCGCGGCGGATGGAACGGACTCTTCGTCGGCCATCGAATCCGATCGCGTTCCACGGACGAGTGACCTCGAGCGTCGGCGACGAACCCCTGCGACCGCGAACCGCCGACTGTCGACAGTGGGACCGCTTAATAGTACAGCAGGTCGGCACCACCGGTGACGACGACCTGTCCGGTGATGTACGCGGCGTGGTCCGAGGCGAGAAACGCGACCAGCGGGGCGACGTCCTCCCCGCGGCCGAGGTGGCCTATCGGCGTCGCGTCCGCGAGGCGGGCGAAGTTCTCGTCGATCGCCGCGAGTTCCTCCTGTGAGAGGTCCGCCAGTTCGTCCGCGACGGCTTCGGCACCCTCGGGCATACCGTAGATCTGTGTTAACTCACCACAAGCTATTTGGCGCCCGTCGGAAAACCGAGGGCCATGGCAGGCACTGCATTCCGGAGGGAGTGGCGTGGCTGAGCCGATCGTCGCCGGCGTCGCCGAGAGCGACCTCGGCGAGACCCCCGACCGCAACTGGCTCGACAACGCGGGGATCGCCACCGTTCGCGCACTCGAGGACGCCGATCTGACGCTCGAGGACGTGGACGGCGTGGCGGTCGGCGGCGGGGACGACTACATGCCCGCGCTGGTGCTGGCGGAGTACCTCGACCTCGAGGAGCCGTCGCTGCTCGAGGGGACCGAGATCGGCGGGTCGTCGTTCGAGAACTTCTGCGGCCACGTCGGTGACGCGATGGCCCGCGGCCGGGCCGACGTCGTCGTCATCGCCTACGGATCGACGAGCAAAACCGGCCCCGGACGGGACCGGTCGCTCGAGGTGACCCACCCCGTCGACGGCTTCGTCCGGCCGACGGGGCTCTTCCGGCCGCCGGGTGCCTACGCGATGGCCGCGCGCCGGCATATGCACGAGTACGGGACGACCGAGGAGCAACTCGCCGAGATCGCCGTCGCGACCCGCGAGTGGGCGTCGATGAACCCCAAAGCCGCACAGCGGGAGCCGATCACGGTCGAGGACGTCCTCGAGTCCCGGCAGATCGCGGAGCCGTTCAACCTGCTGGACTGCTGTCTGGTCTCGGACGGCGGCGGCGCGGTCGTGCTGGTCTCGGAGGAGAAGGCCCGCGAGTTGGGGGTGCCCGAGATCGCGGTGGCCGGGGTCGCCTCGACGAGCACCCACCGACAGGACATCAGCGAGATGCCCGACATGACCACGACCGGAGCGGCGGTGACGGGGCCGAAGGCGTTCGACGAGGCCGGAATCTCGCCGGACGACGTCGACGTCGCCCAGCTCTACGACTCCTTCTCCTACACCGCGCTCGTGACGCTCGAGGATCTGGGCTTCTGCGAGAAGGGCGAGGGCGGGGAGTTCGTCGAGGGTGGAACGACCGCACCCGGCGGCGAGTTGCCGATGAACACGCAGGGCGGCGGGCTCTCCTACTGCCATCCCGGCCACTTCGGGGTGTTCGTGTTGATCGAGGCGGCGCGGCAGTTGCGCGGCGACTATACCGGTGACAGGCAGGTCGATGGGGCCGAGGTCGCGGTGGCCCACGGGACCGGCGGCGTGTTATCCTCGAGTAGCACCGTCGTCTTACGGAGGGAGGACGCATGACTGGGGACGCGGACGAGTCGGCCTCGAGCGCGACGGTGGAGGACCGCCGCGAGGAGTGGAAGGGACCGGTTCCGGTTCCTTCCGGGGCGAATACGGAGTTCTGGGCCGCGACGCTCGAGGGGGAGTTGCTGTACCAGCACTGCGAGGAGTGCGGGACCGCGCAGTTGTACCCGCGGGCGGTCTGTACCGGCTGCGGGGCCGTGGATCCGCCGTTCGAGCGGAGCGAGGGTGTCGGGTCGGTCTATACGTACACGGTGTGTCACGTGCCGGGAGAACCCGGCTTCGGTGATCGGACGCCGTACGTCGTCGCCGCGGTCGATCTGGCCGAGGGGCCGCGATTGCTCGCGTTGGTGGACTGTGCGCCGGATGCGATCGAGGTCGGTGACTCGCTCGAGGTCCGGTTCTGGCAGGTCTCCGACGAGGCCGCCGTGCCCGTGTTCGTACCGGCGTAAGTCGGCTCATCTCGTCCCTTCTTGGTCCCTTCTCGAGGGTTCTCGAGGGTTCTCGAGGGTTCCCGAGGTGGATCGACGGTGCTTCTCTCGCGATGAAATCGACGACAGAGACGGTTCTCTGCTATCGTGGCAACGGTGAGGTCCACACCCTCCCCAACCGATTCGCTCGCTTCCGCTGGTCGCTCGCTCATCCCTCGCGCAGTGTCATCGACGCCCCCTCGTGGTACTCGGGGGCGTCACCAGCGCGCGCCACCGCAAGCGGCCGTCTCGCTATGCAGTGATCGATAGAGAACGAAATGAGTTGAGACGCCCGCTCAGTCGTCGTCCAACGTCGCCGTCACCGACCCGGTCAGCAGCGTCTCGCCGTGCTGGTTGGTCGCCTCGAGATCTACCCCGACGGCGCCCCCGTCGGCCTGTCGGTCGACGACCTCGCCGGTCGCGACGATCGTGTCGTCGGGGAAGACCTGCGACTGGAAGCGGACGCCGAAGGAGTCGACCGCCTCGAGCGGGAACCAATCGGTGACGACCCGCGAGGCGACGCCGGCGGTGAACATCCCCTGTCCGAAGACGCTCTCGTTGCCCGCCGCGCGGGCGTAGGGCTCGTCGTAGTGGATCGGGTTGAAGTCGCCGCTCGCGCCGGCGTACTTCACGAAGTGCATCCGCTCGAGGTCCTCGACGACGACCGTCGGACCCGCGTCGCCGACCTCGAGGTCGGCGATCGATCGGACGGTATCGACCGACTCGGCGGCGGGGACCTGCCCGCCGTTGGCGGCCGCCGTCTCCGAATCGTCGGTCGCAGCGTCGCTCGAGTCGTCGCTCGCGTTCCCGTCGTCCGCGTCGTTGTCGACCGCGCCGGAGGTCTCGATGGCGGTCGCGCGGTCGGTTATCACGAGGTTACCGTTCTGGTCGCGGTACTGGGTCTCGTAGACGGCGAAGGTCATCGTCCCGGCGCGGCCGCCTTCGCGCTGGAAGACCTTCGTGAGCGTCGTCTCACCCGTCAGCACGTCGCCGACCCGTAGCGGGCGCTCGTACTCGTAGGACTGCTCGCCGTGGAGGACGTACTCGGGCTGGAAGCCCAGATCGAAGCCGTACCCCTCGAGGTCGTCGGGGCGATAGCGCGGGAACCGGGTGACGCGCGGATACGTCGGCGGGGCCGGGATGGCGTCGAACCCTCGTTCTCGAGCGACCGACTCGTCTCGGAACACCGGGTCCGGCTCCGTAATCGACCGGGCGAACTCCTCGACCTTCCCCCGCTCGATGCGGAAGTCCTCGACGGTCGCTCGCGAGTCGCCGACCATCGCCTCGAGTTCGTCCATCGACTTATTCGGCACGGCGCTCACCTCGAGGATTCGAGCACAGTCGCCGGCCGTCTCGTCGTCGATACGCCGTCCGCGTCCGGGATCGACCCCCGGTCCGGTTTCGCATCATTGCCACGATGGTTTCGCGACGAGTTCCATAAGCGTACTCCTCACGGACGATAGCGAGCGCTCGGAGGGACGAATCACTTAACAAAGAGGTCGTCGAACCCCTGTACGAAGTATGTCAGCAACCACCACGATAGCGTCGAGAGCGACGCGCGTAGAGCGGAGGGAGAACCGATGACGACGACGCAGTTCAGCCTCGAGGGACAGACGGCCGTCGTCACCGGCTCCTCGAGCGGTATCGGGAAGGCGATGGTCGAGCTGTTCGCCGACGACGGCGCGAACGTCGTCGTCACCTCGCGGGAACTGGAGAACGTCGAACCGGTCGCGGAGGCGATCAACGAGAGTGAGGCCGAGGGGCGGGCGCTGCCCCTCGAGTGCGACGTGACCGACCGTGACGCGGTCGAGGAACTGGTAGAACAGACTGTCGACGAGTTCGGCGCGCTCGACATCCTGGTCAACAACGCGGGCGCGAGCTTTCAGGCGCCGCCGGCGGAGATCAGCGAGAACGGCTGGAAGACCATCGTCGACATCAACCTGCACGGGACGTTCCACTGCTCGCAGGTGGCGGCCGCGTACATGCGCGAGCACGGCGGCGGGAAGATCGTCAATATCGCGAGCGTAGCCGGGCAACAGGGCTCGCGGCAGATGAGTCACTACGGCGCCGCGAAGGCCGGCGTGATCAACTTCACGAAGTCGGTCGCCGCCGACTGGGCGGAAGACGACATCTGGGTCAACTGTATCGCGCCAGGACTGGTCGCGACGGAAGGCGTCAAGTCCCAGATGGGCGTCGAGGACGAGGCCGACGCCATCGACCGGACCACCGCCGACCGGACGATCGGCACGCCCGAGGAGGTCGCCGACCTCGCGCAGTTCCTCGCCAGTTCGGCCTCGTCGTACCTCGTCGGCGAGACGGTCACGATCATGGGGACGCCGCGGCTCGAGTGAGCCCGGAACCCGTCTCCTGTTACCAGTACCCATACTCTTTTGGGACCGATCGTCAAATTACGGGCCATATGGACCGCGAGCCCGTGCCGGCGGAGTCGCTACTGGCCCCGCCGTACGACGGTAACATCGCCGCGCTCCTCGAGCGAGCGATCGACGGCGATTCCGACGAGACGGCGATCGAACACGACGGCGAAACCGTGACGTACCGCGAACTGGACGCGCTGATCGACCGCTACGCGCGCGGCCTCCGCGCGGCCGGCCTCGAACCCGACGACCGGCTCTGCGTCTACGTTCCCAACAGCATCGACTTCTGTGCGGTGATCTGGGCCTGCTGTCGAACCGGGATCGTTGCCAGTCCGCTGAACCCGGCCTATCGACGCCGCGAGATCGAGTACCAGGTCGATCACGCCGACGCGAAAGCGGTCGTCGTCACCGGATCGCCCGCCGATCACGTCGTCAACGCCGTCGCCGACCTCGAGGCCGAGATCCTCACCACGGCGCCAGGGAGCGACGTCGACGGCGAGTGCGACTCGCTGGCGAACCTCGGCGAAAGCGGTACCGACGAGGGACGGATCGAGATCGTCGACCGCGCGGACGACGACGTCCTGCTCCAGCCCTACACCTCGGGGACCACCGGCGATCCGAAGGGCGTCCTGCTGACCCACGAGAACTTCCGGGTCCAGATCGCCACCAGCGTCTCGGGGTACAGCGCCAGCCCCCTCCAGGGGGACGCGCTGATCGTCCTCCCGATGTACCACATCACGGGGCTGCTCGGGATGCTCTCCTCGCTGTGTGCCGGCCGGACGCTGCACCTGCTCCGGCCCGACCGGTGGGATCCCGAGCGCGTCCTCGAGGTGATCGACGAGTTCGACATTCCCTCGTTCATCGGCGTCGCGACGATGTTCAACGACCTGCTCGAGGCCTACGACCCCGACGCGCACGACCTCGAGTCGCTCCAGCGGGCCGGACAGGGCGGCGACAAACTCCCCAAGCCCGTCCAGCGGGAGTTCGAGGAGACGTTCGACGCGCCGCTCTCGGAGGGGTACGGCCTCACGGAGACGACCGCGACGACGCACACGCTCCGCCGGTCGACGCTCGGGATCCGGGCCGGCAGCGTCGGCCAGCCGATCGGCCACGCGCGCTCGAAGATCGTCGACGAGAACGGCGAGGAACTCGGCGTCGGCGAGGAGGGAGAGATCCTCGTCGAGGGGCCGCAGGTGATGAAGGGCTACTACAAGAACCCCGAGGCGAACGAGGCGGTGTTCACCGAGGACGGCTTCTTCAAAACCGGCGACATCGGTTCCCGCGACGAGGACAACTACTACTACGTCGAGGGCCGCGAGAAGGAGATGATCCTCACCGCGGGGTACAACGTCTACCCCCGCGAGATCGAGGAGACGCTGTACGACCACCCGGGGGTGCTCGAGGCGGCGGTCTTCGGCGTCCCCGACGAGCGACGGGGCGAGACCGTCGCGGCCGCGGTCACCACAACCGAGGGTGCAGACCTCGACGAGGAAGCGATCGAGTCGTACGTCCTCGGCGAACTCGCGCCGTACAAGCACCCGCGGTACGTCGAGATCCGCGAGGAACTCCCCAAAACCGGCAGCGGCAAGGTCCGGAAGACGGTGCTCGAAGCGGAGTTCCGAGCGGCATACGCGGACGGCGGCGAATGACTCGAGGCGGACGCTTCCGCGGCCGAGCGGCGTCGCAAGGACGGAATATCACAGCCGTTTCGGCTCGGACTTCGAGACGGAATCCGAACGGAACTTTGAACACCGTATGACCGAAACGACACACAGACTTCGATGACGGACGACGCGCGGACGGACGACACGTACTCGACCGGCGAGATCAGAACCGTCGCGCTGGCGGTCATCGCCGGAATCTTCTTCGGTGGCGTGGCGACCGGCGTCGCCTTCCCGACGCTGCCGCTACTCGACGAGCGGCTCGTGATCAGCACGGTGATGCTGAGCGTGATCCTCTCTGCCAACCGGATCGCGCGGCTCTTCATGAACACGCCGGCCGGAACGATCATCGACCGCGTCGGCGCGCGGACGCCGATGATCATCGGGCTCTTCACGCAGGCGCTCGCGCCGTTCGGCTACATCGCCGGCCTCCGGACGCCGCCGATCATCCTCGGGACGATCCCCGGCTTCGGCGAGGTGTCGCTTCCGGGGGTCGTCTTCGTCCTCGCGCGGACGTTCTGGGGACTGGGCAGCGCGTTCGTCTTCATCGGCGCGTTCGCGACGATCACGTACGTGACGACGTCGGACAACCGCGGCCGCTGGGTCGGCTACATGCGCGGCGGCCAGTCGCTGGGGTTCCCCACCGGCCTCATCCTCGGGGGGCTCCTGACCGACATCGCCTCGATGGAGATCGCCTTCTTCACCGCCGGCGTCCTCGCGCTGATCGCCGGCACGGTCGCGACGTTCGTCCTCCCCGACGTCCACGGCGGCGCCGACACGAGGTCCGCGAAGCTCCGCGAGGTGCCGGCCCTGCTGCGCAGGCAGCCGACCGTGCTGCTGATCGGGTTCGGCAACTTCACCGTCCGCTTCCTCTGGGGCGGGATCATCCTCTCGACGCTCGCCCGCTTCGCCGACTTCCACGGCCTCGAGCTCGCCGTCCTCGAGGCCGCGGGGATCAGCGGCGTCGTGATGGGCGTCGGCGTGCTCACGATGGGCGGGACGACGGTCGTGACCGGCTGGATTTCCGATATGGTCAGCGACCGGACGCTGCTGACGGTGCCCGCGTTTCTGGCGATGACCGCGGGGTTCCTGTTGATCGCGTACGTCCCGACGATCGAGGCGCTGTTCGCTGCGCTCGTGTTGATCGGCGCCGGCATGGGCGCGGCCGCGCCGGCGATGCTCGCGATTCTGGGCGACCTCACACCCGGCGACGAAATCGGGCGGATGGGCGGCGTCTATCAGGTGTTGGGCGATATCGGGCTCAGCCTCGGCCCGCTGATCGCGCTCCCCGCCGTCGACAGCTGGTTCGGCTACCAGTGGACGTACGTCCTCTGTGCCGTGCTGGTCTGTAGCTGCCTGCTGATCGTCTCCCTGCCGCTCCTGCGGGACCCGGAGGTCTCGCGGACGCCCGTGAAAGCCGATTGACTCGATCGAAACTATTATCGGACCATATGTGGGTTGTGAGTTTATGGCACAGCAAGCAGCAGCCGTCGTCGGCGGCGGCATCATGGGTGCCGGCATCGCACAGGTACTGGCCCGCAACGGCTACGAAGTCCGCGTTCGGGAGATCAACGAGGAACTGGCCGAGGAGGCCCGCGAACGCGTCGTGTCGGGCAACTACGGCCTCGAGGACGCCGTCGAGGGCGGCTACCTCTCCGAGGACGAGATGGACGAGGTGCTCGATCGGATGACGTTCACGACGGACCTCGAGGAAGCGACCGACGGCACCGAGTTCGTCATCGAGGCGGTCACCGAGAACCTCGCGATCAAGGGACAGGTGTTCCGCGATCTGGACGAGGTCACGGACGACCAGCCCCTGTACTCGAACACGAGCGGCTTCGCGGTGACCTCGATCGCCAACGCCGTCTCGGATCCCTCGCGCGTCGCGGTGACGCACTTCTTCAATCCCGTCGCGGTGATGGACATGGTCGAAATCGTCCAGGCGCCCGAGACCGACGAGGCGGTCGTCGAACGCGCCGAGGAACTGGTCGACGAACTCGGCAAAACGCGGGTCACCATCGACGACGACCCCGGCTCCTACGGCTTCCTCGCCAACCGCTGTCACGCCGCCATGCGCGAGGAGGCCAAGAAGATCGTCGACGAAGGGATCGCCACGAAGGAGCAGGTCGACAAGGCGCTCGAGGACGGCTACAACCTCCCCGTCGGCCCGTTCTCGCTGGCCGGCCTCGGCGAAGAGTGGGACTGACGAATCGGTCCGGGCTATTGTTTCGAACAGAGAAGTCGGCGTGCAGTGGCGCGCGCTGCGTCGCGGTGAGGGGATACCGAACCGCGACGCGAAGCCGCGCGAGGGATGAGCGAACGACCTCAGGGAGTGAGCGAATCGGCTGGGGAGGAAGTGGAAATCCTAGCCGCCAGCGAGAGCAGCGCACTCAGGGCTACGAGAGCAGACGACGTTCTCGAGCAGTGTGTAAATCGTGGCAACAGGGAGTCGCCACACCCTCCCCAGCCGATTCGCTCGTTTCACTCGCTCATCCCTCGCGCGGCTTCACACCGTGGTTCGCGCTTCGCTCACCACGGTTCGGCACGCGCCACCGTCAGTGCACACAATTCCTCGCGTTGATCGCAGAGTGAAACGGGTGTCTCGAGTAGTTACTTCCCTTCGAATTCGGGCTCGCGGTCCTCGCCGAACGCGGCGGCGCCCTCCTCGTAGTCCTCGGTCTGCAGGAGCTGTCGGAAGAGCTTGCTGTCGTAGCGCAGGCCCTCCTCGAGTCCCGACTGGACGGCCATGTGCGCCGAGTCCTTGATCGCCTGCACCGCCAGCGGCGCCTGTCCGGCCAGGTTGGTGACGAACGCGTCGACCTCGTCCTCGAAGGCGTCGTCGTCGTAGACGTCGTTGATAATGCCCTCGTCGGCGGCCCGCTGGGCGGAGATGTGCTCGCCGAACATGGCCAGTTCCTTGGCGACGGCGGGGCCGGCCAGCTTCGTGACGTACTGGACGCCGCCGGCGCCGGGGAGGATGCCGAGGTTCACTTCGGGGAAGCCGAACGCGCTGGACTCGCTGGCCAGCCGGAAGTCGCAGGCGAGCGCGGTCTCGAGGCCCCCGCCCAGACAGTAGCCGTCGATCTTCGCGATCACGGGCGCCGGGAAGTCCCGGATGAACCGGTAGTGGTCGCGCTCGGAACTCGCACCGGCCGACTCCGAGGAGAAGCCGCCGACGTCCGCGCCGGCACAGAAGGCCTTCTCGCCGGCGCCCTCGAGGACCACCGCGCGGAGCGCGACGCCGTCGGCGTCCTCGTTCTCGGCCTCGAGGCGCTGCAGGCCCGCGATGATGTCGTCTCTGAGTTGGCCGTTCAGGGCGTTGAGCGCGTCCGGGCGGTTCATCGTGAGCGTGCCGACGCCGGTTTCGCTGTCGAACTCCACCAGGACAGTTTCGAGGTCTTCGTCCATGGAAGATGGTCACTATCGATCACCAAATAAGTACGCGAATCGGGTCCGCTCATGGAGCGCTGTCCCCCGCCTCGAGCAACCGCGTCCGCTTCGAGCAACCGCACCAGCCTCGAGCCCCCGCGACCGCCTTGCCGCGTGGCAAAACATAACACAAACGGGGCTCGTACGCGTGTCCGTGTCACGGACGAACCGATCGCCTCCCGAGGGCGACCAGTCGCAAGTTCATCGTCTCGAGTGTTCTGTCGAGTGGCCGCCGGATCACACCGCGGCGTACCTCCTCCCCGACGAGGAGCCGATCCTCGTCGACGCCGGGATGGCCGGCGAGCGGGCCCGAACGGAACTGATCGACGGCCTCGAAGCGATCGGCTACGAGCCCGGGGACGTCGATCACCTGCTACTGACGCACGCGCACATCGATCACATCGGGCAGGTGCGGACGATCCTCGAGGCCGGCGACCCGACCGTCTACGCGCCGGCGCGGCTGCGAGAGCTGTTCCGCCGCGACCTCGAGACCGTCGAAGCGGCGACCAGAGCGAACCTGCGCGAGACGGGCTTCGATTCCGACCGCCTCGAGGTCGCGGCCGACGAGTTGCTCGAGATCCACCGCGGGATCCGCGAGGCGGTGCCGTTCGAGGCGGTCGACGTCTGGATCGACGCGGACGAACCCGTCGAGATCGGGAGTCGGGAGTTCGACTCCATCTACACCCCCGGCCACCACGTGACCCACCACTGTTACGGGACCGAACTCGGCGGTGAGCGGGTCGTCTTCGCCGGCGACATGGCCATCGAGCCGTTCCGGGCGGCCGCGATCCACGTCAACTTCGACGACGGCGTACGGGAGGGGATCGACGCCTACCTCGAGGCCCTCGACCGGCTCGCGGACTACTCGTTCGACCGGGTCTACCCCGGCCACGGACCGGTCCACGACCGCTATCGCGAGACGATCGAGCGCTCGCGGGCGGACCTCGAGGACCGGCTCGATCGGTGCGTCGAGCGGCTCGCGGACCGCTGTGCGGGCGGCGAGGAGTCCGTCACGGCGATCGCCCTCGTACGTGATCGGAGCGACGACGTCCGCACGCGGGTGATGATGCTGCGGGAAACCGTCGCCGCGCTGGGAACGCTCGAGCGACGGGGCCGCGTCGAATCGCGGCTCGACGACGGCGTTCGTTACTACGAACCGGCGTAGCGAACCGACGTAGCAAGGGGGACTGGCCGCTCTCGAGCCCCGTCCTCGACGTAAGCTCTTTGGCGCTCGTCGTGCTAGTGGTACGGGAACACATGCACAACGCAGTCATCGTGGACGCGGTCCGGACGCCCTTCGGCAAGCGCAACGGCTCGTTCCGCGACACGCACCCGCAGGATCTGGCGGCGAAACCGCTCGAGGCGCTCCGCGAGCGAAACGACTTCGACCCCGAGACGATCGAGGACGTGATCTACGGCTGCGTAACCCCGGTCGACGAGCAGGGGCTCAACATCGGGCGCCTCGCCCCGATGGTCGCCGGCTGGGGCGATATCGTCCCCGGCGTCCAGCTCAACCGGATGTGCGGCTCCGGCCAGCAGGCGCTCAACTTCGCGGCCGCGAACCTGATGGCCGGCCAGCACGACGTCCTGATCGCCGGCGGCGTCGAACACATGACCCGCGTGCCGATGGGATCCGACGGCGCCGACGGCGTGGACGGCACGAGCGCCGTCACGGACACCTACTTCGAGTACTTCGACGAACTGACCCACCAGGGCGAGGGGGCCGAGCGCATCGCCGAGGAGTACGGCTTCACCCGCGAGGAACTCGACGAACTCGCCGTCGACTCCCAGCGCCGCTGGGGAGAGGCCTGGGACGAGGGGCGCTACGACGACCAGATCGTTCCTGTGGAGACGGAACTCGACGGCGAGTCGGTCACCGTCGAGCAGGACGAACACCCACGGCCCGACACCGACCTCGAGACGCTCTCGAACCTCCCGCTCTCCTTCCGCGAGGAGGGCGAGGGCCGCCACCACCCCGGCAACTCCTCGGGGATCGTCGACGGCTCGAGCGCGCTGCTCGTCGCCAGCGAGGAAGCCGCCGAGAAACACGGCTGGGAGCCGATGGCCCGCATCGTCCAGACCGAGGTCGTCGGCGTCGACCCCGTGACGATGTTGACGGGGCCGATTCCGGCGACAGAGCAGGTCCTCGAGAAAACCGATCTGGAACTCGAGGACATCGACCTGTTCGAGGTCAACGAGGCCTTCGCCGCGGTCGTCGCCGCGTGGCTCGAGGAGACCGGCATCTCCTGGGAGAACGTGAACGTCAACGGCGGCGCCATCGCCCACGGCCACCCGCTCGGCGCGACCGGCGCGACGCTGGTGACGAAGTTGGCGCACGAACTCGAGCGCACCGGCCAGGACCGGGCGCTCTCGACGATGTGCATCGGCTTCGGGCAGGGGATCGCGACGATCATCGAACGGGTCTAAGGTCATCGAAACGCGATTTCGCGTTCCGTTTTGGGTGTAGAGATGGTTGTTGAGCGGCGGGACTGACTCGCTCGAGACGGGTTACAAAGAAGCAAGGCGAGTACCTCTTGACTCGAGGCAGTTCGCTCTACCGCTGCTACCGTGGCAACAGGGAGTGGCCACGTCCTCCCCAGCCGATTTCTCCTCACGGACGCAAAGCGTCCGTTCGGATGGTTCGCGGAACCGGAGGTTCCGCGCTAACGCTCCCTCCGGTCGCTCATCCCTCGCGCGGTTTCGTCGTCCGGCCTCACCGTTGCTCGGCCGGACGACAGCACGCGCCACTGTCCGTCGGTAATTGGGCTCGAAAAACGGTACTGCGATGTCGTTCGTTACTCGTCGAGTTCGTCGATGCGCAGCTCCTCGTCGAACTGCAGCGTGTTCTCGATCTCGGCCTCGTCGACGTCCTCGAAGGCCCAGCGGGCGATCGAGCGGCGGTGGACCTCGTCGGCGCCGTCGACGATGCGGAACGCGCGGACGTTCTCGTAGAAGTGCGCGATCGGGATGTCCTTGCCGATCCCGTTGCCGCCACAACACTGCAGCGCGAGGTCGATGGTGTCGTTGGTGACGTTCGCGGTGAACATCTTCGACATCGCGACCTCGATACGAGCGTCGCTGCGGTCGAGTTCGCGCGCGGCGTGCCGAACCATCGTTCGCGCGGCGTGCAGGCGGGTTTCGGCGTCGGCGATGCGGTGGCGCAGCGCTTGCTTGTCCTCGAGTTTCGTGCCGAAGGCCTCCCGCTCCTGAAGGTAGGCCTTCGCGATGTCGAGCGAGCGCTCGGCCATTCCCGAGTAGCGCATGCAGTGGGTGAGTCGGCCGCCGCCGAGTCGCATCTGAGCGATACGGAACCCTTCGCCTTCCTCACCGATCGTGTTCTCGACGGGGACGCGGACGTTCTCGAACTTCACCTCGGCGTGGCCGCCTTCGCGTTCGGTGATGCCGTGGCCGCCGAGGTGTGGGATGTTTCGCTGGACTTCGACGCCGTCGGCGTCGCGTGGCACCATGATGATCGACGTGCCCTCGTAGGGATGGGCGTCGAGGTCGGTTCGGACCATCGCCAGGTAGTAGTCGGCACCGAGCCCGTCGGAGGTCCACCACTTGTGGGCGTTGATGACCCACTCGTCGCCGTCCTTGACGGCGGTGCTCTGGAGCATCTTCGGGTCGGAGCCGGCACCGACCTTGGGCTCGGTCATCGCGAACGCCGTCTGAATGTCCCCCTGAACGAGCGGACGGAGCCACTCTTCTTTCTGCGTTTCCGTACCGACCATCTCGAGGGTGTGCATGTTCCCCTCCTGGGGCGCGTTGGCTCGGATCGCGAGCGCGCCGATCAACGACCGGCCGACCTGTTCGAACGACGGGAGCATGTCGCTGAAGTCCAGTCCCTGGCCGCCGTACTCCTCGGGGACCTGCGGCGCGAACAGGTCCCGATCCTTGGCCATCTCCCACATCTCGTGGATCTCGTCCATCGTGATCTGCTCACCCGTGGCGAGCGCCTCGCGCTCGCGCGGGATGACGACCTCGTCCATGAATTGCTCTACGCGCCCTGCGACCTCCTTCGATTTCTCGGAGTCGTGGTACTCCATACCGGGGAATAGACGTACAACATTGTAAATGTACAACAAACCGGCCAGCTACAACGTTGTGAAAGAAAGACCGAACGTCGACCGACCTCCCTGCCGGCCGCGAGCCAGGTCAGCCCGGGGTACCTTTTAGTAGTGTGTCGTGATATCGTGGGCCATGAACCTGGACGACGTCAGCTTCGACGCTAGAGAGGGGAATGTAGCGCGATTGCACGACGAGACCGCGCGCCACCACGGCGATGCGACGGCGATCGAGTACCACGGGACCACGCTGACCCACGACGACCTCCGAGAGGAGAGCGCCCGATTCGCCGGCGGCCTCGCGGACCTCGGGCTCGAGCCCGGCGAGGTACTGCTCCAGTACCTGCCGAACTGTCCGCCCTACCTGATCGGCTCGCTCGGCGCGTTCAAGGCCGGCGTCGCCGTTTCGCCGGTCAACCCGCAGTATCGACGCCGGGAACTCGCTTACCAACTCGAGGACACCGGCGCGACCGCCGTCCTCACCCACGAGGCGCTGGTCCCGTTCCTCCGGGAGGCCCTCGAGGACGTCGATCGGGAGCCGGTCGTGATCGTCGTCGAGAGCGGCGACGGAGAGGAAGCCGAGGGCGCGGACGCGCACGCCTTCGCCGACGTCCGCGGGGAGGAGCGCTTCGTCGAGCGGGCCGACGACGACGTCGCCCTGCTGCCGTACACGTCGGGGACGACGGGGAAACCGAAGGGTGTCCAGCTAACTCACCGGAACTTCCGCGCGCAGATGTTCTCGATACTCTCCCAGCCCAGCGACATCGCGGACGAGGACGTTCGGAGCCTCGTCTGGCTGCCGCTGTACCACATTACCGGGTTCACCCACACCGCGTGGCAGCCCCTGGTCCGTGGCGGCAGCGTCTTCCTCCGGAGCGCGGCCAACTGGGACGCCGACGCCGCGATGGAGCTGATCGAACGCGAGGGGATCACCCACTACGTCGGCGTCACCGCGATGTACGTCGACATGGTCAACAGCGAGAACTTCGGCGACTACGACCTGACGAGCCTCGAGTCGGCCGGCGAGGGCGGCGCGAAGATGTCCGTCGCGGTCCAGGAGGAGTTCGAGGACGTAGCGGGCGTCGAGATGGCCGAGGGGTACGGGCTCACCGAGACCAACGGCGCGACCCACTCCCAGTCGAACTCGACCTTCGGCCTCCGCCACGGGACGATCGGCCAGCCGACCCGCCTGACCGACTGCAAGATCGTCGACGACAGCGGCGACGAGGTCCCGCCGGGCGAGGAGGGCGAACTCCTCGTGCGCGGGCCGCAGGTGATGTCGGGCTACCACGAGATGCCCGAAGCGACCGAGCGAGCGTTCACCGAGCACGGCTACTTCCGAACGGGGGACATCGCGCGCCGGGACGCGGACAACTACTACGAGATCGTCGACCGGAAGAAGCACATGATCAACACCGCCGGCTACAACGTCTACCCCAGCGAACTCGAGGAACTCCTCTCGGAACACGAGGCCGTCGCCGAGGGCGCCGTCGTCGGGATTCCCGACGAGCGGCGCAACGAAGTACCGAAGGCGTTCGTCGTCACCGCGCCGGGCGTCGAACCGGGCGTCGATGTGACGAGCGAGGGGATCAAGGAGTACTTCCTCGACCGCGTCGCCGCCTACAAACACCCCCGCGAGGTCGAGTTCATCGACGAACTGCCCCGGACGACCAGCGGGAAGATCCAGAAGTACAGACTCGAGGAGCGCGAGTCCGATGAGCCCGGCGAGTGAGTATCAGCTTCAAGAGATGATACAGAGTATATCAACTGACGTATGGGTACGATGACTGCTCGTCCACCCGTACACCGGTCGGATAGCTAGGCGTTCTAAGGGCGTATCAGGTCATCTCGGAGTAGATGTGACTCTCGAGTTGAGGTCCGGTCGGGTCCGGTCGACAAGCCGGTGTCGAGTCCGGAGAGAGCGACGGCAACCGGCGGATAGCGTGCGACGCGGTGGTAACTATCGATTCCGTCGTCGACACTCCGTCACTCCGACTCAGGTGGTAGTGTTTGATATCCATTATTCACGTGAGTCCGTCAGGAATCGACAGCCCGAACTACCCGGTCGACCGACTGTCCGCAGTCGGCCCGCAATAACGTCGCCGCAGTCGGCCCGTAATAACGCCGCCGCAGTCGGCCGGGTGTGGCGGTCTACAGCAGGAAGCCGCCCACCATCGCCAGGATGAAGACGGCGGCGACGACGGCCAGCGCGTCGTACCGGTGGTCCCGCTCGTCGGTGACGTCCGGCGTGGCGAAGACGACGCCGAGCAGGCCGCCCACGGCGACCAGGAGCACCGCCACGGCGTAGATCGTGTACAGGAGGTCCGCCATACGGTAGCATACGAAGCGAATTCACGTAAACCCCCGGCGGAGCCGTCGGATTTCCGACCGACTCGAGGCTGGCCATCATCATGCTGACGATGCCGACGACGACCAGCACGCCCATCACGTTCGTCGTCCACCGCCACGAGCGCTTGCGTCGGAGGCGTTCGATCCCGGTCGTCTCGTAGTCGTCGGAGTCGCCGTGGAAGCCCGGCGTCCGATCCTTCGGCAGAAACGCCTTCATTTCGACGGGGTAGAACGCCGGGTGGAAGCCGTGCTCGAAGGTGTGGAACATCACGCCCATCAGCATGATGACCCCGAGCAGGCCGTGGAAGGCGACGAAGGCCATCACGACCGTCTGGGAGTTATAGAAGTCGATCAGCCAGGTCTTGCGCCAGATGAGCAGCCCCGAAATCATCAGCAGGAGCAACTCGACGGTGAAGATCCAGATGACGCCCTTGCCGATGTAGGAGATCAGCGGCACCTCGTCGGCCTTGTAACCCCCGAACTGGCGGGCCGCGGGGTGGCGCTCGTCGGCCCGACCCAGCGCGAACTTGACGTCCTGCACGAACGCCTTTACGTCGGCGACGGCCGGCAAGACGCCGCGGAAGTTGGACCGGCTACTCGAGCGAAGCAGCATGTACGGTACCCAGAAGCCGGTCAGCGCGATCAGCGCGAAGCCGGCCAGTCGGTGGATCGAGAGCACGCCACGATTGCCGCCCATCAACTCGACGAGCCACCACAGCTCCGTGTTGAAGGCGATGGCGTACCCCGTAAAGAACAGGACGAACACCGTCAGCGCCAGCAGCGAGTGGAACATCGTGGTGGCCCGCGAGAACTTGCCGTGATCGAGGTTCGTCACGGGCGATCACCGCCGTCGGCGGCAGTTGTATCGTCGGTCGTCTCGCGACTCGAGTCTCCGTCACCAGTCGATTCGGGTGCGCCACCATCGGTCGCCGCGGCGCTCTCCGGCGCTCGAGTCGAACCCGCGGGCGGCCGCATTCGCGCTCCCAGTCGCCGGAACGCCGCCCAGTGGATGAACACCATCAGGAGGATGAAGATCCCCATGACGACGTCCGCGAAGTGGACGATCGCGATCGCGGCCTCGAGGATCGGCCGTGTGTTGCCGACGAGCCAGTCGGCGCCGACGCCGCCGCCGTCGACGGTCGGCCGAACCCGCAGGACGTTCTCGAAGAAGGGGGCGCGTCCCGTGACGAGCGCGACGGCGCCGACCGCCAGGGCGAGGCCGAACAGCGCGCTGAGCCAGAAGGCGATGCGGTCCGAACGGCCGCCGCTCCCGTCGTCGTCGCCGTCGCCGTGACCGCCGTCACTGGTCCCCCCGCTGGCGGCCCGTCCGGAGGCGGATCCCCTCAGTCGTTCGTCGGACGATACCCCGGCCCGTGCGTCGCGGCTCCGGGCGGCGTCGCGTTCGGTTCGGTCGACCGCGTCGGTCGTCCGCTCGCGGTCCCGCGCGGCCCGGACGTCGTCGTCCTCGTGGTCGAGGGCGTGCTCGTAGCCGTCGCCGTCGGATGGTCGGTCGTCGCTCATGATTCCTCGAAGAATTGGGCGTCCTCGGCCCCGAAGATGATCTTCATGGCCTCCTGGTTGAAGAACGGCTGGCTGCCGCGTCGCTCGAGTTCGTCGGCGATCTCGCCGGCGCCGCCGACGAGGATGGCGTCGGTCGCGCACTCCTCGGCGCAGGCCGGACCCTTCTGGACCTCCTGGCGCTCGCGACAGCCGGTGCACTTGTCCATGATGCCTCCGGTACCGACGATCCGGGCCGCGCCGTCGTCGCTGTCCGGGAACTGCGGCGCGCCGAACGGACAGCCAGACAGGCAGTACTGACAGCCGACACAGAGGTCGTCGTGGACCGTCACGAAGCCGTCGTCCTCCTTCTGGAGGGCGTTCGTCGGACAGACCGAGACGCAGGGCGCGTTCTCGCAGTGGTAACACTGCATCGGCAGGCTGGTCTCGCCGGGGTTCTCGCCCGCGGCCAGTCGCTCGGTCTTGTCGGCGTTCTCGCCTTGCGGACCGGCGACGCCCTCGGCCATGGTCGTGATGTCGATGCGCTGGTTGTCGATCTCCCGGTCCCAGGTGCGTTTACAGGCGACGACGCAGCCGCCGCAGTCGATACAGGCCTCGACGTCGGGGAAGATTCGCATCCCCTCGCCGGTGCTCATGACGCCCTCGCCCATCACCTGGCCGGACGGTCCTTCCTGTGTCATAGTATCTCACCGCCTTCTTCCATGTCCCACTCGCGGACGTCGTAGCGCTTCTGTCGGCCGAGACCGTTCTCTTCCTGGGGGTAGTCGATGAACTCCATGTCGAGGTCGTCGACGACCTGCTGGGTCGCCTTCTGGACGTGGACGACGCCCGACTTCGTCTCCTGCATCTGGGTCTCGGCGTCGAACCCGCTGGGCGTGATGATGTTCGCGCTCTCGCCGATCGCCAGCGGCTCCGTTCCCTCCGGCCAGCTCTCGGCCTGGTTCTGGCCGTGGAAGACTCCGCCCCAGTGGTAAGGGAGGAAGACCTCCTCGTCGTTGACGCGGTTGGTCACGTTGGCCTTCACGAGGATCGATCCCTTGTCGGCGGAGGTGACGACGACGTGGTCCTCGCCGCCGACGACGTCGAGTTCCTCGGCCAGACTCGGGCTGATCTCCGCGTACATGTGGGGCTGGCGGTCGGCGGTGTACTTGTTGTTCCGCGTCTCGGCGCCGCCGCCCTGGTGTTCCACCTGTCGACCGGAGGTCATGATGACGGTCCGGCCGCTCTCGGCGTCGCTGCCCAGTTCCGTGTGGACCGCCTCGGTCGCCTGCTGCTGGACGCTGGCGTTGTTCTGGTCGAGTCGCCAGAAGTTGGTCTGCTCGCCGTTGGCCGGCCACTCCTCGACCAGATCCGGTCGGGGGCTCTCGACGGGCTCTCGGTGAACCGGCACCGTGTCGATGAAGTTCCAGACGACCCCCCGCGCCTTGCCGCGCCCCGTCGGCGGATCCGGCTGTTCGGAGTCGTACTCCTCGAACTCCGCGGGGTCGACGTCCACGTCGTCGTACTGCTCGTCGACCGCCTGCGCCGCCTCGTACACCGACACGTCCTCGTCGAGGGCGGCCCGAACTGGCAGCGTCTGGCTCGAGGCCTCCGCGGGGTCGTCGGGCAGGATGGTCGCGTAGGCGGGATACGACGGAACGCCCTCGATCTCCCCGTCGTCGTACCACGGCGCCTCGAACGACTCGGCGATCAGGTCCAGCCCGTCCGCCCCCTGCTGGTCGACGGTCTCCTGCAGGGGGTACTCCTTATCGAGGTCCATCTCCGACCACTCCTCGGGCGTCGGAGCCTGCTGTCCCCAGTTCACGCGGAAGTCGTGGCCCCCGTCGCGGGGGTCGGACTCCTGTGTCCAGATGATCGGCGAGCCGGGGTGATCGTCGCCCCAGTAGGGCCAGGGGAGCGACCAGTAGTCGCCGTCGACGGGCGTCCCGGTGTTCTCCGCGCGCAGGTCCTCGGTGCTGAACGCCCAGTCGTACTCGACGTGCTGCTGGAGTTTCTCGGGGGATTGCTGGTAGCCGATCGAGCGCACGCCGAGGTTGATCTCTCGGAGCGTCTCCTCGTATGAGCTTCGGCCGTTGTGTTGCTCCGGTCCGCTTCCCCAGTCGAAGTGCTCGCCGAAGCCCATGTACTGGGCCAGTTCCTGCATGATCTGGAGGTCCGGCTTGGAGTTGTGGGCCGGCGTCGCGGCGGCCTCGCTCCACTGGACCGACCGGTGCGAATTCGTGACCGACCGCACGTGCTCGTACTGGCTCGAGGCCGGCAGCAGGAGGACGTCCGCGTCGTCGGGCAGCGTCCCGGCGACCGCGGGGAAGACGTCGACGACGACCAGCAGGTCCAGCGCCTCCATCGCCCGCTTCATCTTGTCCATCTCGCTGATGGAGTTGGCCGAGTGGCCCCAGAAGAAGGCCATCTTCAGCGGGTTCGGCTGGTAGAGGTTCGAGTCGAGCAGTCGCTCCTCCTGCCCCAGTGCGGCCTCGTACCAGCGGGCGACGGTCAGCCCGCGCTGGAACATCATCGACTGAGGATCCGCGTCCTCGATCGGGGCGTCCTCCTGGAGGCCCTCGTCCTCGCTGCCTTCGCTATCACTATCGCCGCCGCCACCCCCTTCGCCGTCCGACGATTCTCCTTCGTCCTCCGACTCGGATTCTCCTTCCTCGACCGAGGCGGGAACGTCGAGGCCCGCCCACATCTCGTTGGGCATCCGCTCGAAGTTTCGGTAGAGGTCTTCGAAGGAGATGCTCCCGCTGGTCCAGGGACTCCGGGTCCAAACTTCCGACCAGTGTTCCCACGAGCCGGGCGCGTCGACGCCGTAGTAGCCCGGCAGGATGCTCGCGTCGACGCCGAGATCCGTCGCGCCCTGCACGTTGGCGTGACCGCGCATGACCTGCAGGCCGCCGCCGGATCGGGCCGCGCTCCCGGTCGCGAGGCTGAACAGCGCGTACGCGCGGATGTTCTGCGTCCCGTTGTTGTGCTGGGTGCCGCCCATCGCCCACTCGACCTGGATCTGGGGCGCGTTCTCGACGATCATATCGCCGATCTCCTCGAGGTCTCCCTGATCGATCCAGGTGATGTCGGCGACGGTCTCGAGGTCGTACTGGTCGAGTTCGGTCTCGACGTCGGGCCACCCCATCACGCGGTCCTCGAGGAACTCCTCGGCGAGCCCGTCCTGCTCTCGGACGTAGTTGAGCAGGCCGAAGATCAGCGCGACGTCCGTCCCCGGGCGCAACCGATAGAAGTAGTCGGCGTGGGCCGACGTTTTCGTGTACCTGGGGTCGATGGAGACGATCGTGCCGCCTCGGGCCTGCCCCTCGAGGATGTGTTGCATCGCGATCGGGTGGGACTCGGCGGGGTTCTGCCCGAGGATGATCAACAGGTCGAAGTTGCGGTAGTCGTTGATCGTGTTCGTCATCGCGCCGAACCCCCAGGTGTTGGCCAGTCCCGTGACGGTCGGCGAGTGGCAGATCCGCGCCTGGTGGTCGACGTTGTTCGTCCCCATGAACGCCGCGAGCTTCCGGATGGCGTAGGCCGCCTCGTTCGAGTGGTGAGCGCTGCCGAGCAGCATCACGCTCTCGCGACTGTACTCCTCGACGGTCTCCTGCCACGTCTCGGCGATCTCCCGATAGGCCTCGTCCCAGGTGACTCGGCGCCACTCGCCGTCTTCCTTCCGCATCGGGTGTTTCAGCCGCTTGGGCGAGTGCTCGGTCTCGAGGATGCCCGCCCCCTTCGAGCAAAGCGCGCCGTTGTTGATCGGGTTCTCGAACCACGGCTCCTGGGCGACGAACGAGTTGCCGTCCTTGACCGCCTTGAACCCGCAGCCGACGGCACAGTAGTTACAGATCACCTTCGCGGTGTCCTCCCCCTCGGGGACGCCGTCGTCCTGATCCTCCTGGGTGCCGAGGACGTGGCCCGTCACGCCGCCCCCGAGAAAGATTCCGCCGGCGAGCGCGCTCGCCTTCACGAACGAGCGCCGGTCGAGATCGATCGTAACCGGTTCGTCCGCCGCGCTCATGGCATCACGTCCGTTTCCGCGGCCCGCGCACCTTCCCGCCGTTCCGGCAGTGTGCTACGTACACCCATACCTATCGCCTTCCCCGGTATCCACCATCAATATTTGCCCGAGTAATCTTCGAGGAATTTACGCTCTGACTAGGTTATTAGGCTATTACCTGCACAGTGTCGGAATATGATCCGTTTATCTCGAACGAACGCCATAAGTTAGAGATTAACAGGCGCAATATTCTTATCGTGCCACGGGATACCACGACGGGATGAGAGTCGGGAGTTTCGTCTGTTCCTGCGCCGACACGTGCGAGGTCGACCTCGAGGGGGCTCGGGAGGGGATCGAGGGCGTCGACGTCGCGGCGAGTTCGCGGCTGCTCTGCGAGGACGGCCTGCCGGCGATGGAGCACGTGATCGAGGAGTACGACCTCGACGAGTTGATCGTCACCTGTCCCGAGTCGCGGGTCCAGCGAAAACTCGAGCGCGTCGCCGAGCAGCAGGGGGTCCACCCGGACGCGGTCTCGTTCGTCGACCAGCGCGAGGGCGCGGGCTGGGTCCACGACGAGGCCGGCGCGACGGCCAAGACCGCCCGCATGGTCAACGCCCGGCAGGCCGGCCTCGAGGCCGAGTCACCCTCGAGGACGCTCACGCGCGAAGCCGGCGAGCGCGTCGCTGTCGTCGCCGACCCCGACACCGCCGCGGCGCTGGCCGACGACGCCGACGTCACCCTGATCGCCGACGGGGACGAATACGTCGACAGCGCGGCGGATCTCGACCACGTGACGATCGAGCGCGGACGCGTCGCCGGCGTCGACGGCCGGTTCGGGGAGTTCGAGGTCCGCCTCGAGTCCCGCGTCACCGAAGAGTGCATCTCCTGCATGAAATGCGTCCACGAAGGCCCGGACGAGCAGGTCACGCGCTACCCGGTCGATATCGACCCCGACGCTCCCGACGGTGCGTGGACGGACGTCTGTCCCACCGACGCCATCGAGATGGACGGCGTCGAACGGGAACTCGAGTTCGATCAGATCGTCTACCCCGCGGCGACCCGGCGAACGCGGGGCGGTCGCGTCGGCTTCTACACCGCGCCGATCGACGCGGCGACGATTTCGGCCGTCCGGAAACATCTCGGCGGGATCGAGAAGCCCGCCCACCTCGACCTCGAGATGGAGGTCTGCGCGGCCGGCGACTCGAGCCAGCCGGGCTGCAACGAGTGCGTCGAGGTCTGTCCCCACGACGCGGTCGAGCGCTCGCGGATCGACGCGGTCGCGTTCCACGAGGAAGCCTGTCAGAACTGCGGCGCCTGCACCAGCGCCTGTCCGACGGGCGCGACGATGCTGCGCGAGCCGTCGAACGAGCGCATCGCCCGCGAGGTCGAGGCGCTCCTTCGGCCGACCGGCGAGGAGGGCGGCTGGCTCCTGAACCGGTCGGGGTCGGACGTCGACGCCCCCATCGTCGCCTTCGTCTGCTCGGAGGAGGCCGACGACGCGCTGGCGGAGTACGGCCGACTGGCCGCCGCGGGCAAGGCCGACGTCGAGTACCCGCCGATCCTCCCCGTGCGCGTGAACTGTACCGACACCGTGGGCGAGGCCCACGGGATGCACGCGCTGGCCTCCGGCGCCGACGGCGTCGCGATCGTCGGCTGCGGCGGCGACTGCCTGCACTCGGGGCCGGAACCGAAAGCCGACCTCGTCGACCGACTCAACCGGGCCAGCCGCGACCTCGAGCTCGGCGAGCGGTTCGCGTTCTTCGCGCCCGACGCCGACGAACCGGGCGCGTTCGTGGAAGCGATCTCGACGTTCGCGGTCGAACTCGAGCCCTCGCCGGTTCCGGCGGGCGAGCACGAGGCCACCGGCGAAACCGATGCTGACCGCGAGAACCCGGCCTTCGACAGCCACGGCTGGACGCTCGAGAGCGTCCGCGCGATCCTCGAGCACGTCGACCCCGAGCGCGAGGTCATCAGGGGGCTGACGGACTTCGGTCGGATGGAAGTGGGGGACGGCTGTACGCTGACGCCCACGTGCTCCACCCTCTGTCCGACCGACGCGATCCGGCGCGACGAGGAGACGGCGACGCTCGAGTTCAACCACGAGCGCTGCGTCAACTGCGGGACCTGCGAGGAGGGCTGCATCGAGGACGTCATCACGATGCGCGAGGGACTCGACCGCTCGCTGCTGCCCGAGAACCGCGGCGATGCGGACGACCCCGCCTGGATCGCGGTCCACGACGGCGAGATGCGCGAGTGCAACAACTGCGGGAAACCCTTCACGAGCGAGGGCTCCGCGCGGAAGATCCAGTCGGCGGTCGGCGACGTCGTTGCGGACCTCGCGCCGGGCGCGCGCGGAAGCGTCTTCGACTACTGCGGCGACTGCCGCGCACAACTGCTCTACGACCGTGGAAACGGATGATACCGACCCGAAACAGGAATCCACCATGAGTCTGAACCAACAGGCGCTATACGAAGCGCGACTCGAGCTCGTGAACTTCCTGATCGACGCGTTCGCGGACGTGCCGAGCGAGGCGTTCGTCGAGACGATTTGCTCCGACGAGGTGACGCTCCCGGAGGGGAGCGTCGGCGACGACCTCGATCGGGGGTTTTCCGACCTCGAGGCGTTCATCGAGGCCAATAGGGGCCGCGGCACGGCTCCCGTTCAGGACGACCTCGAGGGCGAGTTCACCCGGCTGTTCGTCGGGCCGCGACCGTCGATCCTCCCTCACGAGACCTACTACCGCGAGGGCACGGACTTCCGCGGAGCGGGACTGGCGACGGTCGAGGCCAGTTACGGCGCGGCCGGCTGGTCCCCGCCCGAGGACTACCCGGAGGAGAACGACTACATCGCGGTCGAACTCGCCTTCCTCCGCTCCCTGATCCGCCAGCAGCGGGCCGGCCACGAGGAGGCCGTCGGCTACCAGCGCGTCTTTCACGAGGAACACCTCTCGGCGTGGATTCCGGCCTTCGCGGCCGACGTCCGCGAGACGACCGACGAGCGGTTCTACGAGGCCGTCGCCTCGATCCTCGAGGGCTACGTCGCCTTCGAGGAGGAGATCGCGATGGGGATGGCCTGATCGACGGGACGGCCCGGTTCCGCGCGACGCTCCGATCCCCCGGCTTCGTCACGTCGACGTCGCGAACGAACCCTGAGACCGCTCTCAGGAACTTCCCTCGATCTCGCCGGCCTCGAAGGTCGCGCCGTTGACGGCGACGAACGCGACCGCCAGCACCACGGCGAGGGCGGCGAAGGCCAGCGAGAGCCTGCGTCGGCCACCGGGTGTGACATCCAGACGGTCTCCGATCCGCTCGCTGAAGAACAGGCCCGAGAGGAGCAGGGAAACTCCAATTGCGGCGATCCAGCCGCCGCCCAGTACCGACGACGGGACGATCAGGGGACCGTAGCCCAGCACCAGTGCACCGATGACTACGGTGACCACGGCCACGATACCGACCGAACCGCTCGACGTACCGAATTCGTTGAATTAATATCTATTTTGTGTATTTCGGACGAGATAATCCTTGTGTGACCGCTGCTACGCCGTGTCCCGACGCTTCGCCGTCCGGGATCGCGTTTGCCGGCCCGGGTGATGTCGGCGTTCGAGACGGGTCGCGGGATTGGACTCTTCAGGTTCGCTATCACCAACTATGTGGGTGATAGAACTAAGCACAGTTCTCGCGTGGCTATCGCCATGCGTCGCATTCTCAATACCCGAACGAACACCGCACACAAGCCCCGCGACGACGGAAGTCATCGAACGACGGCGTGTGGATCGCTCGTGACCGCGACCCACGACCGGACGCGGGTCGTCTCCGGCGAAGAGGTCCGCACGTCCGCCGCCATCGACCGCTGCGGAAGCTGTTTCGAGGACGTCACCGGCTACTGACGGTCGACTCACCGAATCCACAGCGGTCGAGGCCGCGTGTCGAAACGCACGGCTCAGTCGTCTTCGTCCCGGAACCCCTCGAGGACGGCGTCGCTGAACTCGATCTCGCCGTCGATTTCGCCGTCGTTGATCCGGTGTGGCCCCTCGTGGTCCCACACCTCTCTGCCCCGCTTGCGCGCGAGCGTCGGCTTCGGACGCCAGTCGGTGTGCGTCATAGCTAGCTGTCCACGAGTCACACGCTTATAGCTTTGCGGCGGTTCGCGTATACGTCGGCCGCGATCGGCGGGGATGACGCCCTCGCAGGTCACCAGGGCCGCGGATCGTCCGGGTCCGCGCCCCCCGTCTCCTCGCCTTCGAGAAACACCCGCGCGAACAGGTCGACGTGCATCGCGAGGACGTCCGCGGGCTCGAGCCCGTACGCGTCGGCCTGCCGGTCGAGAAACGCCTCGAGGTCGTCGCTCGGCTGGTGGTGGATCTCGCCGTCCTCGACCGCGAACTCGACCTCGGTCGCGTCGGCGACGAGGTGTTCGATCTCGAGCAAGGCCTGTTCGGCCTTGCTCTCGAGGGCGTCGTTTTCGTCCATCAGTCGGCTGTCGCCCCACTCGATCGCAGCCTCGCGGAACCGGTCGCTGACGGGGACGGTGAGTCGGTCGTCACCGCTCATCTCACTCGGGCGGCCACTCTTCCGGTGCGGGGTCCGGTTCGCCGAGCGCGCCGAACGAGGCGATCAACAGTCCGAGGAAGGCGGCGATGACGAGCAACCCCATCAGCCCGCCGAGGCCGTGCTGGCCGACCCAGTTGCCGCCGGCGATCGATCCCATCTGATCGACGATCCGCGCCCCGATCACCACGCTCCAGCCGATGGCGAACAGGAGCCCCGCCGTCACGAGCGGATTGTGTTCGATCGCGGTCCGAATACCCATGCGACCGATGACCACACCGGCGGTAAAAATTCCCCGGCTCACCGGTACTCGAGCGGGACCGTCATCGGTACTGACTACTCCGACGCGGCGTCGTCCTCGAGTGGCCACTCCGCCTTCGCAGCGGCGGTCTCGAGCGGGACGAACTCCCAGTCGGCCGCCTCGGCGATCGGTTCGTCCTCGCCCTCGAGACCGACGACGACCATCCGCTCGGCGTAAAACATCGAGTTCTGATCGATCTCGGCGAGCCGTTCGCCGGGTCCGGTTCCGGTCCCGTTGAAGAAGTCGACGTCGATCCCCCGATCCCGCTGGAACTTCTGGACGACGTAGGCGGGCACGTCGCCGACGATGCCGACCCAGTCGCTCCACTCGGACGCGCTCGCGAAAACCGCCGCCGGGTGCTCGAGGCGGTGCAGGGCGCCGTAGGTGATCGCCATCGTCATCTCGTCCGCGCCACCGCCGTGAGGACCAGACGCCGGTTCGGCACCGTCCGCCGCGGTCGACCCGCCCGACGGTTTCGTTCCCATCGGTCGCATCGATTCGGTATCGTTTCCGTTTCCGCTCGCATCCGCCGTCGAATTCGCCGTGCCGCTCGAGGCGTCAATCCCCGACCCGTTCCCTTCAGTCGGAATCCCGACGGGAGTGCTCTCGCCGGTCGTCGGGACGTGGGGCGCCGGAGCGCGGTCGGGACCGTCCTCGATCGTATCGGCGGCGCCGCCCGTCGCCGGCGACGGCGAATCGAACTCGTCCGCCGGCTCGGCCGACTCGTCGTCGCGCCACAGCCAGTCGCCGCGGTTTCCCGCCTCCTCCGTCTCCGCGTCCGCGCCGGTCTCGAGGTCGTCCAGATCGATCCGATCAGTCATCGTCGCTCACCTCCGGGGACGGTTCGGACTCGGCTCTCGCCCCAGTACCACCGGTCTCCGGGATCGGCGTGGAGTCGTCGACTACCTCGCGGAGATCGAGTCGTCGAACCGTCTCCAGGGTCGGCCGCCCCTCCTCGTTCCAGCCACGGTAGCGGTAATAGCGCTCGAGCAGGGCGTCGAACCGCTCGGGATCGAGGCCGTCGCCGTTCGCGTTGCCACCGTCGCCGGCCGCACCGCTCCCACCGTCCGCGTCGCCACGGGACTCGAGCAGGGCGTCGGGCAGCGCGTCGTCCTCGCGGGAAAAGCCCTCTCGGACGTTGAACAGCCGCACGAGCGTCCAGATCCGCTCGCCGACGGTCGCGAGGTCGGTGCGGTCGACCTCGCGGCCGACCGCCGCGAGCCACTCGGCGCCGAGGTCATGGGAGAGGGCGTCCTCGAGGAAGTCGTCGGCGATCAGGCTCCAGAGGACCGCTCGGCGGTTCTGCTCGCCGGCCACGGCGGCGACGCGAGCGCGGTCGTCGGGCCACGCCCGGCCGACCGCTTCGGACTCGACGGGTCTGGCCCGTCGGTGACAGGCGCCCCGATCGCTGGTCGCGTAGGCCAGCGCCATCGTCTCCGCGCCGCGGGGATCGTACGACGAGTAGTCCATCCCCTTGACCGTCGGGACGAGGTCCTCGCCGCCGAATTCGGCGGCCGCGGCGTCGATCCCGTCGGCCAGCGCGTCGCCCAGCGGAGTCTTTCTGGACGCGATTTCGCGGATCACGTCGTTCGCGGCGTCTTCGTCGCCGAAGGAGAGGTCGCGCTCGAGCAGGTCCGCCTGACTGGCGCGGACGGCCCAGGCGACCGCGTTCCCCGCGCTGATGACGTCGACCCCGAGGCGATCGCAGACCGCGCCCAGCGTCGCGACGGCGTCGAAATCGTCGATCGCGAGCCCGGCCCCGAGGACGATCGGCGTGGCCCCCCGCGGGACGCTCTCGCCCGCCCCGGTCTCGACCCGAAACCCGCCAGGGACCGCGTCGTCGGGACGTTCTCTTCCGCTGGCGCGCTCGCGGACCGCCTCGATGCCGAGGTCGTCGGCGCCGTCGAATCGGCTATGTTGCCAGCCCCGCGTCGGAAGCACGCCGACCGCGTTCGCGACGTCGATCGTCTCGAGCGTCCCGCTGGCCGACTGCCACCGCCCGTCCTCGCTCTCGGCGAAGCGGCGTTCGTAGCGCTCCCGGAGATCCTCGAGTCCCGTCGGCGCCTCGCCGCGCGCGACGACGGCCTTCAGGTTCTTCGAGCCCATCACGGCGCCGGCGCCGCCCCGCCCGGCGTGGTGGTCCCCGCCGTCGGCGGCGATGGTGGCGTACTGGACCTCGTGCTCCCCGGCGGGGCCGATGCAAGCGACGCCGGCGTCGGGAAAGGCCGCGCAGGTCTCCGCGGCGTCGGTACCGCGGAGGTCGTCTGCGGGTTCGATCGTCGCCTCGCCGTCCGCGACCGAGAGGACGACGGGTTCGTCGGCTTGGCCCGTGACGAGAACGGCGAGGTGGTCCTCGAGCGATCCCGCCAGCCGACCGGCGAACTCGCCGCCGCTGTAGGAGTCGAGAAAGGTCCCCGTCAGCGGCGACTTCGTGATCGCCGCGTACCGGGGCTCGCCCGGGGTCAGCCCCGACACCGGACCGACGACGAACGCCAGCACGTTCTCGGGCGAGAGCGGGTCGGTTCCCGGCTCGAGGTCCGCGTAGAGGTACCGCGCGCCGAGTCCCTTCCCCCCGATGTAGCGCTCGAGCCACGTCTCCGGGACCGGCTCGCTGGAGACGGTCCGGTCGGAGAGGTCGACCCTGAGAACGCGGCTCGGATACTCCCGTGCCATCGGATAGCTCGTACGGCGCGAACCTCCTTTAACCGTTGCTTTGACCGATGAAATCGACCAAAAATATACGCTATAGAACACACTTTTCCTTGCTGAATATTCCGGTAGTGAGACGACTCTCGGCGAATGAATTTTAGTTCGTATCGAGAAAATATCAAATTTAGAGAGAACGCCACGATCGCCTGCGAAATCCCCTTGCGGAGCGATCACGAACCACACGGTATGCGGATGGAACTCCGTGTCTGCAAACACTGCTACGAGGGGACGCACGGCGACGAGGGGAAGACGGCGATCACGCGCGACATGGTCGCGTGCGCGGAGCGGGTCCGCGAGTACAAGGACTTGATCGGGCTCGATTCCCTCTACATCGCGAAAGTCGAGGAGGGTGACGTCGGCGGCGCGGAGGCGCTCCCGGCCACCGTCGCTCACATCGAGGGCGATCAGGTGACCCTCGCGGACACGCAACTCGTGATGGAAGACGGGGACGGGAACCTGCTGGTCTACCCTGAACCGGAAGACGTCCTCGAGGTCCTGACGCGAAACATCGATCAGATCAGCGAACAGACCCGTCAGGACGTGACGGTGGAATTATCAGTGGAAAGCGCCGAACTACTCAGCTGAACGCGCGATAAACGGCTAGTCCGTTTCCGATTCCAAACTATGGCAATACCTCATAAACTTTTGTACCATCCTACAGAACTACGATCACATGCGAGCAGCCGTAATCGATGAACACGGGGAACCGCTCGAGATCGAAGACGTCGCGTATCCGGAGCCGGAGCCGGATCAGGTGATCGTCGAGACGGAGGCGTGCGGGGTCTGTCGCAGCGACTGGCACGCCTGGCAGGGGGACTGGAGTTGGATCGGGGCGGGCGTCCCCGAAGGCCAGATTCTCGGCCACGAACCCGCCGGCGTCGTCTCCGAGGTCGGATCCGAGGTCGAGACGCTCGAGGAGGGCGACCGGGTCGCCGTCCCGTTCCACCTCGGCGACGGGACCTGTCCCCACTGCCGCGAGGGACGGGCTAACAACTGCGAGACGGTAATTCCGCTCGGACTCTCCGAGTTCTCCCAGGGCGCGTTCGCGGAGGCCTTCCCGGTTCGGGAAGCGGACTTCAACTGCGTCAAACTCCCCGAGGACGTCGAGTACGACGAGATGGCCGGCCTCGGCTGCCGGTTCATGACGGCCTACCACGCGCTGGCCGACCGCGCGAATCTCCGCCCCGGCGACTGGGTCGCCGTCCACGGCTGCGGCGGCGTCGGGCTCTCCGCGATCCACATCGCGAACGCGCTGGGCGCCCACCCGATCGCGATCGACCTCGTGGACGACAAACTCGAGCGCGCCGAGGAACTCGGCGCTCGCGCGACGGTCAACGTCACCGAAGTCGACAGCGCGGCCCGGGAGGTCCAGTCGATCACCGACGGCGGCGCCGACGTCTCTATCGACGCGTTGGGCGTCGCCGAGACCTGTAAAAACTCGGTCAACAGCCTCGGCACGCGGGGGAGCCACGTACAGGTCGGCCTGACGACCGGCGAGGAGGAGGGCCAGATCGAACTGCCAGTCGACATCATGACGATGCAGGAGATCGACTTCCACGGCTCCTTCGGCATGCCGCTGGTCCGCTACGAGGAACTGTTCAAGCTGATCGCGCAGGGCACGCTCGAGCCGAGCAAGATCATCGGCGAGCGACTCTCGCTCGACGACCTGCCGGAGACGCTGGCCTCGATGGACGACTACGAGACGGTCGGCATCCCCGTCATTACCGAGTTCTGAGCGGCGACGCGAGACGCCCGCGCCGCACGATCACAATTTTTCGCCGATCGACACGGGTACTGGTCGAACGCAACTGGCCGTTCACTCCCGACCGGACGATAGCCGCGGCTCGTCGGTGAGTCGGTTGGTGAAGCCGGGCGGGGGCGGGAACCCGCCCTGGCGTGAGAGACATGAGCTAACTCGAAGCGGGGGCGAGTCCACTTCCGAGCATCCGGGCACGAACGCACGCAATCGGCTGGTCAGCGCGTCGCAGTGAGTCGAGCGTGTACCCGGCGGGGTCGTTCTCCCCGCATCCGAGTCGATGGCGTTTCCACCCATTGTTATGCAGGCACTTGGCTGATGGTAGTCGACGCGAACCCGTTACAGGCACTGAATAACGTGCTGACAGTCTCCGACTAGAGCGCAGTTACGTCGACGTTCGAACCGCGAACCGGTGGCCCAGTGACTCGAGGGGCGAGGGTGGGTCGGCCACCGGGAGGGTGCGTTGACCGACGGGAACGAGTCGGAACCCGCAGAACCCAGAACGGATACGTGCTTGCCTGCGACGCCCGCAGAGGCATGGTTCTGGAACGAGCGTTCGAAACTATGCGCCACGACGCCTCGGAACGCCCGATTCGCATCGGCATCGTCGGACTGGGATACATCGGGACGACCGTCGGCGGACAGTTTCACCGGCACGCGGACGCGACCGTGCGGGCGCTCTGCGACCTCGATACGGACCGACTCGAGGAGACGGGTGCCGAGTTCGAGGTCCCGGAGGATCGGCGGTACACCGACTACGCGGCGATGCTCGAGGCCGAACCGATCGACGCCGTCCTGATCG
This sequence comes from Haloterrigena alkaliphila, assembly GCF_017352155.2. NCBI lineage: Archaea > Methanobacteriati > Methanobacteriota > Halobacteria > Halobacteriales > Natrialbaceae > Haloterrigena > Haloterrigena alkaliphila. The sequence continues at coordinate 3,744,401 of NZ_CP071462.1, forward strand.
GAACGCCACACACGCTCCACTACGAGCAGGTCGTCGCTGCTCTCGAGGCCGGCTGTCACGTCTACTGCGACAAGCCGCTGACGACGGACCTCGAACGCGCACGAGACCTCGCCGACCGGGCCGAACGCGGTTCGGAGACGCTGATGGTCGGCTACCAGCGACACCTCCAGACGGCGTTTCAAACGGCCAGAGCGCGTTTTACCGAGCAGTCCCCGAACTGGCTGACGGCATCGATCACGCAGGGCTGGATCGACGACTCGCGGGGGACCTGGCGGCTCGATCCGGACCTCTCCGGCGGCGGCTTCCTCTACGACACCGGCAGCCACGTCCTCGACGGCGTCCTCTGGACGACCGGCCTCGAGCCGGAATCGGTCGCCGCGAGCATGGAGTTTCACGACGACGACGAGCGGATCGATCGGCGGGCCCACCTCGACGTCCGGTTCGAGAACGGCGCGACCGGCACGTTCTCGTTCAACGGCGACGCCCCCTCGGTCCGCGAGCACCTGCATCTCTGGGACGACGACGGCGCCGTCTACCTCGAGGGGCGCCAGTGGGGCCCGCGGACGATCACCGAAATCGACGACGACGCCGGCGAATACGATCCCTACATCGACGTCCGAACAGAGCAGTCGCGGGCCGACGCGTTCCTCGAGAGCGTTCGGACGGGGAGCGAACCGCCGGCGACCGCTCGCGACGCGCTCCGGGTGACGGCGCTGACGGAAGCGGCCTACGAGGCGGCCCGTACCGGCGACCGAATCGCGGTGTCGGAGTGATGCCCCCTCGAGTCGGCCGTCGGCCGCGTCACTGACGCGCCTTCGCGCCGATCGTCCGCGTCGCTATCGGCCAGTATGTACAGATTACTCCGGCGAACGGTGCTGTTATTCGAGCCGCGGTCACGTCACTCGACGCTTCGCTCGCTGGCCGGTCAGACCGCGGTAAGAGCCGCATAGGCCGGCCGCACTTTCGGTTACAAGCCGGATAACTACAACCGGTCGCGGCTTTCGATCGGGTATGATCACCTGCAGTAACTGCGAGACCGCCCAATTCCTGCAGATCACCCAGAGCCGCGTCTACTTCGAGGACGGCGAGATGATCAACGAGATCTCCGAGACCTACGAGTGCACGCTCTGCGGGGCGACGGGCCAGTACGTCTACGACGAAGACCGCGACACGGAGACCGTTACCGGCGACGTCGAACTCACGACGGAACGACCGGAGTACGCCTGACAGCCGGCGACCGTCGCTTCCGGTCGCATCGTCGGTCGCCCTCCACGTTCTCCGTTCCGTTCTCGATCTCCTCGTCTCGTCCTCGATCCGACGACGCGCTCCGACTCGGCCCCGCTCGATTCGAGGCGCCGATAGTGAGTCCGTAGCCACCGCTTTTGCGGTTCGGCTCACTCCTCGTTGTCGTCTCGGTCCTCGTCGTCCTCCTGCGCCAACGCACCGTCGTGACTGGTCCCGACCGTGATCCGCTCGAGTTCGTCGGGCGGTTCGCTCCGATCCCGCTGGTGCTGGCGACGGCTCAGCGCCGATCGTCGGCGTTCGACATCCCACTCCTCGAAGAGGCCGTACTCGGTCATCGTCTCCATCCCGGCGATGGCCGCGGTGAGTTTGATCCCGACCAGCGGGATGTCCGCGACCGAGACGATCACGTCCGCCCGGAGGACGGCGCCGTCCCTGAGCAGGACGTCGAGCACGTCGACGAGCGTCTCCTCGTCCTTTCGCGGTCTCATGCGTTGGGTGGGGTGTCGGTCGATTCGTCGCCGCCCAGTTCCGGCGCGAACGTGTACGGCGGCCAGGGGCCCGTGAACCTGACCTCGAAGCCGTCGTTCGCGGCCACGTCGTCGAGGATCGACCCGATCGCCCCCTCGTCGTCCTCGTGGGCGAGCAGCGTCAGCCGACACAGGGTTTCGCCGTCGTCTTCGTCCGCTCCCTCGCCGGCGACCTCGTCGGAGAGCGACGCGGACGGCGACCGCTCGAGGGTGTGAACCTCGCGCGCGACGTCCGCGAGTCGTTCCTGCAGATCGGCGGTGATCGACTCGCGGCGGGACGCACGCAGTTCTTTCAGGCGCTGGTCGAACTTCTTCTCGAGCAGGAACGCCGCCCCCTCGCTCGAGTCGTCGATCTGTTGGGCGAGATCCTGCAATCGCTCGTCCTGTTCGATCAGCGCGTCGTCGTCGATCGGATCGATCTCGACGACCTCGACGCGGTACTCCCAGTGGCCCGCCAGCCCCGAGAGCGCGCGCTCGAGCGTGTCGCGCTCCTCGCGGAGCCACTCGCGGACGCGCGCGTCGTCGCCCCGGAGGATCGTGTCGAACTGGAACGGGATCGGCGTGCCGAAGGCCTCGCCGGCCTCGTCGACGACCGTCTGGTGGCGGACCAGCCAACGACGAACCTGCGCGAGGTCCGCCGAGTCGTAGATCCCGTCGGTTTCGTGGACGACCGCGCCGATGCCGTCGTCGACGACGATCGAAATCGGCTCGCCGTCGACGCCGGTCGTCTCGAGGGTCGCACCCTCCTCGGCCCGGACGATACAGTAGAGGTACCGCCCGTCGTCGAAGTCGGGCAGCGCCTCGTCGACGGCGTCCTCGACGTCGAGGTCCTCGAGGGTTTCGACCCGTTCACCCGCGCCGTCGGAACTCACTCGTCCTCACCTCCGAAGACGGAGTAGCCGGGTTTGTTGATGGCGGTGGGTTCGCCGTGGAGCTGTTCGATCGCGTCGTTGACCAGCCCGTCGAGTTCGCCCCGGAGGTCGTCGACGCCCTCCTCGATCCCCTCGTCTTCCTTGAGCGCCTCGATCTCCTCCTCGATCGTCGCGAGCTGGCGGCCGAGCCGATCGATCTCCTCGTCCGCGAGGTTCCCCGACTCCATGCGACGGACCGCCTCGCGCTCGAGGGCGTCCATCAGGATCTCCACGACGGTGACGACGAGGGTGACTAACCCCTGTCGCGCGTCTTCGCCGTCGCCGACGTCGATCTGGGTCACGACTCGCCCTCCGTGTTCGTCGCCTCTGCTTTCTCGGCGTCGTCGTCAGCGTCGCCGTCGTCCGCCTCGTCACCCCCTTCGTCGGCGGATTCCGCCTCCTCTTTTTCACCTGTGTCGTCGCTGAGCAGGTCGAAGCCGCCGCTCGTGGGCCGGTCCGGATCCGGCCGCGCCCCGAGGTGGGACGCGCCGCGGTCGGGCATCTCGTCGCTCCCCTCGTCGCTCGAGTCTCCGTCGCCATCTCCCTCGCTCCCGTCGGCGTCTTCGTACTGCTCGTCGGGCGTAACGTTGACGCCGCTCGTGGGATCGATCACCGGGTTCGGCCGGTCGGTCTCGGCGATCGACGGGTCGTCGACCGCCGCCGCGACGCGTCGCATGTCGGTCCCCTCGGGGAATTCGAGGCCGTACTTCGCCGCGGTCTCGAAGGAGGCGATGGCGGCCCGGACCTGCACGCCGAGCAGTTGGGTGTCGCCGATCGAGACGGCGATGTCGGCGTTGATGACGATCCCCTTGTCGAGCAGCATCTCGACGACCTCGGCGAGGTCGGCCTTCTGGCGGCTCGGCTGGAAGTCATCGACCACGGCGCTCACCTCCGTCGTCGGCCGCACCCGTCGCGACCTCGTCCGTCCGCTTCGAACCGCTCCCGTCGGTCGCCGCCGACGCGGTCACAGCCGTCGGCGTGGACACGGTCGCCAGCCCGACGGCCGTCAGTACCTCGAGTCGCCGTCGAATCGAATTCGGTAACTCAATCATTGGGTTCGCTCCGTTCGTTCTCGTTCCGCTGCTGTTTCTCGCTGTCGTTTCCGCTCTGTCGCTGTTTCCCGCGTTCGTTTCCGCTCCGTTGCTGTTTCCCGCGGTCGTCCTCCTTCCGTCGCTGTTTCTCGCGTTCGATCTCGAACCGGCGGCCGTAGATCCGTTTCCGGGTCGGCGCCGTCGAGAGCTTCACGCTCTGGGGGACCGTCGAGTACTTGGCGCCGCCCCCCAGATCGCGGCGTTCGGTCGGAATGGTCGCCGCCGCGGTCGGGTTCCGCGAGTTCGTGCTGGTGTCCTGGCGGCGCATCTTCTCCCGGTTGAACTCGTAGAGTTGCTCGAACTTCTCGTGGGTCTCGAGCAGCGCCGACCGGAAGGCGTCGATCCCCTTCATCGCCTGCTCCTGAATGGCGATCTGGTAGGCCTCCGGGTCCTCCGCGACGTTGATGTCACCCAGCGCCTGCTTCGCGTCGCCCGCGCCCATCTCGATCAAGTCGTCGTCGTCGCCGCCGATCAGGCCGCCGTCGTCGTCGTCCCCGTTGGCGATGTCCGAGATCGCGTCTTCGACCATGCCGGCGTCCTCGCCGTCCCCGAGGGCGTCCATCGCGTCGTCGAGTTCTCGTTTCTCCCGCCAGAGACCGGCCAGATCCGCGGCGTCCCAGGCGTTCAGCAGGTTGATCGCCCGGAAGAGCTGCGTGAAATTCACGAGGTCGCTCGCCCCCTGCTCGTCGTCGGCGAGCACCTCGGGAATGTCCCCGAGCTCGATCGCCTCGAGGAGTTCGTCCCCGTCGACGGCTTCTGGAAGTTCGCTGAGGTCGATCGCCTCGAGCAGGTCTTCGGTCTCGCGCACGACTCTCGCGAGCGTCTCGACGTCGCCGAGGACGGACTCGAGGGTGCTGTCGTCGAGGTCGTCGACGTTTTCGACGCCGCCGAGGCACTCGTCGAGGTTCGCGAGGCAGTCTTCGGCGTCGTCGAGGAGGGCGTCGAAGCTCTCGTCGTCGGTCGTCTCGTCACTCATCGTTGTCCTCCGTCTCCGCCGACGATTCCCCTGCCGGCTCCCCGCTCGAGGACGGCTCGATCAGGACGGTGAGCACGCCGTTCTTGATCGTCGCGTCGGCCGTTCGATCGGGCCACGGCACCTCGATCCGCTCGAGTTCGCGGCCGTCCACGGCGACGACGAGCGTCGCGCCGTCGAAGCCGACGGTGACGTCGTCCGGATCGGCGCCGGCGACGTCGGCGGTGACCAGCAGTTCGTCCTCGGCCTCCCGCGTCGTCACGTGGTGGTCGCTCGACGGCATCGCGGACTCCGAGGAGCCGGACGATTCCGACCTGTACCGTCGCGTCCGCGGGCGATTCCAGTCTCGGTCGGCCTCCCGATCGGGATCGACCCGGCCGTCATCGGGGCTGGCACGTGGCGCTCGATCGGATCGCATCCGGTCGTCGAGCGCGTCGCCCGAGCGGATCGAGACGTCGTAGTCGACGACCGTTCGATCGCCGCGGCGCTGGCCGGACGTCGACGCCTCGTCGAGCCACTCGAGGGCCGACAGCAGGCTCGAGAGCCAGTGGCCCTGGTCGTCGGTCGATTCGTCGCGTCGGTCGTCCTCTGGTGTGCGGTCGTCTCGTGACATCAACGTTTCACCTCTACGCGGCCGCTCGTGAGTCGCTCGTGGACGTCGCGGGCGACCTCGAGTTCCTCCTCGAGTTCGTCCTTGCGACGCCGGTACTCCTCCTCGGAGCGTTCGCCGAGTTCGTACAGCAGTTGGTTCTCCTTGAGGTCGTCCTCGATCGCCTCGAGGTCGTACATCTCGCTCAGCGCCATCGTGTGCAGCGTGTCCACGATGCCGACGAACGGACGGATCAGGAGGTCGTCGAGGATGAACATGGTTACCGTTGGGCTCCGATCGTGACGTCGACGAAGCTGTACGGGGCGAACGGGCCCGTGTAGCGGAACATGAGGTCGTCGTACTCCTCCTCGAGGTCGGCGATCGCTTCGTCGAACTGGCCGCGCGCGTCGCGGTCGACGAGGTAGGAGCGGTTGAGCACGAGCCGATCGCTGAACAGGTCGTTGGGAACCGACTGGGCGGCGATGGGGTCGAGCGCGTCCTCGACGGCGTTCTCGAGGGCGTCTCCGTCGACGTCGGCGTCCTCCTCGCGGACGATCTTGAGCCCGAGTTCGATCCGGCCCTCGACATCGTTCAGGGCGCGCCGAAACGCCGGTCTCGCCCCTCGGAGGACGTTCTTCAGTTCGCGGTCGCTCTCGAAGGCCATCCCGAACTGCATCGGCACGATCCCCGGCACGCCGTCGCGGTCCATGATCTCCCGGAGCACGTCGTCGTGTCGCTGGGCGTCCTCGTCGGTCTCCTCCGGGTCGGTCGTGTCGATGTCGGAGACGACGGCGTTGAGCCGTCGGTGTGAGACCGTGTAGACGCGGTCGGCGCCGCCGACGGCGTCGGTCTCGAACTCCACGGGTTCGCCGTCGGTGATGCCGTAGACGTACCGGTTGGTCATCGGTCGATCACCGCCCGGCGGCGCGGGACTCGGTCGGTCGGCTCGTGCGGAACGCGGACCGTCGGTGGTAGTTCCGACGTCGGTGGTACTCCCGACCGCGGCTGGCGGTCCGGTTCGGTACCGGTCTCGAGACGGATCGATCGGACAGATATCATGGGAACGGGATGGGGTTTCGATTGCCCGGGCACCCGCACGCGTTGGGGCACGGGCTGGTACCGTCGGGTATTCGAGGAACTCGTCACGGAAATTTCGGTGCGACCACGGGTCATGGTGATGCTTGCAGACGCAGCCCGTCGTGGCCGGGCCGAACGCTAGGGATCGCCGGCGGATCGCCGGGGGCGGCTTGCAGTCGCAGCCCAATCCGTGTTACCAGCAGGGGATGTATCCGGATCCGTATGGCAGCATCATCAGGTCGGAGACCCGACTCCTCGAGTCTCGCAGAGGTACTGGATCGCATCCTCGACAAGGGCGTCGTCATCGACGTCTGGGCACGAATCTCGGTCGTCGGGATCGAGCTACTGACGATCGAGGCCCGCGTCGTCGTCGCCTCGGTCGACACCTTCCTCCACTACGCGGAGGAGATCGCAAAAATTGAGCAAGCGACGGCGGAGGGCGACCTCGAGGAGCTCGAAGAGCTCGAGGTCGAACCGCGTCCGGAATCGTCACCCGAATCAGCCTCCCAATAACGCTCCATGGCCGACGATTCTTCGCGCAAGCGCAAGGTCAGAGGTCGGAAGATCGCGACCGACCGCTCCCAGAAAGAGGGGCGGCGAGCGAAGAAAGAACTGGCCCGCAGGTCGTCGAAGATGGGCGAGAAGAACGGCGACAGCCCGCTCTCCGCCCCCGAGGACGTCGCTCCCGAGCCGTTCATCGAGACCGACGCCGTCGCCTCGCTGCGCGACAGGATCAACGGCTGGCTCGAAGCGGAGAAGCCGGTCCACCTGATCGGCCCGACGGGCTGTGGGAAGACGGCGCTTGCGCTGTCGGCCGCCGCCGAACGCGGTCGCCCGGTCGTCTGGATCAACGGCGACGAGTCGGTCGACACGGCCGCACTCGTCGGCGCGAACGCCGGCGGCGAGCGGTACAAGGAGAGCGACCAGTTCGTCGGCGGGGTCAGCAAGAAGACCGAGATCGTTCGCGAACGCTGGGTGGACAACCCGCTCTCGGTGGCCGTCCGGGAGGGCGCGACGCTCGTCTACAACGAGTTCTCGCGCAGCGATCCCTCGGCGCACAACGTCTTGCTCTCGGTGTTCGAGGAGGGCGTCCTCGAGCGACCGGGCAAGCGCGGCGAGGATCGGACGATCGACGTCCACCCCGAGTTCCGGGCGATCTTCACCTCGAACGACGTCGAGTACGCGGGCGTCCACCGCCAGCAGGACGCGCTGCTCGACCGCTTCGTCGGCGTTCACATCGACTACTACGACGAGGAAACCGAACGGGCGATCGTCAACTCCCACGTCGACCTCTCGGAGGAGGACGTCGAGGCGATCGTTTCGAAGACGCGGGCGCTGCGCGACGAACTCGACCTCGTCGTCGGCACGCGGGCGGCGATCACGGCCGCGAAGGGACTCGCGGTCTTCGACGGCCGGCGCAACGGTGACGGCGACGCCGAGGCCGGCGAGTTCGACGACGAGTTGCTGACCGACGTCTTCATGGACGTGCTCGCGCCGAAGATCGCCGGCGAAGGGCCCGAGGACGTCTCGCAGTTACGGACGCAGATCGCCGAGTCGGTCTGAACCGGGTCGACGACCCACGACCCCGCTCGTCGTCGAACGGGCGGGGCGCACGCACCGCCTCGAGACGAGATCGAAACACCTGGAGAATCAGCACACGCGAAACGAACGTAGGTTCAGAACAAGCCAATGGCCGAAGCGGATACGAAACAATCAGCGGACCAGTGTCAGGCGCTCACCGAGAACGACGAGCGCTGCTCGCGACCGGCCCGGGACGACGGGTTCTGCTACCAGCACGACGAGAGTGATCCAACCGTGAGTGACAGTCAAGCAGTCGAAGACGAACAAGCACAGGACGAGTCGGACGCCGAGAGCCAGAGTCGAGAGCTCGGCACGGTCGACATGACCGACGAGGAGAAGACCGATCCGGAGTCCGTCGACGCCGACGTCGACACCGACCACGACGAGATCGCCGGCGTGCTGGCCGTCCGCCGGACCGTCCAGTCGACGGCCGGCGAACTCATCGGCAGGGAGTTCGACGCGGTCAGCGAGATCACGCCGACCGACGATGGCTGGCGAGCGATCGTCGAGGTCGTCGAACGCCGGGCCGTCCCCGACACGCAGGACATCGTCGGCCGCTACGAGATCGAACTCGACGAGAACGCGACCGTCCACGGCTATCGTCGACTCGATCGCTACCGCCGCGGCGACACGGCGCAGTTCGAGTAGCGGTCGCGATCACGCGCTCGTCGTCCCGACCGAACCGGCCCGCCGAGGGCCGCTCGAGCCGCTGCTGTCTCCAGCACTTACGGGTCCGCTTCTGGCAGTCACGAACTCGAGAAGTGATCTATGACGGCCGATTCGCAACCGCAAAGTTCTGCCGCCACCTGAGTACGATCGATACCCGTGTCCGGACCACCCGTTCGCGGCGTCGACGTCGGCTCCGAGACCCGGTGTGCTCACTACCACACCGACCGCGACGTGGTCGCCTTCAGGTTCGCCTGTTGCGAGACGTATTTTCCCTGCTATCGGTGCCACGAGGCTGTCGCCGACCACGACGCGATTCCGTGGCCGCGCGACCGATTCGACGAGCCGTCGGTGCTGTGTGGCGTCTGCGGGACCGAACTGACCGTTCCAGCGTACCTCGAGGCCGACTATCGGTGCCCGTCCTGCGGCGCGTCGTTCAATCCCGGCTGCGAGGCACACGCCGACCGCTACTTCGAGACGGGTACCTGAGAATCGCGGACGTGAGTACTCGGCCCATCCACACCGCCGTCAGTCGTCCGCGGGGGCCGACATCGGTGGCTCCGCCGACTCCTCCTCGGACGGGGTCCCTTCGTCGCGCAGCGTCGCCTCGACGTCCGGCGCGAGTTCGTTGACCATCGCTCGGCCGTCCTTCTCGCGGACGACCAGTTCGTCGTCCTCGAGCGCCGAGAGGTGGTGGGAGACGGTACTCGGGTCGCGCTCGAGTTCGTCCGCGAGGCGGCCGTTCGGCGCCGATCCGAGCTCTGCGAGCGTCTCGAGAACCCCGCGCTTCGCCGGTTCCGCGAGCGCGGCGTGGAGTTCGGCGTCTGCGACGTCGGTCCCCTCGCCCGGCCGGTTGCCGTCCGCGTCGAGGTAGTAACGGCGCTTGCCGTTGAGTTTGGCCGAGGTCACCAGCCCTTCCTCCTCGAGGACGCGGACGTGGTGGCGGACCGTCGAGAGCGCGACGTCGCTCCGATCGCTCACCTGCGAGAGGTAGCAGCCGGGATCGGCCGCGATCGTCTCGTAGACCGCCCGCCGTCGGTCGTTCTCGAGGGGGTCCGAGTCGTCGTAGCGGCTGTACCTGAAGATCGGCAGGAGCTCCCAGGGGAGGGTCGAACCGGCCCGCCGGAGGTGGCGCAGGCCGGGAAGCTGGCCGAACTGGCTCAGCCAACCGCCCACGAGACCCGCTGCGCTGCCGGCCGCGGCGCCGCCGGCTGACGCGCCGCTGGCCCCGGCCCCGGCGGACGCACCGGTGCTCCCCGCGGCAGCGCCGGAGGCGGTGATCGCGCCGAGCAGGCCGACGAGCACGGCATCGACGCCCGACGACCCGCTGCCGGACGGAGCCGGGCCGGTACCCTCGCCGTCATCGTCGCCGCTCGAGTCCTCCTCGGCCGCCCCGTCGTCGTTCGATGCCGCGGCGACCCCGAGTTCCGTTCCGACCGTCACGTTCGAGCCGTCCCCCTCGACACCGACCCCGCCGCGCACCTCGATCGGGGCGGTCACCCGTTCGGTCACGTTCTCGAGGAGGGCGTTCGTCTCGTCGGTCGTGTTCTCGAGTTCCGTCGTCGTCTCGTCGGTCGTGTTCTCGAGTTCCGTCGTCGTCTCGTCGGTCGTGTTCTCGAGTTCCGTCGTCGTCTCGTCGGTCGTATTCTCGATGGTGTCGATCGTTTCGTTGACGGTCCCATCAACGGTGTCAGTGGTCTCGTTCGTCGCGTTCTCGAGTTCCGTCGTCGTCTCGTCGGTCGTATTTTCGAGCGCGTCGGTCGTCCCGACGACGACCGTCTCGAGAACGACCGTCGTCGTGCCGGTACGCTCCCCGAGCGGGTCGCTGGTCGTCTCCCACGTCGAACCGCCGGTCGCCGCGGTGGCGACGCCAACCGTCCCGGAACCGAGGACGAGGACGGCGACGAGGCAGGCGAGTGCGCGGGTCGCGATCGACGAACGGGCGCTCATGCTACTCGTCGGGGTCTCCAACCTCGAGCGTAATACGCTTTTTCCGTTATCGTGACTATAAACCTGATCTAACTATCTCCGAAACCGACCGGCAGCGGGCGATCCAGCAAGCTATTTCCGCGTTCGACGGCGGGTTTCACGTATGGATCCGGCGCTTGGCCCTCCCGAGGAGATGGCCGAGAAACGCGACGAGCTGACGCCCATGATGGCGCAGTACCACGACCTCTGTGCCCGCTACGACGACGCGATCGTCCTCTTTCAGGTGGGGGACTTCTACGAGACGTTCTGCGGGGCCGCCGAGCGCACCGCGCGCCTGCTCGAGATCGCCCTGACCAGCCGCGAGGACTCCACCGGCGAGTACCCGATGGCCGGCATCCCGATCGACAACGCCGAGTCGTACGTCGAGGAGTTGCTCGAGGCCGACTACCGTGTCGCTGTCGCCGATCAGGTGGAGGAACCCGGCGAGACGTCCGGCGTGGTCGAGCGCGCGGTGACGCGCGTGATCACGCCCGGGACGCTCACCGAGGACGAACTGCTGGCCGGCGACGACAACAACTTCGTCGCCGCGCTGGCTCGAGACGGCGAGCGCCTCGGTCTCGCCCTGCTCGACGTCTCGACCGGCGACTTCTACGCGACGAGCGCGACCAGCGGGGAGTCGATCGCCGACGAGGTGAGCCGATTCGCCCCCTCCGAGGCGGTCGTCGGTCCCGACGCGCCCGCCGAGCCCGTCCCCGACGACTGCATGGTGACGCCGTTCGACGCGCGCGCGTTCGATATCGAACGGGCGGGGGAGAAAGTTGCGACGTACTTCCGGAACCCCGACGCCCTGCTCGCGAGCGACGTCGAAGTCCGGGCCTGCGGCGCGCTGCTCGCGTACGCCGAGTACGTCCGCGGCGGCGAGCACGAGGGGGAACGCGGCGAGAGCGACGAGCGCCGCGTCGAGGCCGTCTTCGAGGGCGACGCGGACCAGCGACTCGAGTACATCACCCAGCTCACCCGCTACGATCCGCGGGAGTACCTGCTGCTCGACGCCGTCGCGCTGCGGAGCCTCGAACTGTTCGAACCGCGATCGGTTCGGGGGCGGGACGACGCCACGCTCGTCGGCGTGCTCGACGAAACTGCCAGCGCGCTCGGCGGCCGCAAACTCAGGGACTGGATCCGTCGGCCCCTGCTCGATCCGAATCAGATCGAGGCGCGCCACGACGCGGTCGCCGAACTGAAAGCGGCCGTCCAGACTCGCGAACGGCTTCACGACCGCCTGCGGGAGGTCTACGACCTCGAGCGGCTGATCGGTCGCATCTCCCGCGAGCGAGCGAACGCCCGGGACCTGCGCTCGCTGCGGGATACGCTCGCGGTCGTCCCCGAGATTCGGGAGCAACTCGACGACGCGGACTGCGAGCACCTGCGTGAACTCCACGCCAATCTCGATCCGCTGACGGACGTCCGCGAACTGATCGAGGACTCGATCGTCGCGGAGCCGCCGATCGAAATCACCGAGGGCGGGATCATCGCGGAGGGGTACGACGCGGACCTGGACGACCTCCGGGGGACCGCCAGGGACGGGAAGCAGTGGATCGACGACCTCGAGGAGCGCGAGCGCGAGCGGACGGGAATCGACTCGCTGAAGGTCGGCCACAACTCGGTCCACGGCTACTACATCGAGGTGACGAACCCGAACCTCGAGTCGGTGCCCGAGAACTACCAGCGCCGCCAGACGCTGAAGAACTCCGAGCGGTTCGTCACGCCGGAACTGAAAGAGCGCGAGGACGAGATCGTCGGCGCCCAGCAGCGGGCCGACGAGCGCGAGTACCAACTCTTCCGCGAGGTTCGCCGGGAGGTCGCCGCCGAGGTCGAACGCGTTCAGAGCCTCGCCGACGCGCTCGCGACGCTGGACGCGCTCGTCTCGCTCGCGACCGTCGCGGCCCAGTACGACTACTGTCGACCCGAGATGCTCGAGCGCGAGGGACGAGACGGTCTCGTGATCGACGTCGAGGGCGGTCGCCACCCCGTCGTCGAGCGCACGCAGGAGTCGTTCGTCCCGAACGACGCCCACCTGACGAACGACCGACGGCTGGCGGTGATCACGGGTCCGAACATGTCGGGTAAGTCGACCTACATGCGGCAGGTCGCCCAGATCGTCCTGCTCGCGCAGGTCGGCAGTTTCGTCCCCGCGCGGGCGGCCAGACTGACGCCGGTCGATCGGATCTTCACCCGCGTCGGCGCCAGCGACGACATCGCGGGCGGGCGCTCGACGTTCATGGTCGAGATGGACGAACTCGCGACCATCCTGCGGGAAGCCGACGAGCACTCGCTCGTCTTGCTCGACGAGGTGGGCCGGGGCACCTCGACCGCCGACGGCCTCGCCATCGCGCAGGCGATCACCGAGTACGTCCACGACCGGGTCGGCGCGACGACGCTGTTCGCGACCCACCACCACCCGCTGACCGAACTGGCCGACGACCTCGAGGCCGCGTTCACGCTCCACTTCGAGGTCGACGAGGAAGACGGCGAGGTCGTTTTCCACCACGAAATCGCGCCCGGCGCGGCGACGGGGTCCTACGGCGTCGAGGTGGCGACTGCCGCGGGCGTCCCCGCGGACGTGGTCGAGCGCTCGCGGGAACTGGTCGCTGAGGCGGCCGGAGCGGATGCGGTCGACGACGGGAACGGCGACACGCGTGACGAGACTGACGAGTCAGGCGCGTCAGCCGGAACCGACGACGCCGGGGGCGCGCCCGCTGCGGCCACTGCAGATGGGGGTGAGCGAACCGCTGGTTCGCGATCCTCGTCGGAGCTACGCTCCGACGTAGGAGATATTCCAACTGACGTCGCCGCCGAACTCCGGGCGCTGGACCTCGCGCACCTCACGCCCGTCGAGGCGCTGACGGAACTGGATCGATTGAAGCGGCTGCTCGAGGACTGACCGCGGTCCGAAACGTCTCACTCCTCACCGAGCAACGACTTCCGATAGAAGAGCAGGTCGAACGGCTCGTCGAACCCATCGATGCGCTCGCGCGTCGCCTCCTCGTATCCCAGCGTCTCGTACAGTTCACGCGCAGCGGTCTGCGTTGCCATCGTATCGAGCACGATGTCCGTATAGCCCCGGTCGCGGGCGCGCCCCTCGAGTTCCGCGGCGATCCGCCGGCCGTACCCCCGTCGCTGGTGGTCGGGGTCGACGCGCATCCGTGTCAGTTCGACCGTCGACGCCGGAAGATCGGAGACGAAATCCGTCACGTAATCCGTCTCCTCGACCGGTCGGAACGCGCCCATCGCGACGATTCGATCCTCGCGCTCGCCGACGAGGAACTCGCCGTCCGACTCGAGGTAGGTTTCGGTGACGGCCTCGAGGTCGTCGTCCGGTCCGTCCTCGACGTAGGCACCGACGTCTCGCATGGCCGTTTCGTGCAGGTCCTGGATGCGGTCGGTATCCGCCGGCCGAACCCGGCGAACGCGGAGGTCGCCAGTCATCAATCGATCCCTCGTCGGTTCGATCGTTCCCTGACCTCGAAGAAAAGTCTTCGGACGAACGACACGTCGGTCGTCTCCTCGCTAGGTCGCAAGCGAGGGCGAACCGGTCACTCTTCGCGCTGGGCGATCTCGAGGAACGCGAGCGCGCCGCCGAGAAGCGCGGTGTTCTTCAGGAAGTGGATCAGTTCCTGCTGTTGCTGTTCCTCATCCTCCGCGTTCCAGAAGTCGTGCATCATCGGCGTGACGCCGATGAGGAAGCTGGCGACCGCCGTGGCACCGGCCACCGGGGCCCGCCAGAGGGCGACGCTGAGCCCGCCCAGCAGGAGGCTCCCGCTGATCGCGGGGACCGAAACGCGAGCCAGCGGCGTGTCCTTGGCGTCGGCGTAATCGACCCGCCCCTGGAGGTTCCGGAGGTTGTCGAGGGCGTTGAACGCGAGGATGCCGCCGAAGAGGATGCGACCGAGACGGAACATCGGCGTTTCGGTAACGGCAGATTCGGTCCCGTCGGATCGCAGGACGTCGGTGCTGTCGCTTCGCTGCTCTGGTTCTGAGAAGACGTTCATCGACAGTTCGAATCGCGGTGCCGACCGAGTTAGGGACCACCGTGGCACGTGCAGGGGAGTGATTCGTGACCCCGTCGAGTTACGGATTCGGGGGCCTCTCGAGGCGACCCTCGCGGGACCGTCCCGGTCAGACCTCGGGTCGAACGGATTCCCCCGCAGTCGTCGCTGTCGGCCGCCCCCACTATATCGGCTGAATAGATACAGGGTACCGCATATAGCCCTCCGCTGAGAGCACCGTATTATGGCTACGGTTGAGAACGTCCTCTCGTCGGTTTTCAGCACGATTCCGGAACTTCACTCCGGGCAACTCGGGTTACTCTCGGGCGTGCTCGTCGTGATCCTCTACTGGCACGGTTATCGTCGAGAGTCGCTCGCCCTTCTCACCGGGTTTTACCTACTCGCACTCGGCGTCGTCCCCGCCTCCACGAGGGGGTTGGCCGTGGTGCAGGCCAAGCCGTGGTACTTCTGCTCGCTCCTGCTCATCACCACCGTCGGCGCGATCGGCGGTCGAGCCGTCTGGACGCTCCTGTCGTTTCGAATCCGGTCGAAATCGCTGGAGAGCAGGCAGCGAGACGCTTGAACGTATGATTTTTCGAACCGGGTGACGGCGACCGAACTCATCGCAAACCTGGTCCCCCCTTACTGACGGCGTTCCTCGCCCTCATCCTCGCGGACGATCGGGGATCGGAACGCGACGTTAGCGTCACGGAGCCACCACGCAGTCTCGAGGCCGGCCCAGGTGAGTCCCGCCGCGACCCCGACGACGACGGCGGCGGCCTCGGTCACGCCGACCCAGACGGGGGCGACGAAGATCAACGCGTTGTAGAGTCGGTGAGGGAGAATCGACTCGACGATCGATCCGACGAATTCGACCGGCCGAAACCCGCCGGCGCCGGTTTCGGCGTCCCCGTCGTCGACCGTACGCGACTCGAGGCCGAGTTCCCGTGCGCTCTGGCCGCCCTCGCTCTCGGCCCCGGTCTCGAGGCGTTCGGCGTCGTAGGGCATCGTCGACTCGACCTGCCAGACGACCTCGCCGGACTCGTCGACCGCCAGCACGCGGTTGCCGTGCGTATCGGTGATCAGCGTCTTCCCGTTCGGAAGGCGGTCGGCGTCGCGGGGCCACTGGATGCGGTCGTCCTCCCACTGCCACGTGCGCGTCCACTCGCCGTCCTCACGCTGGAACTCCTGAACGCGGCCGTTCTCGGAGTCGGCGACGACGATCGCCGGACCGCCCCGCGATTCGGGGATGTAATCGGGGTTGTGTTGTTCGTGCAGGATCTCGTACTCGTTCTCGCTACCGAGCGTCCAGTTTTCGACCACTCCCTCCTCCCGATCGAGGAAGACGACCTGATCCTGGTTGCGCATGCTGACCATGATTCGACCTTCGTGTCGGCCCTCGTCGACGTACTCGACGTCGTTGATGTGGGCCCAATCGTTGGGGAACGCGTGGCCGCTCTCGAGGGCGAAATCGCTCTGAGCGTCCCAGAGCCACTCGACGACCTCCGTCTCCGTGTCGACGATGAACACCTGATCGGCGACGATATCGGCGACGACCACGTGCCTCTCGTCGATGCGATCCGCGTCGTGCCACTCCGCGGCGGTCTCCTTGTGATCGTAGCGCTCGTAAACGATCTCGACGTCGCCGGTCTCGAGGTCGACGCGCTCGATGACGTTTCGCGCGCACGGCGGATCGGAACAGGTCGGGCCCTCGGTGTGGATCGTGTCGGTCGCCGCGTACTCGACGGTCAGCGGATCGCCCTCGACGGGGTCCACGTCGAAGTACTTCGTCCGCGAGTTGTTGTAGTACAGCACGTCGCCGTCGGGTTCGTAGGCGGTTATGGTCCCCGCGCGTCCCGATTCGGTGACGACCGTGTGGTTCTCCGTCGGCGGGGCCCTCGGAACGGCCTCCTCCGACGCCGTCGAGAGGCCGCCCGCGGCTCCGTTGACGACGACGGCGGCCGAGAGGAGAACGAGGACGGCGAGTCCGATCCGTACTCGAGTGCGCGTGAGCGCCGATCGGGGGCGGACGGGCGGGGGACGGAACCGAGCACTCACGGGACGTCACCCGCACGCAGAGCGGACGTCACCCGCACGCAGAGCGGATGTCACCCCCACGCACGGCGGGAGCATCTGCGTGAACGCGACGGTAACTGGTTCTGCGCCTTCGACGGGCCGTCGCGTCGAGGGTAGCGGACGCGATGCCGGTCTGCGGGGAAGCGATCGGTCGGGGGATCTCTCGCCGCGTCGCTTTCGAGAGCGCGCTGCCGATGGCTGCACGGGGAACATCCGTCTCATTGGAACTGCACTCGGTAGTCGGCACACCATGCTACGGGATACCGCGACAGTAAACCCGCCCCCTTTCTGCTCAAGCCGAGAACGGTCCGAAAGCGACGTGTAGCGGTTCGACGATCGCGCCCGTGCGTGGTACTCACCCGTCGGTCGGCTCGAGCGACACGAACTCGAGACCGTGCTCGCCGAGCAACCGTTCCGCGCGGTCGGTCACGGAGGGCGCGACCAGAATCCCGCGGACGTCGGCGTCGGCGTGGAGGTCCCGCGTCAGGGCGTCGACGTAGCGCCGGAGCTGGCTCACCGCGTCCGGCCCGACGCGGCGGCGCTTGAGTTCGACGACGACCGTTCGGCCCGCCGAATCCTCGCCGTAGATGTCGACGGCCCCGGCGGGCGTCGCTCGTTCCGTCGCAAGCGGCGTGAAGCCGGGTTCGAGCAGGGCGGGTTCCTCGAGGAGGCGCTGGCGGAGATCCTCCTCCGTCCCCGAGAGGGCGAGTTCGTTCTCGTCGGTGCCCGAGAACGTCGAGACCTGCAGGACGCGCTGGAAGCGGACCAGCAGCCGCTCGTCGGGGTTCGACCGGAGGCTCTCGAGGACGAGCGCGTCCGTTCCGTCGTCGTCTCCGGCGCCGTCGTTGTCTTCGTCTCCGTCAACCGCTCCCGCGCGGTCGCAGTAGACGTCGTGCTCGCAGCCCGGGGGCTGCCAGTTGACCGGCTGCTGGCCCTCGTCGGTGTGGACCAGCGCCGCCCCGTCGGGTTTGAGCATGACGTGGCGGTCGCCGGCCTCGAGTACGCTCGAGGCTCGCCCCTCGTAGTCGACGGTGCAGCGGCCGAAGACGGTCACGAGCGCCTCGCGCTCGATGCCGTCGGCGATGGCCTCGCGGGCGTCCTCGAGGGCGGGTCGCTCGAGGGTTACCGCGTGCGGGGACTGTTGTGTCGGTGTCCCGGAAGTCACTGCGTTTGCGTAGCCCTCGCGCGAATAAAAGCGGCCCGGACCGGTGATCCGAACCGCTTCTCGGGGGTGCGTGCTCGCCACCGATGCGCGACCGAGTGGTAGCGGTTGTCAAAAACGCTTATCTTCGGGGATCTATGCGTACGAGTCGAATGACGAACGGTCACGACCGCCGCCGATTCATCCAGATCGCCGGCACTGGTGCCGCTGCATCGCTCGCCGGCTGTGCGCAACTCGACTCGCTAATGCAGTCCGACGGCGACTCGAGCGACGCGGTCACGGTCGCGGTGGCTCCGGACCGGGAGGAGATGCAGGCTCTCAACGAGGAGATTCAATCGGAGGTCGAGAACGGCAATCTCAGCCGTCAGGAGGCCCAGCAGCGGATGGTATCGGAGCAGCAAAATCTGACCGAAGCGGCCGCGACGGAGTTCGAGGAGTCGGCCGACGGCAGCGATATCTCGATCGAGGACGCCGAGACGCAGTACGGCCTCTTCCGCGTCACCGGCTCCGACGAAGCGATCATGAGCGCGCTTCGATCGGGCGAGATCAGCGGCATCTATCCCGGCGACCAGTACGACGCGTTCGTCCGGCGACAGGAACAACAGGCCCAGCGCCGGCAGATGCTCCAGGAACGGCAGCAACAGGCGGAGCAACAGGAGAACGGTACCGAAACCGAGTCGGGTCCCGGAAACGAGACGGGCGATTCGGACGGCGGGAACGAGACCGAGAACTCGAGCGACGGAAACGTGACCGCCGAGTAACTCGAGGCGCGCGTTCCGGCGTCGATGTCTCGAACCGTCGATGCCTCAATGCCTCGATCCGTCGATCCGCTATCGGTCGACGCCGAACGGACTCTCGCGCTCGGTCCAGTTCCAGCCCGGCAAGCGCTCCTGGAAGCCGGCCGCCAGCGCCGCCTCGCAGTCGTCGACGCCCGCATTCTCGTCTTCCTCGCCGTGGACTCGCAGGTCGGCGTAGTGAAACGTCGCCTCGCCGAGGGTCCGCAGCGGCTGCTCGCCGGCGATGGTCGCGGCCAGTTCTCGCCCGAGGATCTCGTCGACGACGAAGCCCGGGTAATCGCCCTCGACGTCGAGTTCGCGGAGGATCGCGACCAGCGCGGCGACGTTGACCGCCAGATCGCCGTCGACGAAGACGTCGTCCACCGCCGCGACGTACTGCGCCTCCGTGACGTGGTCGACGTCGGTATCGAAGATCTCGCCGAGATCGTCGCGGACGCGATTGACGAGCGGAACGACCGTCTCGGCTCGGTTCGCGACCCAATCTCGCTCCGTCACGACGCGTTCGTGCGTGAGGTGCATACCCCCAGTTCGCGGTCGACGGCCCTGATTTTTGCGAAGGCTTATATACGACGCAAAGAATAGCGTCCGATAAGCGGGTTCTCCCTGGAATCTTCCCGCACGAACCAGGACAACCGACGGGAGCGTATTCGTCGCGAGACGGTCTCACACGGATGATCCGGACTACGAGACGTTTGTCGTCGTCCCACGTGGGCGACGCGACACACCGATATCGCCGGTACGATGGAGTGCGGCCGACCGTCGAATCGTCTCGTCCACCGGCGTCCGTGAGAACCGGCCCGACACGTTCGCTCTCCGGCGGCGAGTTCACGCAAGCCACAATCGGCGACCTATGAGTACTGTAGAGCAGCAACTCGACGATTTGAAAGCACAGATCACGAGCGAGTTACCGAGCGATATCTCGGTTTCCTCGGTGAAATACGAAGGCCCCGAAGTGGTCGTCTACACGCGCGATCCGAAGAAGTTCGCGCGACAGGGCGACCTCATCCGGCAACTCGCCAGCAAACTCCGCAAGCGGATCACCGTCCGCCCGGACCCGAGCGTTCTCTCGCGGCCCGACGAGGCCCGCGAGGAGATCATGAACGTCATCCCCGAGAACGCCGGCGTCACCGACCTGGACTTCCACGCCGACACCGGCGAGGTCGTCATCGAGGCCGAAAAGCCCGGCATGGTCATCGGCCGCCACGGGTCGACGCTTCGGGAAATCACCAAGAACGTGGGCTGGACGCCCGAAGTCGTCCGCACGCCACCGATCGAGTCCTCGACGGTCTCGAACGTCCGGAGCTTCCTCAAGCAGGAACGCGACGAGCGACGGGACATCCTCGAGAAAGTCGGCCGGCAGATCCACCGCGAGGAGATGTCCGACGACGAGTACGTCCGCATCTCCACGCTGGGCTGTTGTCGCGAAGTCGGTCGAGCCTCCTTCATCCTCTCGACGCCGGAGACGCGCATCCTCATCGACTGCGGCGACAAGCCCGGTGCCGAGGGCGAGGTTCCCTACCTCCACGCGCCCGAGGCATTCGGCGCGGGTCCACAGACCATCGACGCCGTGGTCCTCACCCACGCCCACCTCGACCACTCCGCGCTGATTCCCCTCCTGTTCAAGTACGGCTACGACGGGCCGATTTACTGTACCGAACCCACTCGAGACCTGATGGGGCTGCTGACGCTGGACTACCTCGACGTCGCCGCCAAGGAGGGCCGCACCCCGCCCTACGAGTCCGAACAGGTCCGCGAGGCGATCAAGCACACCATCCCGCTCGAGTACGGCGACGTCACGGACATCGCGCCGGACGTCAAACTCACCTTCCACAACGCGGGTCACATCCTCGGTTCGGCCGTCTCGCACTTCCACATCGGTGACGGCCTCTACAACGTCGCCTTCTCCGGCGACATCCACTACGAGGACACCCGGCTGTTCAACGGCGCGGTCAACGACTTCCCGCGCGTCGAGACGCTCGTCCTCGAGTCGACCTACGGCGGGCGCAACGACTACCAGACCGATCAGGACGACTCAGAGCGCACGCTCAAGGAGGTCATCAGCGAGACCACCGAACGCGGCGGCAAGGTCGTCATCCCCGCGTTCGCGGTGGGCCGCTCGCAGGAGATCATGCTCGTCTTGGAGGAGGCGATGCGAAAGGGCGAGATCCCCCGCGTTCCAGTCCACTTGGACGGGATGATCTGGGAGGCGACGGCGATCCACACGACCTACCCCGAGTACCTCCGCGACGACCTGCGCGACCGGATCTTCCACGATGACGAGAACCCCTTCCTCGCCGAGGAGTTCAATCACATCGACGGCGGCGAGGAGGAACGCCAGGACGTCGCCGACGGCGACTCCTGTATCATCCTCTCGACCTCGGGGATGGTCGAGGGCGGCCCGATCATGTCTTGGCTCGGCCACATCGGCCCGGATCCGGAGTCGACGCTGGTCTTCGTCGGCTACCAGGCCCAGGGGACCCTCGGCCGACGCATTCAAAATGGCTGGGACGAGATCCCCACCAGCGAGGTCGGCGCCATGGGCGACAACAACTCTCGGGGCACCCTCTCGCTGAACATGGACGTCGAGACCGTCGACGGCTTCTCCGGCCACGCCGACCGCGCCGGCCTCGAGAACTTCGTCAAGACGATGAATCCGCGCCCCGAGAAGGTGCTCTGCGTCCACGGCGACGAGCGCTCCGTCCAGGACCTCTCCTCGGCGCTGTACCACGACTACAACATGCGGACGTTCGCGCCGAAGAACCTCGAGACCTTCCGCTTCTTGTAAAGCCGTCGGCGAGCCCTGGCGGGCTCGTTCCGCGGCTTCGCCGTCTTCTCGCGGGCTTTACCCGCTCGAACGGTCCGTGGAGCGTTGCTCCACGCGACTCCACCTCGAGGTCGCTTCGCGACCTCGCATCGCTCGCCCGTTACGATTCTACCGGAGCGCCGGCGGCGCTCCGGTCGCCCGGAAATCTTCGATTTCCGCAGGCCACCAGGCACAGCCGTGGCGCGGCGCGCGGATCCGCGCGCCGCGCGAGAGCCTGCCCTCCCCCGTGACTCGAGCGCGCGCTCTCATTTCGAGTCGCGCGCTCGAGTCGGCCACCGCGCTGTGGCAGGCCGATCTCGTGAAGCCCTTTGGCTGATCGGGTTCAGTGACGCCTACTCGAGTGTTCTGCTGCGTCGGGAGAATCGTGATCGGCGAGGGTCGATCAGGAGAGTTGCTTCGAGAGCCAGTCCAGGTTCGTCGCGATCGTCGCGATCACGATCGCACCGATCGAGATGAGGATGAGGAACGTCGAGACGACGCTCACCATCGGATCCAGCGACTGTCGCAGCGCTTGCCAGGCCACGACCGGGATCGTCTCCGTGCCGTGGCTCGAGAGGAACAGCGCCATCACGAACTCCTGGAGGCTGACGATGAACGCGAGCAGCGCGCCGACGAAGATCCCGTGTTTGACGTTCGGGAGGACGGCGTAGACGAACGACTGAATCGGCCCCGCGCCGAGGTCCCTCGCGGCGTCGAGCAGTTGCCAGTCGAACCGGCTGAAGACGGACCGCATCACGAAGTAGACGAGCGGCGTCGCCCACAGCGTGTGCGCGAGGATGATGCTCAGGTAGGAGGCGTCCAGCCCGGCCCTGACGAAGTAGACGCGCATCGAGATCCCGAGAATGATCGGCGGGATCAGCAGCGGGACGAGGACGAGGGGCGCGAGCAGCTGCCCGGCCCGGCCGTCGTCGAGTTCGTGCCCGAACGCCGCCGTGACGCCCAGCGTCGTCGCGACGACCGTCGTCCCGACGCCGACGAGGAGGCTGTTGTCGAACGCCGACATCCAGCGCGTTTCCTCGAGGAACGAGCGGTAGTGGACCAGCGAGTAGCTCTCGGGCGGAAAGGCGAGATTGCCCGACTCAGCGAAGGAGGTCACGACGACCACGACGAGGGGCAACAGCATGAACGTCAGGATCGCCAGATAGCCCGCTCGGAACAGGGCGTTCTCGAGGGTCTCTCTACGCATACTCCATCTCACCTCCGAAGCGGCCGAGCGCGACGGTGAGAACGGCAACGCTCACGAGCATCAACACCAGCATGACGACCGAGTACGCGGTCGCGATCTCCCACTGGAGGTTCGACAGCAACCGCTTCTCGACTTCGATCGCGAACGCCTGGTCCCGCGCACCGAGGAGCCCCGGTGCGGCGTACGCGCCGACGCTCCAGGCGAAGGAGATCACCGTCGCGACGATGATCCCGGGCATCGCCTGGGGGACGACGACCTCGAGGAACGAGCGCGGACGGCTCGCTCCGAGGTCGCGAGCGGCCTCGACGAGCCCCCAGTCCATCGTCGACAGGACGCTGTAGATCGCCAGGACGGCGTAGGGCAGGACGATGTAGACCTGACCGACGATCACGCCGACCGTTCCGGGGGCGAACTGGATCGGCTCCGAGACGAGATTCAGCCCCAGGAGCACGTCGTTGAGCGTTCCGTTCGGCGAGAGCAGCGGTCGGAACGCGTAGGTCTTGATCACGAGCGTCGTCAACAGGGGCAGGACGACCGAGAACAGCAGTGCCGACTTGACCAGCCCCTCGGCTCGCCGGATCGCGTAGGCGTAAAACAGCGCGACCACGACCGTGATCGCCGTGGCCGCCAGCCCCAGTTTGAACGAATAGATGATGGGCTCGAGCAACACGCCGTTGGTGAACACCTCGACGTAGCCGTCCACCGACCAGGTCCCCTCGGCGTAGCGAAGGTCGGACGACCCGCCGGTGAGGCTGATCCGCAGCAGGATCAGGAACGGGGCGACGAAGAGCAGCAACTCGAAGACCAGTAGCGGGGCCATCAGCAACAGCGCCCGCTTCGAGCGCGACCGCTTCCGGAGCGGTTCCCAGAGCCGAGCGATCGGCGCCGGCAGCGACGATTGCGTTCCCGACATCGTTAGAGGTCGACCCTCGAGCCGTCGTCGCGGAACGCGAGGACGTCCGCGCCGTCCCAGCTAATCCCGATCTCGTCGCCGGCCTCGAACTCGCCGGAGTCCGAGACGGTACGTTCGGCGAACACCGACGTTCCCTCGACGTCGACGGAGTACCGAACCGTCGATCCCCGATAGAGGACGTTCTCGACCGTGCCGACGACGAAATTCGTCGTACTTCCGTCGGCGCGAACGGCCTGGGTCGCCGCCTCGCCGTCGGCGTCCGCCGCCGATTCGATCGAGAGGGCCTCGGGACGGAGCGAGAGGACCACCGAATCGCCCTCGGCGAGCGCGTCCGCGCCGCCGTTCGTCGTCGGAATGACGACCTCCCGTCCCAGCTCCGTGTCGACGCGGACCGAGTCCGCCGTCGTCCGCTCGACCGTCCCCTCGACGAAGTTCGTATCGCCGAGGAAGCCCTCGATGAATCGGTTCTTCGGATTCTGGTAGACCTCGTTCGGCTCGCCGACCTGGACCAGCTTCCCGTCGGCCATGATGCCGATCCGATCGGCGAGGGTGAACGCCTCGTCCTGATCGTGCGTGACGTGGACGAACGTCTCCTCGAGGTCCGCGTGGATCTCGCGGAGTTCGATCTGCATGTCCTCGCTGAGTCGCTTGTCGAGGTTCGACAGCGGCTCGTCGAGCAACAACACGTCGGGGTTGACGGCGAGGGCTCGTGCGAGTGCGACGCGCTGTTTCTGCCCGCCGCTCAGGTTCATCGGATCGTCGTCGGCGTACTCCTCCATTCGGACGCGCTCGAGCATCGTTCGCGCCTGCTCTCGGCGTTCCGCCTTCTCGACGCCCTGCATCTTCAGCCCGAACGCGACGTTCTCGAGCACCGTCTTGTGGGGGAACAGCGCCCAGTCCTGGAAGACGGTCGCAGTCGTGCGCTCGTAGGCCGGCCGATCGGTCACGTCCTCGTCGTCGATGCGAATTTCGCCGTCCGTCGGCGTCTCGAGGCCGGCGAGCATCCGCAGCGTCGTGGACTTGCCGCTGCCGCTGGGGCCGAGCAGGCAGAGCAGTTCGCCGTCGTCGATCGTCACCGAGACGTCTTCGACGGCGAGTTCGTCTCCGTACCGTTTCTCGAGTCCGGCAAGCGTGATTTCAGACATGTATGAATAGCGGTGGGTCCGTCAGGAGTTGCGCTGGATCTCGCTGAACGCGTCGGAGAGGTCGCCGCTGTGGTCGGCGAGGAACTCCCAGTCCGGGAAGGCGATGTTCGACGCTTCCTCGCTGTTGCTCGGCAGGTCGTCGGCGAGGTCGCCGGCGTACTCGGTGTTCTCGTTACAGAACAGAGTGGGCATCTCCTCGGACCACGCCGTCTGGACCTCCGAGTCCATGAGGAAGTTGATGAACTCCTCGGCCCGGTCGCGCTTGTCGGTGCCCTTGACGACGCACCAGTGGTTCAGGTAGCCGGTCGTCTCCTCCGGCATCGTGTGGGTCAGCCCGTCGTAGTCGTCGATGTCGTACTCCGTCTGCTCGTAGTACCACTGGGCGACGTCGATGACGTCGTTGCGGAAGGCCTGCCAGATGTCCTCGCCGGAGCTGGCCCAGCTGGTGATCGGCCAGTTCCGGACCGTTTCGAGGACGTCGTCGTGCAGGTCGGCGTCGTGCATCTCCTCGCCGAGTTCCGCCTCGTCCATCCCGACGGCGGCGGCGTACACCGGGAACCACCAGAAGCCGGTGTCGACGCCGATCCCGTTGCTCTCCTGGACGGCCGGCGCAGAGAGGTCGCTCCACGATTCGAATTCGAAGTCCACGTTCTCGCGGTGGACGATGGTACAGGGCGCGCCGTCGACCGGCATCCCGTACTCCGTGCTCCGGAACTCGGAGTAGTAATCGATGAGTTCGTCGGCGTTGGGGACGTTCTCCGTCCTGATCTCGTGGAAGAGATCGTCCTGTCGGCCGAGGTAGTAGAAGTTCCCCTCCGTGATGGTGACGTCGTACGGCGGGTCGCCGTCCGGGGCCGTCTGGATGTTGGTGAGGATGTCGTTCCAGCCGCGTTCGATCTGGATCTCCGCATCGAACTCCTCTTCGTATTTCGGGACGACCGATTCCTCGAACCGGTCGGCGTAGTTCCCGCTCCAGACGCTGACGCGGAGCGGATCGCCACCCCCACTCGAGAGCAGTTCCGTACAGCCGGCGAGGGCGGTCGCCGACCCGACCGCTGTCGTCGTCAACAGTCGGCGGCGTGAGACAGAAGAACGCTCGGTGTCAGTTGTCGGCTCGGTCGCACTCTCGCTCGTCTCTGCAACCCGATCAGGGTCTGCAGCCATTGGTACCCCGGTCATCTCTGGTGGTGACGTAAAACGATTGTGGCTTCACGGAACGTCGCAACGTGTTACCAGTTCTCTTACCGATCGGTCCGATACTGCTCGAGAAACCGACAAGAACGACGGGGCTCGAACTCAGGTATCGGATTCGGCCGCCTCCGGCGCCTCGGCGGGATCGATCACCTCGCCGGTCTCGGGGTAGACCCCGACCTGCTCACAGATGTCGGCCATCGGACAGGCCTCCGGATCCTCGAGGCAGGCCGGCTTGCGC
Organism: Haloterrigena alkaliphila; assembly: GCF_017352155.2. Lineage (NCBI taxonomy): Archaea > Methanobacteriati > Methanobacteriota > Halobacteria > Halobacteriales > Natrialbaceae > Haloterrigena > Haloterrigena alkaliphila. Next base: position 3,770,571 of record NZ_CP071462.1, read on the forward strand.
GCCGTGCAGTACTCCCGGCCGAACTGGATCGTCGCCGTGTGGCCGAACCCGCACTTGGCAGTGGGTACCTCGCGCTCGAGAACGGCGCGCACGTCCTCGTGGTCGGCGTCGGCCGGTGCGATCCCCATGCGGCGGTAAATCCGGTGGACGTGCGTGTCGACCGGAAAGACGCCGCCGCGGCCGCCCGCGAACAGCAGGACGCAGTCGGCGGTTTTCGGGCCGACGCCGCGAACCGAGAGCAGCGTCTCGCGGACCTCGGCCGGTGCTCCTTCCGTGACGAACTCGTCGAACGCCCCGGCGGAGCCGAACTCCTCGAGGACCCACTCGGCGGTCGCGACGAGGATCTCGGACTTGCGGTTGTAGAGGCCCGCAGAGCTGATCGTTTCGGCCAGTTCCGACTGCTCGGCCGCGGCGAGCGACGCCGCGAGGTCGGTCTCGGGACCACCGTACCGATCGATCAGCGCGTCGTGCGCCGGCTGGCTGGCCTTGTCGCTGGTGTTCTGGCTCAGGATCGTCCGAACGAGACAGGTGAATGCGTCCTGCCCGCCGTAGGTCTTCTGCCAGTACAGTTCGCCTAGTCGATCGACGACCACCTCTGCGCGGGTGTCGGCCGTCGCGGGGTCGAACTCGGCGGCGACGCCACCGCCCTCCGTGCCGCCGCTGATGTTGACCGCGGGTTCGTCGTCGCTCATGGTCTCGTCTTCGGACGGCCGGGACAAAACGACGACGGAAGGAGAACCACACCCTGCTGCGACGACTGCACGGGAACTACTCCACGCTGATCGTCACGGTCGCGTCAGCGCCGTCGGCCAGCGCCGCGACGAGGTCGCGGTCGAACCCCTCGGCCGCGAACTCTGCGTCGTTCACGATCGTCCGGTCGTCCACGTAGTCGCTCGTTCGCCCCACGGCGCTGCGCTCGTTCGTGAACTCGAGGTCGGGATCCCCCCGTCCCGTCACCGAGTCGGAGTGGCCGCCCGCTTCGATCGTGACCGTGATCGACGCGTCCGCGTCCCGACAGGCCGCGACGAACGCGGGATCGAAATCGGCGGGGGCGCGGTCGGCCTCGATCGCGAGGATGCAGTCCCCCGCGGGGGTGAGGTAGTCGTCGGTCGTCACCTCGAACGTGCTCGCGTGCTCGGCGGAGACGTGCTCGTGGCCGCGAGCGCGGATGACCTCTTCCATGCACGGGGGTTCGTTGCCGGGCGGAAAACGGCCTCGAAGTGGAGCCGCCGTCGGCGCGGTCGCGACGACTCGAGTCGGTCAGCGAAACATCCATTACGGTATCCCGGAAAGTGCGTACCGTGCCTTTCCGGAATCGCTTCCTGTCGCCCGGCAGTGCGAGAGTCGGCATCGTCGCGCTCGGCGTGCTGTACGTCGCGCTCGCCGTCGGGCGGGCGTTCGTCCGCCTCTCGCAGGGCACCGCGCTGGGGAACGTCCTCATCGTCACGCTGCTGATCGCAGGCCCCGGTCTCGTCCTCGTCTACGGGAGTTACTGGGTATCCGGAGCCGGCATCGACGACGAGTTCTACCCGGACATCCTCCGCTGGTGTCTGCTCGGGTTCGGGACGATGGGGGCCCTGCTCGTCCTCTTTCACCTCCGACCCGACGGAAGCGTCGACGACCCGGGGACGGGGGTGCCGATCCTCACCGCGCTGAGCACCGCCGCCGGCTTCGGCGTCGGCAGCTACGACGTCCGGGCCAAGACGCGGCGGCGCGAACTCAGGCAGCGAAACCGCGAACTCGAGGACACGCAGGCGGAACTCGAGGAGACGGTTCACCGGCTGGCGGAGACGAACACCCGCCTCGAGGAATCGAATACGCGCCTCGAGCACTACCGGCAGTACACCGACGAGGTGCTGGACGCCATCCACGACGTCTTCTACGTCATCGCGGCGGACGGCAGCCTCAAGCGGTGGAACGAGAGCCTCAGCGACGTGACGGGGTACGCGGACGCGGCCCTCTCGTCGATGACCTTCGCGGGGCTGGTCGCCGACGACGACCGCGAGACGGTTACGAACGGGATCATGGAGGGAGTCGAAACCGGCCGTACACAGTTCGAGGCGGAACTGTGTACCAGCGACGGAACCCGGGTTCCCTACGAGTTCGCCGCGTCGACCCTCGAGGTCCGCGACGAGGAACCGGTGCTGGCGGGCATCGGACGCGACATCTCCGAGCGCAAGGCGCGCGAACGGGCGCTCGAGGAGTCGGAACAGCGATACCGGACCCTCGCGGAGAACTTCCCGAACGGCGCGGTGGTGCTGCTCGACGACGACCTCCGCCACACGCTCGTCGAGGGCCAGGGCTTCGAGAAACTCGATTTCGACGCCGACGACCTCCGGGGCGAACGCGTACGGGACGTGTACCCGCCCGAGATCCGCGAGCAAATGGAACCGAACTACCGCGCGGCACTCGACGGCGAATCGAACAGCTTCGAACTGCCGCTTCAGGGGCGAACGTTCGAGTTCCGGGTGCTCCCGCTGACCACCGACGACGAAGTGTTCGGCATCCTCGCGATGTCCCAGGACATCACCGAGCGCAAGCAGCGCGAACGAGCGCTCGAGCAGCGGGCCCGCCAGCAACGGGTCGTGGCCGACCTCGGTCAGTTCGCCCTCGAGACCGACGATCTGGACGAACTCATGCGCGAGGCGACCAGAAACGTGGCGGACGTTTTGGACAACGAGTACTGCAAAGTGCTCGACCTCGACGAGGAGGAGGAAGAGCTCCTGCTCCGTCAGGGCGTCGGGTGGCGCGACGGCCTCGTCGGCGAGGCGTCGGTGTCCGCGGTCGAAGCGGAGTCGCAGGCCGCGGTGACCCTGGCGAACGACGGGCCGATCGTGGTCGAGGACATCGAGACGGATCCGCGACTGAGCGGCCCCGAACTGCTGACGAGCCACGACGTTCACAGCGGGATCAGCACCGTCATCGGCCCGTTCGACGAGCCGTGGGGGATTCTGGGAACTCACGACACCGAGCGGCGGACGTTCACCGACGAGGACGTCACGTTCGTTCAGAGCGTCGCCAACGTCCTCGCCGAGGCGATCGAACGCCAGCAGTACCGCGAGGAACTCGAGGAACTGGTCGTGGACCTCGAGAAGTCCAACGAACGACTCGCCGAGTCCAACGAGCGCCTCGAGCAGTTCGCCTACGCCGCCAGTCACGACCTGCAGGAGCCGCTGCGGATGGTCTCCACCTACCTCCAGTTGATCGAGCGACGGTACGCCGACGAACTCGACGAGGACGGCGTGGAGTTCCTCGAGTTCGCCGTCGACGGCGCCGAACGCATGCGCTCGATGATCGACGGGCTGTTACAGTACTCGCGGGTCGAGACGCAAGGTGACGAGTTCGAACCGGTCGATCTCGAGGGCGTTCTCGCCGACGCTCGAGACGACCTCCGGATGGCGATCGAGGAGAGCGACGCCGAGATCACCGCCGCGTCGCTCCCTCGCGTCGAGGGCGACGAGGGACAGTTGCGACAGGTGTTCGAGAATCTCCTGTCGAACGCGATCCGGTACAGCGGTGCGGAATCGCCGCGGATCCACGTCGCCGCCGAGCGGAACGGGACGGACTGGATCGTCTCCGTCACCGACGAGGGGATCGGGATCGATCCGGCGGACCAGGAACGCATCTTCGAAATCTTCGAGGGGTTGCCCGCCGCGGACGGCTACGCCGGGACGGGGATCGGCCTCGCGGTCTGCGAACGGATCGTCGAACGCCACGACGGGGAGATCTGGGTCGACTCCCAGCCCGGTGACGAAACGACCTTCTCGTTCACGCTACCGCCAGTCGATGCGGACGGCGACGACTGAAGCGGACCGGAGGTTCCGAGGGCAGTGTCCGCGACGGTACGGATCGAAAATTCGCGCTATCGTCGAGTCGCTCGCGAGCGAACGGCCTTACAGCAGGCTCGCGCCGTCGAACTCGCCGCGGCTGTAGTCGACGTCCAGCAGGTCGAGAACGGTCGGCGTGATGTCGAAGAGGTCGGCGTTGCCGATGGTCGCGTCCGGATGGTCGATGTACAGCGAGGTGTTGTCGAAGCTGTGCATCCCGTTTCGGGGGCCGGTGTCGAAGACCTCGGAGTCGGCCTTGAAGCCGGACTTGAGGTCGAAGCCCTTGTTCGGGATCGCGACCAGGTCCGGCGCGATGTCGTCGTGATCGCCGCGGAAGGCCTCCTCCTTCTCGACGACGCGTTCGACCACCTGGTTCCCGTTCGGCCCCTCGAGTGCCTCGAGGTCCGCCTTCAGTTCGTCGCGGACCTCGTCGTACTCGTCCTCGGGGACGGAGCCGCGCGGTTCCCGGCCCTCGAGGTTGATGTAGAACCGACCGGGGATGAAGGAGTACGCCCTAGTTTCGTCGGCGATGTCGTCCAGTTCTTCCGGATCGTCGGTCTGGAAGGAGAGCCACCCCTCCTCCCGGAGCCACTCGTTGAAGTGGACCTCGTAGTCGAGGCTGGTGAAGCCGTGGTCGGAGGCGACGATCATGGTGACGTCCTCCGGGAGCGCGTCGCGAAGCCGGCCGATGTAGTCGTCGATCTTCTGGTAGAACTCGAGGAATTCGTCCTTGTACTCGCCGTCGCGCTCGTAGTCCTTGAACAGGAAGTGGTTGACCCGGTCGGTCGTCATGAAGACGCCGAAGAACAGGTCCCAGTCGTCCTCCTCGATGTAGTGTTTAAATGCCTCGAAGCGCGCGTCGACGGTGGCGTGAGCGTCCTCGATGAACTCGGATTTGTCCTCCTGGTGGCCGAGTTTCGGATTGACGTCGATCCGGTAGTCGAGCGTCTCGAGGTAGTCCCGAACGTCGTCGGGGTAGGCCGCTTTGTCGAGGCCGGGCGAGAGGAAGCCCGAGACCATCCGCTGGACGTTGCGCTGTGGCGGGAAGGTCACGGGGACGTTCATCACGGTCGCCTTGCGACCATCCTCCTGGACGCGGTCCCAGACGCGGTCGGCCTGGACCTCCCGTCCCATGGGGACGTAGGTGTCGTAGGTACCGATCTCGCGGTCCTGAAAGCCGTAGACGCCCGTCTCACCGGGATTCTTCCCGGTCGTCAGCGACGGCCAGCAGGCGCTGGATTCCGGCGGCACGATGCTCGAGATCTCGCCGGCCGTCCCCTCCTCGGCGATCGCGGCGAAGTTCGGGAACAGTTCCTCGTTCTCCGACAGGAGACTGTACGGCACGCCGTCGACCCCGATAAACGCGACTCGGGGAGTGTCGTCGCCCCGCAGTCGATCGAACAGACCCATGGGCGTGGGTAGTCCGACCGCATACAAGAAGGTTCGTTTCGAGATACAGCCTTGCGAATGGTTGTCACCGTCTCCCAGCCACCGTTCCGACGATCGATTCGATCGGATTGACGATCTGGTGCTGATTGGCGTTTCAGTGCAGAATGGTGGCCTGGTCCGGCTCGTCACCTGTCTCGGTGCGAATCGAGCGCACACTCGAGGCTGTCGGCCGTCGTGCGACGAGCAGCGGCCCTCAGTCGTCGCGGTCGGTCTGGTCGTCGGCGTCGAAGTTCACGGGAACGACCGTCGGGTGAGCCATGCCGACGGCGGCGTCGGGCGCGTCGTCTGCCGAGGGGGACGGTCGTGCGGACGGGTTGGGTGCTGCCATACGGGTCTAGCCACGACGGGAACGGGGATAAAATTACCCATGCTCATAATGCATGAAGCGAACGGCTGTCCATAACTCCCGTGAATCCGGTGGCGACCGAACCGACGGAACGGTGGGTGCAGACCGCTGTGAACGGCGTCAGAAGCGAGAAAAACGGGTGTGGCGAGCCGGCAGCGACTCTCAGAAGTTCTCTTCGTAGAGATCCTGCGCGTGTTCGATCGCGTCGTAGGCGGCCTGTCTGTCCTCCCAGCCCTGCGTCTCGACTTCCTTCCCTTCCTCGAGGTTCTTGTAGGTCGCGAAGAACTCGTCGATCTCGTCGAGTTGCTGCTGTGGGATGTCGTCGAGGTCCTCGATGTGGTCGTAGCGCGGGTCCTCGCTGGGGACGGCGATGACCTTGTCGTCCTGCTCGCCGTCGTCGTCCATCTTCATCAGTGCGACCGGGCGCGCCTCGATGATGCAGCCGGGGAACGTCTGGTCCTCGACGAGGACGAGCACGTCGAAGGGGTCCTCGTCGTCGTAGTACGACTGCGGGATGAACCCGTAGTCGCTCGGATAGTGGACGTTGCTGTGGAGGACGCGATCGAGGACGACCCCCGGGACGTCCTTGTCGTACTCGTACTTGTTGCGCTCTCCCTTGAGACACTCCACGACGGCGTAGATCTCTTCGGGCGGGTTCGGTCCGGTTTCGAGGTCTTCCCAGAGGTTGACCATGTACCCGAAACTCCACGGGTGGATCAAAAAGTACTTTCGTAATCGAGTGTCACAGTACGGACGACGGTTACCAGACACCTCGACGATGAGATCCGGACAAACACCACCAGTGTCCGGCGGCCCCGGAGTTGATCGACCCGCTGCGGAGCGGTCGAACCGAGAATTAGTTGACAAGTCTTAAATAGTCTGGTGACATTTGCACACGTATGTCAGAGGCACAATCAATCACCGGCGAACAGAGTATTGCACGCGAACTCACCGCGTTCCAGACCAACATCCTCACGATCCTGGCCAAAGAGCCGATGTACGGCCTGGCGATCAAACGTGAACTCGAGGACTACTACGGAACGGAAGTAAACCACGGCCGACTCTACCCGAACCTCGACGAACTCGTCGACCTCGGGCTCGTCGAGAAGAGCGAACTCGACAAGCGAACCAACCAGTACTCGCTGACCGACGACGGCTACGACGCCGTCCTCGACGGCATCGAGTGGTCGCTCTCGAAGATCGTCACGGACGACGACCGCGCCGACGAGATCCGCGACATCGTCGACGACAGCTACTGAACGCGCCGATACACCACCAGAATCCACCAGTTACCGGTCCCGGAACTCGGGTACCGGTTCGTCGACCGTTTCGTAGATCCGCGTGATCGACTCCTCGATCACGTCGCGTTGTTTTTCCGACGGCCAGGCGTTCCTGACGAAGTAGTCCGTCACGAACTCCGCGAGTTCCGCGCCCGTCAGGTCCTCGATCCGTTTCGCGTAGTGGTTACCGACGAAGTCGGCCAGCGCCGCGGCGTTGTCACCGTCGACGTCGCCGTGACGGTCCCGGACTCGAGCGACGATGTCGCGGTTGTGCGCGTCGATCGCCTCCCAGTCGTCGGGATCGTCCGTTCCCTCGAGGGGAATCTCGATCGCCCGCGAGAGGTCGTCGATCCGGTCGGTTCTGATGACCCCCTCCTCGGCGTCGTGCCACTCCTCGGGGTGGAGCACGAGGACGGCGTCGTCGTCCTCCCGGACGCGGGCGGTGAACTCGTAGTTCTCGAGGAGACTCGCGCGCCACTCTCTGCGGGCCTGCGCCTCGTTCTCGTCGGGCGTCTCGCGCGCGATCCGCGTGAGCCGCTCGGCCTCGTCGACGACGTCTGCGGGGAGTTCCGCGGTCGCGGGCTCGTCCCCGGCCCCGTCGGCACCGCCGGCGTCGGCGAGGGATTCGTTCGAGTCGGTCATACCGCGGCGTACGCGCTCGAGGACTTTTCCTCTTGCCGATCCGCAGTGGCAGTCTCCCCTTGCCGATCCGCAGTGACGGCGAGCAACAACCGACGAGCGCCGTCGAGCACCGTGGCCGACGGGTCAGGCCCGATCCAGCGCCTCGTTGGCCAGTTCGTCCGCACGCTCGTTGACCTCGCGGGGGACGTACTCGAGGGTCCACTCGTCGAACGCGCGGAGGAGTTCGTGGACGCTGACGCGCCGCTCGCGCAGTTCGGGATCGTTGGTGTCGTACTCGCCCCGGACCTGTTTGACGATCAGTTCGGAATCCCCGCGGACGTGAACCTCGTCGTAGCTGTAGTCGCTGGCGGCCTCGAGGGCCGTGATCAGCGCCTCGTACTCGGCCTGGTTGTTCGTCGCGCGGCCGATCGTCTCGCCGCCCTCGGCGACGATGCCGTCGCCGGTGACGATCAGCCAGCCGATGGCTGCGGGGCCCGGGTTGCCGCGGCTCGCGCCGTCGAAGTAGACGTGGGCGCGCCCGCCGCCCTCGCGCAGGATGGCCTCGAGGTCCCGCGGGTCCGAGCCCTGGATGACGACCTTGTCGTCGTAGGCGACCGCGGACGCACCGCCGCGACTGGCCCGCCAGCGCTCGTGATCCGTGTTCCCCGACTCGACGGAGACGTCCGCCGCCTCGAGTCGCTCTCGAGCCGTCTCGACGTCGCATTCGATGACCGGCATTCCGGGCTGTTGTCCGGTGGAATCGGATAAAGTCTTTCCGGTTCCGAATCGTAAACTTCGCGTCTGGAGGCTCCTCGATGCCGATTTCGGGAGATACGCGTCAGATGGTGAAAACGGTTCCCGAGGATTTATATACCATGGTGATACTACTATAAAAGTGCGATGACACGGCCCACCCGCCAGCGGGAGCGAACGCGTGAGACGGACGAGACCGAGGAGCAGGAGGGGGTACGTGCCTGCCCCGAGTGTGAATCGGACAATCTCGTAAAGGACTCCGACCGGGGTGAGCTCATCTGTGAAGACTGTGGGCTCGTCGTGGAGGAAGAAAAGATCGATCCCGGCCCGGAGTGGCGGGCGTTCAACCACCAGGAACGACAGGAGAAGTCCCGCGTCGGCGCGCCGACGACCCAGACGATGCACGACAAGGGGCTGACGACGACCATCGACTGGAAGGACAAGGACGCCTACGGCCGCTCTATTTCCTCGAAGAAACGCAGTCAGATGCACCGCCTGCGCAAGTGGCAGGAACGCATCCGAACCAAAGACGCCGGGGAGCGGAACCTGCAGTTCGCGCTCAGCGAGATCGACCGGATGGCCTCCGCGCTCGGGGTCCCTCGGTCCGTCCGCGAGGTCGCCTCGGTCATCTACCGACGCGCGCTGAAGGAAGACCTCATCCGCGGCCGGTCGATCGAAGGGGTCGCCACGTCCGCGCTGTACGCCGCCTGTCGGAAGGAAGGCATCCCGCGCTCCCTCGAGGAAATCTCGGAAGTCTCTCGCGTCGAACGCAAAGAGATCGGTCGCACGTATCGGTACATCTCGCAGGAACTCGGTCTCGAGATGCGCCCCGTCGACCCGAAAAAGTACGTCCCTCGCTTCTGTTCCGAACTCGAACTCTCCGAAGAGGTCCAGACCAAGGCTAACGAGATCATCGAGAAGACGGCCGAGGAAGGCCTGCTCTCGGGCAAGTCACCGACCGGCTACGCCGCGGCCGCGATTTACGCCGCGTCGCTGCTCTGCAACGAGAAGAAGACCCAGCGTGAAGTCGCCGACGTCGCGCAGGTCACGGAAGTGACCATCCGGAACCGCTATCAGGAACAGATCGAAGCGATGGGCATCCACGGCTAGGTCGTCCGCTCACCGTTATTTTTTGCGCCGAATCGCCGATCAGCGACCGTACAGCCGCCGCGCCCGGGAGCTTACTGCTCGTCGTCGACGTCGGTTCCGTTCTCCGCGTTCCCCAGGCCCGCCGCCGACTCGTTCCCGCCGTCGGTCTCGTTTCCACCGTCGCTTTCGTTCCCGCCGTCCCCGCCCTCGGTGACTTCGATCGTGATCTCGTCGGTGAGGGCGTAGGCGTTGTGAATGCCGTCACCCGCCTGCGCACAGAGGTCGTGTTCGCCCGGTTCGAGTTCGAGTTCGATCTCTCGTCCGCCCTCGCTCAGGTGATGGTAGCCGTCTTCCTGCGGGATGACGTAGCCCGGTTCGATACACCCCTGGTCGACGATCACGTGGAGGTGACCGACTCCGTTCTCGGACGTCTCGTCTCCCTCGACTGCGTCGAGCTCGAGGCCCTCGACCTCCATCTCGACCGAGACGGGACTCGAGACCTCGGCGCCGTCTTCGGGCGAGACGAAGGAGAGTTCGCCGTCGACCTCCTCGTAATCGATATCGGCGACCGTGTCGCCGCCGCTGTCGTTCTGCGAGTCGTTCCCGCCTTGGCTCTCGTTCGAGGGGTCCCCGCTCCCGTCGTCGCCCTCGAGCACGTCGGTGCAACCAGCGAGTGCGGCGGCGCCCGCCGCAACGCCGGCCGTGAGGTATCGTCGTCGCGTCGATGATCGTGTCATGGTGGATCTAACTCGTTCGATGGCGTCGTTGGGGAGACACCGACGGCTAACGGCACTCTCTCGGTCGGCGGCCGTCGCTGGAAGACAGCAGTCGGCGATCCCCGTTCGCGCGTCGGGACGGTGATCAGGAGTCGATCGGATCGACACGCCCCGACGGACGGTTCCGCTGTACCTCTCGCTGGGGGCCTCGTGGCGAAAAGGTCGCGGCCTGCCCTCGCTACGGTTCGAATCCCCGAGACGACGACCGCCCTGGGTCGACTCGGACCGCTCGAATACCCCCGGAGCGCGTTCGATACCGGCGTGGCGGCGCTCCTCGGGCGGGGGACACCTATATATCGGATTCGTTGGTGTCGTTGGTCTCGTTTTCAGTTTCGTTGCCGCCGATATCGGTCTCGTTGGTCTCGTTTCCGGTCTCGTTGGTCTCGTTTTCAGTTTCGTTGCCGCCGATGTCGGTTTCGTTCTCGCCGTCTTCAGTTTCGGTCTCCTCGCCGCCGTTCTCCCCGCCGTTGGCGTTCCCGTTACCGCCGCCTCCGCCGCCACAGCCCGCGAGGGCCGTGAGGCTGATTCCACCGCACAGTGCGATCGTCCGTCGGCGCGTAAGTCTGTCCGTCATCTGTTTCGTCACTCGAGAGAGGGGGACTGACCGGCAAGAGAATTCGGAGCCTAGTGCCCGTGTTTCAGCGGCAAACTATCGTTACGTCGATTCCGCCGAAAAGCGGTCGCGTTCGGGTCGTCGACCGCGATTGTCTTGCGGCCTGATAGGATATCGCGTCGACCGTTTCGACGAGAACGGACACCCTGCTGGGATCCGGCGCACGTTAGAAAATCGTCAGTTACTCGGCGGAACGTCCGTCCGACCCCGCGTTCGACCCCGGCACTGATCGGCCGCTGCAGTTCGATCGCGGGTCCGACCGGGCGATCACTCCTCCTTGCCGACGCTGATGACCTGCAACAGCGAGTAGACCGGGACGCCCTCGATCTCCTCGAGGCCCTGTTTGTCCGCGAGAACCACGCACGCGAGGGGGTCGCCGCCCTCGGCGCGGATGGCCTCGATGGTTTCGCGCATCGTCGTCCCGCTGGTGATCGTGTCGTCGACGACGTAGCACTCGCGGTCGCGGATCCCCGCGAAATTCCGGCTAAAGGTCCCGCCGAGCTCCTCGATGTCGCCCTCCTCCCACTGGTGTTTCGCGGGCGTGTAAGTCCCCAGATCGGTCTCGAGTTCGCGCGCGACGAGCGTCGCGATCGGGCCGCCGGCCTTCTCGATGCCGATCGTCAGGTCGACGTCCTCGCCGTGTTTGACGAGCATGTCCGCCATCGCGTCCGCGATGGAACCCATCCGTTTGCTGTCCCGGCCGATGGCCGACCAGTCGACGTGGATGTCCTGGGGGCCGCCCGGGCTCGCGGGCGCCTCCTGCTGTCGGTCGCTCGGTTCCGTCGTCGCGCCGCTGCGCTCGACGAGCCAGCTCGCCGTCTCCCGGGAGACGTTCAGTTCGTCCGCGATCTCTCCCTTCGAGAGCCCCCGGGTCGCGAGCTCGGCCGCGCTCTCGATGAGGTCGTCGACGTTTTTCATATATCGCTGAATTCGACCGCCGTTTTTATAGTCGTGTCGTCGTCGCCCGACCGTTCGTCGGTCGTCGCGTTCGGAAACGCGCGATCGTACTCCTCGAGGCCGTAGACGCCGGTCACGACGGCCTCGAGGAGCCACGGCGGGAGCTCCGCGAGCGTGTCGACTGCCGACGCGAAGTGGTCGCGATTCGAGTTGACGCTACCCACGATGGCCTTGTTGTGGAGGACCAGTTCGCGGTGGAGTCGCCCGCCGTCGATCTCGAACGACCAGTCGCCGGGGACGCCGAGCAGGGCGGCGACGCCGTTGGGGGCGAGCGCGTCGATGGACTCGAAGGCGTGTTTCGCGTACCCCGTCGCCTCGTAGACGACGTCCATCGGCTCGTAGGCGTCGGCGATCTCCGACACCGGCGTCTCGCGGGAGTCGATGTAGGTGACGCCGAGTTCGTCGAGGATGTCGATCGAGGGGTCCGGTCGGTCGCGCCGCCCCAGACAGTAGACCCGATCGTAGCCGATCGTCGTCCGGAACATCGCGGCGGTCAACAGCCCCAGGGAGCCGTTCCCGAGGACGAGCGCGGACTCGGGTCGCCAGTCGAACGCGGCCCGCGACGCGGCCGCGTGCTGGAGGGCCTTCTCGGTGATGCTGATCGGTTCGACGAGGAAGCCGACCGGCGCGAGGTCGGCGGGGATGGGGACGAGACAGTCGGCCGGACTCGTGAAGTACTCGGCCATGAACCCGTGGGCGCCGACGATCCCGCGCTCGACGTACTCGCCGTCGGGCGCCATGTCGGGTTCGCCGCGTTCGAAGTAGTCGTTCGTCTCGACGCCCGCCGGCGGCCGGCGGACCGTCGGCACGACGTACTGGCCCGCCTCGAGGTCGGTTCCGTTGGGCTCCTCGACGATCCCGACGGCCTCGTGACCGAGGACGAGTCGGTCGTCACCCGCGGGGACGCCGCCGTGACAGCCGTCGATGACCTCGTAGTCGGTACCGTCGACGCCGACGCGGAGCGTTCGGACGAGGGCTTCGCCGGGGGCCGGTTCGGGGACGGGGAGTTCGATTCGTTCCGGCGCACCCGCCCCGGGCTCGACTGCGATGGCTTTCATGGTATCACACTACGCGGCCTGCTGTTAAGTATTTATTCCTAGTCGAGTAAAAATTCTGTACGTTGGTGATCGGGTAGTATGATCGGTCACGCTGGAGCGGCCAACTGGAAACGATTATCCTGCTGCCCGCGGTCGGTAGGGGACATGGAGCGGTACGATCTCGTCTACCAGCTGTACGACGAGTACGAGACGGACCAATTACGGGAGTATCAGGCGTTCGTCGACGTCTTTCCGGCGATCGACTCCCGCGTCGCGCTCGAGCACTGGCAGACCGCGAACGAGGAACTCGAGCGGCGCAAGGACGAGATTCGCTCGGCGTTCGCGGCCGGCGAGACGTTCGCGGAGGTCGCCGCCCGGGCCGACCGCGATCAGGCGTTCACCGCCTTGGACCTCGAGGCCAAGTACGGCCGCGCGGTGAACGTCCTCGTCCTCGACGTCGACGAAACGCTGCGCTCGGCGGGGGGAACGGACAACGAGATCCCCCGCGACACGCTGCACGTCCTGACGGAGTTCCACGAGGCCGGGGTTCCGATCGTGATCTGTACCGGCCAGACCCTAGAGAACGTCAAGGGGTTCGCGATTCAGGGGCTGGGCAGCGAAATCGTCCACTCCGGGAACCTCTCGATCGTCTACGAGGCCGGGACCGGCGTGTTCGCGCCGGGTCACGGCGCCGACACGAAGCAACTGCTCTACGAGGAGCTGGACGCCGGAATCAGGGACGTCTTCGACGACGTGCGCTCGCGGGTGCTCCCCGAGGCCCCGGAGGACCTCCGCCGGGGCTGTCACCTGCAGGGCAACGAGTTCAACGTCACGATGAAGCCCAACTACGAGACCGGCTCCCAGCGGGCCCGGGAGACCATCGACGCCGCGCTGGTCTACCTGATCGACCTGCTGGCCGACGCGATCGGTGAGTCGCTCGAGGCGACGAGCGACGGCGGCGCTACGGGGGATGACGGCGCTGCGGGCGACGACGGTGGAGCGAGCGAGGATGGAGGAGGGAGCGACGACGGCAACGGAAAATCCGCGGACGACAACGGCGCCGCCGACCTCGAGGGCGAGACCGTCGCCGACTGGACGCGCACCTTCTACGCCGAGCAGGACCCCGAGATTCGGGCCGTCCTCGAGAGCGAGGGCGCCTACCCCGACCTCGCGGCCGACGCGGTGCCCGACGCGCTCGCGGCTATCCTCGAGCGCATCGACGTCGCCTACTACGAGGCCGACGCGGCCGAGATCGGCAGCCTCGAGTTGAACAAGGTCGTCGGCGTCGAGCGCGCGCTGGACGTGCTGGGCGTCGACGACCCCTTCGCGCTCGTGATGGGCGACTCCAAGAGCGACCTGCGCGTGATGGAGTGGGTCCACGAGAACGACGCCGGCATCGCGGCCGCACCCGAGCACGCCTCGCAGGATACCTTAGAGCACGTCCTCGAAACGGACGAACTCGTTTTCGACCGCGGGAAGAGCGTCGACATCCTGCGGACGGTGTACGCGTTGAATCGGTTCGCGCGACTCGAGTGACTCGGTGACTGTTCGTGCTATGGGTTACGGCTCTCGCGATGTTACGATCGAAGGGTTGCTCGAGTCGTTGAACTGGGATTTCGATTCGATCGATGCGTCCGTTCGATTCACGTGCTTACGATTCTGACGTGACGAACAGGACGAGTAGTGCAAGTCCCATAGCGATCGCCATCAACGGCTCCCAGTTTCCAGTCTGTCCCGTGTAGTATGCAGCAGCCGCCGATACAATTCCCAGCAGGGTCATACCGACTTCGGTTCGTTCAGCAACATTGATTCTCGGCACTGAGGTCTCGGCCATTATGCAGTTATTCGACTTGTCTGAGCATTAATCTTATGCTCGTCGGTAGTGTGCAGCCAGTTCTTCGCCGCTATCGAATGGTGTGTACGAATGGAACGGCGCTTCGATTACCAGAGTAGGTGAAGCGAAGCGTCCTGCTATCGTGGCAACAGGGAATCGCCACGCCCTCCCCAGCCGATTCGCTCGCGCAGTTCCGTCGGATCCCCTCGCTATCGCTCGGTCCTCCGACAGCGCGCGCCACCGAATTCCGGTTCCGCAGCCGAGCGAAGCATGTTATCAGCCTGTTCTGACCGTCACGGGCCGTGAAAGGCTGTCTTAAACGGCTGGAATGCAAAAGCCTGCTCATCAACCGAGCGCACGCAGTATCAGTTGGTAGCACGATCCGAGCGGGAGTGGCGCGGACGATCACGCCGCCGCTGAGCGATCGATGGGTACCGACAGGTGCTCTCGCCACCCCTGAGCGTGGATCGGCGAGGAAATTATGAGACGATTCGGGTCCAACGACACGAGCCACACTCAGGACAGCGGTATCGTTCTTCAACCGGACTCGAGCGACCCGTACGGGGTGATCGATCGATGACGACCATTGCAGAACTGACCCTCTCGACCGACGAGTTCGCGCTCGCGTCGACGTTCGAACAGTTCCCGGACGTCGAGGTGCGCGTCGAGAGCGTCGTCGCCGAGGGGCCGTCGCGGACGATGCCCCTCGTCTGGTTCTCGAACGTCGACCGCGACGACCTCGAGGCGACCCTCGAGGCCGATTCGACCGTCGCCGAGTACCAGTGCCTTCTCGAGGACGCCGACGGGGACGAGTGGTTCTACCGGCTCCGGTACGGCGAGGATATCGGCTCGGTCTGTCGCGCGGTCTACACCAACGGCGGCACGCTGCTCGACGCGCAGGTCGCCGACGACCAGTGGACGCTGCGGCTGCTCTTCCCCCACCGCGAGGAGCTCTCCGACGCCGTCTCGGCCATCGAGGACCGCGGCGCCCGTGTCGACGTTCGCCGGATGGTCGAGGCCGGCCAGGACGAGGACCTCGAGACGACCGCGGCGCTGACCGAGCCCCAGCAGGAGGCTATCTCCGAGGCCTACCGGCAGGGCTACTACGACGTCCCGCGGGAGATTTCGCTCGAGGAACTGGCCAACGAACTCGACATCTCCCACCAGGCGCTCTCGGAACGGCTCCGGCGCGCGAACCGCGTGCTGGCCAGCGAGCAACTCGACGAACCGACGGGCCAACTGGCGACCGAGTAACGGACCCGACGGCGCGGTTCTCGCGCTCGCAGCCGATCCGAGCGCCGGCGTCTCGAGCCCGATGGACTAACTCCGGCGCTCGTCAGGGAAGCTTGTCTTTTAAGCCCGTTCGCGGCGGACGAACGGCCATGTCGTATCACGATCCCGGGGCGGACGATCCGCTGGGGCTCCACGGCGTCGTGCCGCCGACGGTCACCGCGTTCCACGACGACGAGTCGGTCGACTACGAGCGGACGGCCGACCACGCCCGCTTCGTGGTCGACCGGGGCGCCCACGGCGTCTTCCCGCTGGGGACCAACGGCGAGTTCCCGCTGCTGACCGGCGCGGAGCGCGAGAGCGTCGTCGAGGCGGTCGTCGAGGAAGTCGGCGACGAGGTGCCGGTCATCGCGGGCGTCGGCGCGCCGAGCACCTACGAGACCGTCGCCCACGCCGAACACGCGGAATCGACGGGCGCCGACGGCATCGTCGTCGTCACGCCCTACTACTACCCGCTCGATCACGAAGCCGCGCTCGAGCACTACCGCCGGGTCGCCGAGGCCGTCTCCCTGCCGGTCTACGTCTACCACATTCCGAGCAAGACGGGCAACGAACTCTCGCTCGAGACCCTCGACGAACTCGCGGCCATCGACAATCTCGCGGGCGTCAAGGACTCGAGCAAGGACGTGCCGTGGCTGGTGCAAGCGATCGACAACCACCCCGAACTGACCTTCCTCGCCGGTTCGGACTCGCTGATCACCACCGGATTCGCAGTCGGTTGTTCGGGCGCTGTCAGCGCCGTCGCGAACGCCTTCCCGGAACTCGTCGTCGGCTGCTACGAGGCCTACGACGCCGGCGAGCGACCGCGCGCCCGGGAACTCCAGAGCCGAATCTTCGACGTCCGGGACGCGTTCAAGCACGGCGGCGCGTACATGTCCGGCGTCAAGACCGCCCTCCGGATGCGCGATTTCGACGCCGGCCCGCTGCGGAGACCGCTCCGACTGAAGGACGACGAGTCGGCCGCGGCGATGCGCGCGCAACTCGAGAAACTGGAGCTGCCGGGGCTGTAGGACCGCCGGGAAACGCCTCGATCGACGCACTCCCTCGAGCGTCGCCGGCCAGCCCGGAAATTTTTGCCACGGACCCCCGTACATCGGCCATGGAACTCACCGAGGAGCAGGCGGCGATCCGCGACACCGTCCGGGAGTTCGCCAGCGAGGAGATCCGGCCGACCGCGCTCGAGGCCGACGAGACGCAGTCGTTTCCCGAGGACGTCTGGGACGGTCTCGCCGACCTCGACCTGACGGGACTGACGGTACCCGAGGAGTACGGCGGCTTCGACGCGGACCCGGTGACGGCCGCCGTGGTCAACGAGGAGGTCGCGTACGGAATGCTCGCCGTCGCGACGGCGCTGTCGGTCCACTCGCTCGCCACCTCCTGTATCGCCGAGTTCGGCGACGAGGCCCTGCGGGAGCGCTGGCTGCCCGAGATGGCCGAGGGGCGGCCGGTCGGCGCCTTCGCCCTCTCGGAACCCCACGCCGGATCGAACCCGGCCGAGATGTCGACCGAAGCTTCTCGAGAGGGCGACGAGTACGTAATCGACGGCGAGAAGCAGTGGATCACGAACGGGCAGCGGGCGGGCGTCTACGTCCTCTTCGCGAAGACCGACCGCGACGATCCGAACTCGGTGACGCAGTTTCTGGTGCCCGGCGACGTCGACGGCCTCTCCGTCGGCGAGAAAGAGGACAAACTCGGCCTCCGGGCAAGCGACACGACGAGCCTGACCTTCGACGAGGTTCGGATTCCCGCGGAGAACCGGCTTACAGAGGAGGGAAAGGGACTCTCCGCCGCGTTCCACATCCTCACCGGCGGTCGCATCGCGATCGCCGCGCAGTCCGTGGGGCTCGCCCAGTGCGCCCTCGACGAGGCGCTGGCCTACAGCGACGAGCGAGCGCAGTTCGGCGGGCCGATTTCGGACATCCAGTCGATCCGGCACAAGCTCGCCGAGATGGCCACCCGGACGCGGGCCGCGCGACTGTTAACTCGAGACGCGGCCCGGAAGCGAGGGACCGACTCGAGCGCGGGCGGCGCGGCGCTCGAGGCCAGCATGGCCAAGTACTTCGCGAGCGAGGCGGCGATGTTCGTCACCAACGAGGCCGTCCAGATCCACGGCGGCTACGGCTACGTCACCGAGGGCGAGGTCGAACGCCTCTACCGGGACGCCAAGATCACCGAGATCTACGAGGGGACGACCGAGATCCAGAAGACGGTGATCGCGCGGGAGTTGCTCGACTAGAACGACGGTTCGCTGGCCAGAGGTGCGAGTGGAACGGGGGACTCGAGGGGTCAAGTAGAACTCGAGGGAGCCAAGACGGAAACGCGTGCTCTGCTATCGTGGCAACTGGGAATCGCCACGCCCTCCCCAGCCGATTCACTCGGTCGCTGCGCTCCCTCGCTCATCCCTCGCACGGCGTTGTCGTCCACCCTCACTCTCGTTCGGCTGGCCGACAGCGCGCGCCACCGCACGCCGGGTAGTCGGATTGCAGCACTCCGTGGAGCGGCTGTGACGAACGCGACCGGATAGAACCGCACCGGTTTCGTCGTGTACGGTCGCGGATACCGAAGTCACTATTCACCTCCCGGCTCTATCCCCGTGCGTGACAGCCTACGACGCCGTCGTCTACGATCTCGACGGAACGCTCGTCGACCTCGACGTGGACTGGGACGCGGTCGCCCGAGACGTCCTCGAGGTGTACGAATCCGCAGGTATCGAGCCGCCGAGCCGAGAGCTGTGGGACCTGCTCGGGGCCGCGAGCGACGTCGGACTCGCCGAGGAAGTGGAGTCGACGATCGCGGCCCACGAACGCGACGGGGCCGAGACCGCACCCCGGCTGGCTCACGCCGACGAACTGCTCGAGCAGGGGGTGCCGGTCGGCGTCTGCTCGCTGAACTGCGAGGGAGCCTGCCGGATCGCCCTCGAGCGCCACGACCTCTCCGGGGCCGTCGAGGCGGTCGTCGGTCGGGACACGGTGGCGACGCAGAAGCCGGATCCGGAGCCGTTACTCGAGACCGTCCGGAAACTCGAGGCCGAACCGGAGCGAGCGCTGTTCGTGGGCGACTCCGACCGGGATCGGCTGACCGCAGAACGAGCGGGCGTCGCGTTCGAATTCGTCGGCGACGGGCCGTCGGGCGTCTGAGAAGCGGGTCGGCCGGTAGCGAGCGTCGAGGTCGATCGATGGCGAGCGTCGAGTTTGAGCGGTGGCGAACGTCAGCGCAGGTTCCGTTTCGCGTACGCGAAGACGACGAGGGCCGTACAGAACCAGATCGGAGCGCCGACGCGGATCGCGAACTCGGCGCGATCGGGCCACGTCGCGAGGTCGACGTTCGTCGAGAGCAGGGCGACGATCGGCGCGCCGACGACGATCGTGGCGACGAAGGTGACCTGCATCACCCAGCCGTAGTCGACCCCCTCCGGATTCGTCGTCTCGACGCGTTCTGGCACGACTGACAGTGACGACCCGTGCCTCTTAATTACCGCGGATCTCGCGCTTTCGGTCCCCAAACGGGCCAGCGTTCCTGAAGACGGGTCGCGCTCGGAAGCGAGCGGCGCGCGGGAGCGCGATCCCCTTCGGTAAAGCACGGTGGTATTTAGTCCTCGGCGACCAATCCACGGGTATGCCTACCGTGCGGGACGTCAGGGAGCAGGCGGGCGAGGAACCGATCACGATGCTGACGGCCTACGACGCGCCGACGGCCCGAATCGTCGACGAAGCGGGCGTCGACATCATCCTCGTCGGCGACAGCGTGGGAAACACGGCGCTGGGTCACGAGACGACCCTCCCCGTCACCGTCGACGGGATGGCCCACCACGTCGGCGCCGTCTCGCGAGCGACCGAGGACGCCCTCGTCGTCGCCGACATGCCCTTCCTCTCCTTCGGCGTCGACGAGACGGAGAGCCTCGAGAACGCCGGGCGGATGCTCAAGGAGGAGGACGCCCAGGCCGTCAAACTCGAGAGCGGCCCGCACACCGTCGACATCACGGAGAAGATGGTCCAGTTGGGGATTCCGGTGATGGCCCACCTCGGCCTGACCCCCCAGCACGTCAATCAGTACGGCGGCTACCCCCGGCAGGGGACCGATCGAGACGCGGCCGAGCGGATGCTCGAGCTCGCGATCGAACACGAGGAGGCGGGCGCGTTCTCGCTGGTCCTCGAGCACGTGCCCGCGAACCTGGCGGCCGAGATCACCGAGGCGATCGACATCCCGACGATCGGGATCGGCGCCGGCCCGGACTGCGACGGCCAGGTGCTCGTGATCGACGACGCGGTCGGCCTGAGCGAGTGGTCGCCCTCGTTCTCGGCGCAGTTCGGCGACGTCCGCGAGGAGATGGCGTCCGCCGTCGACGACTACGTCGATGCCGTCGAGTCCGGGAGCTTCCCCGCCGAGGAACACAGCCACGAAGAGAGCGACCTCGAGGACATCTACTGACCCGTCGCGCGTTCGCTCTGATTTTCGAGCCGATCTGCCGGGAGCGACTCGCTCGAGTAAACGGGCTATCCGACGACTGCTATCCGAGCACGATCGGTCGCTGCGAGAATACTACGGACATATTATGTCCAAAAAGGGATATTGTATATTTATCGCCAGTGTTTATACGTCTCGGTCGAGTACTCGGTAGTACCGACGCGGTGTGCTCCCATGTCTGAACAGCCCGATTCCACGATCGAACCGACGACGAAACCGGTCGACGACCGCGAATCCGGCGACGACTCGACGGTTCTCCAGCACGTGACCGTCGAACACGACGACGATATCGCCGTCTGCACGATATTCCCGCGCGGCCTCGAGGCCGACGAGATTTCGTCCCAGTGGCTCACGGCAACCGGGGATTCGTTCGTCTCGCTGGCGACCCGTCGGTAGCCGGCAGCCATCGGTTCAACTGCGGTCGACTCCGGGACCCGGTCCGCCCGTAACCCCCGTTCTCAGCCCCGCTCTCGCCTCTTTTCTCCGCCCTGCTCCGCCTCCTTCCTACCGTTCGGAGACGATGTTCAGAAACTCCGTGACGGCCGCGTTGAACGCCGTCGGTTGCTCGAGCATCGCGAGGTGGGCCGCCCCCTCGAGTTCGGCGATCCAGGCGTCGTCGATCTCCTCGGCGAGGTACTCGTGGTACCACGGCGGCGTCAACTGGTCGTGCTCGCCGTAGATCGCGAGGGTCGGGACGTCGATCGATTCGAGGTCGTCGCGCACGTCGAACTCGTGACAGGTGAGGAAGTCCCGGCGAACGACCTGCTGGTCGGCCTCGCGGAACCGTTCGATCGACTTCTCGCGCAGGTCCGGCTCGGGGTCGTGGAAGAGTCGATCGGGCCCGTGGAGGAACTCGATCGCTCGCTCGTAATCGTGGGCGAGCCACTCCAGTAGGTCCTCGAGGACGCCGATGCGCGCGCCGGTGCCGAGGAGCACCGCCGCGTCGAGATCCAGCTCGCGCTCGATCAGGAGCTGCAGGGCGGCGGCCCCGCCCAGCGAGTTACCGACCAGCACGCGACTCTCGGTGGCCTCGAGGACGGCCGCCACGTCGTCGGCGTAGGCCGAGAGCGTCGTGTAGCCGGGCCGGGCGTCGATGTCGTCGGAGTCGCCGTGGCCGCTGAGATCGAGCGTGACGATCGGGTTTCGGTCGGCGAGGCGGTGCTGTTCCTTCCAGGCGTCGCGCGACCCGCCGCTCCCGTGGACGAAACAGATGGGTGACCCGTCGCCATCGCGGTCGGCAACCTCGTAGGCCGTCTCGCGGCCGTGGTGTGATACCGTCTCCATACGCGTACGAACGACGGCGGCACGCTTAAACTCTCGAGGCTCCCGCGGTGCCTCCGACACCGGCGGCGACTTCCACTCCAATACTGTCCTGACCGGTTCCGACCGGGCCCGAGGATTCGACGGTCCAGGGGCGCAGGCCGCGAGGCGGCGACGGTCGATGCTGATGGCGCCGGTCGACCGCTCCGCGCAGTCGCTACTCGAGTGGTGTGAACCACGAACAGCTAACTCGATCGGTACCCCGACGCCGTCATCGAATCTGCTGGCGATAAGTTTATATAGTAGCAGTGCTTACTTTGGGTTAGTTACAGCATGACTCTCGAACAATTCACCCGAGAAGAGGGGCAGGTAGCCCGTCGATACGAGTACGACGACGCCGCGGTGCTGGCCGTCGACTTCGGAACCGAACACGCCGAGACCGCAGTCGATGTCGTCGACGAGACGGTCATCGTGGTCGTCGACGGCGAACAGTACGAACTCGAACTCCCCGACGGTGCAGACGACGCGCACACGTTTATGAAAAACGGGGTCCTGACTGTCGAGATGGAGGGCGATCTATGAAACTCACCGTTAAACCACTGAAACAGAAGGACGCCGGGCGCGGACTGGCCGCGATCGACCGCGTCTCGATGCGCGAACTCGATCTGGAGAACGGGGACTACATCGTAATCCAGGGAGCGGGCGACAGCCAGGCCGTCGCACGCGTCTGGCCCGGCTACCCCGAGGACGAGGGGCGAGGAATCATCCGGATCGACGGCCGCCTTCGACAGGAGGCCAACGTCGGGATCGACGACAACGTCAGCGTCGAACCCGCGGACGTCAACCCCGCCAAGTCGGTCACGGTCGCGCTGCCCCAGAACCTCCGCATTCGCGGGGATATCGGTCCGCTCGTCCGCGACAAGCTGAGCGGTCAGGCCGTCACCGAGGGCCAGACGGTGCCGTTCTCGCTCTCGTTCGGCCCGATGGCCAGCTCCGGCCAGTCGGTGCCGCTGAAGATCGCGAGCACGTCGCCCTCGGGCACGGTCGTCATCACGGACTCGACGAACATCGAGATCTCCGAGACGCCGGCCGAGCAGGTGAGTTCGGGCCCCGGCGGCTCCGCCGAGGGCGTCCCCAACGTCACCTACGAGGACATCGGCGGCCTGGACGACGAACTCGACCAGGTCCGCGAGATGATCGAGCTGCCGATGCGCCACCCCGAACTGTTCCAGCAGCTGGGGATCGAGCCGCCGAAGGGCGTTCTCCTGCACGGACCGCCGGGCACCGGGAAGACCCTGATGGCGAAAGCCGTCGCCAACGAGATCGACGCCCACTTCGAGACGATCTCCGGTCCGGAGATCATGTCGAAGTACTACGGTGAGAGCGAGGAGCAGTTGCGGGAAGTGTTCGAGGAGGCCGAGGAGAACGCCCCCGCGATCATCTTCATCGACGAACTCGACTCGATCGCCGCCAAGCGCGAAGACGCCGGCGGCGACGTCGAACGGCGCGTGGTCGCCCAGCTGCTCAGCCTGATGGACGGCCTCGAGGAGCGCGGGCGCGTCACCGTCATCGCCGCGACGAACCGCGTCGACGACATCGACCCCGCGCTCCGCCGCGGCGGTCGCTTCGACCGCGAGATCGAGATCGGCGTCCCGGACAAGGACGGCCGCAAGGAGATCCTGCAGGTCCACACCCGCGGGATGCCCCTCCAGGAGGGAATCGATCTCGATCAGTACGCCGAGAACACCCACGGGTTCGTCGGCGCCGACCTCGAGAGTCTCGTCCGCGAGGGCGCGATGAACGCCCTGCGTCGCATCCGTCCCGACCTCGATCTGGAGGAAGACGAGATCGACGCCGAGGTCCTCGAGACGCTCGAGGTCACCGAGAACGACTTCAAGGACGCGCTCAAGGGCATCCAGCCCTCCGCGATGCGCGAGGTCTTCGTCGAGGTTCCCGACGTCACCTGGAACGACGTCGGCGGCCTCGATGACACCAAGGAGCGCCTCCGCGAGAACGTCCAGTGGCCGCTGGACTACCCCGAGGTGTTCGACCAGCTCGACATGCAGGCCGCCAAGGGTGTCCTCATGTACGGCCCGCCGGGCACCGGGAAGACGCTGCTCGCCAAGGCCGTCGCCAACGAGGCCCAGTCGAACTTCATCTCGATCAAGGGCCCCGAACTGCTGAACAAGTACGTCGGCGAGTCCGAGAAGGGCGTCCGCGAGGTCTTCGAGAAGGCGCGGGCGAACGCGCCGACCGTGATCTTCTTCGACGAGATCGACTCGATCGCGGGCCAGCGCGGCCGCCAGCAGGGCGACTCCGGCGTCGGCGAACGAGTCGTCAGCCAGCTGCTGACCGAACTCGACGGCCTCGAGGAACTCGAGGACGTCGTCGTGATCGCCACGACCAACCGCCCCGACCTGATCGACTCGGCGCTGCTCCGTCCGGGACGCCTGGACCGCCACGTCCACGTGCCCGTCCCCGACGAGAGCGGGCGCAAGAAGATCTTCGAGGTCCACACCCGAGGCAAGCCCCTGGCCGACGCGGTCGACCTCGACTGGCTCGCCGCGGAGACGGAGGGCTACGTCGGCGCCGACATCGAAGCGGTCTGCCGCGAGGCGTCGATGGCCGCCAGCCGCGAGTTCATCAACTCGGTCGACCCCGAGGATATCGACGACACCATCGGGAACGTCCGACTCAGCCGCGAGCACTTCGAACACGCGCTCGAGGAGGTCAACCCGAGCGTGACTCCCGACACGCGCGAGCAGTACGAGGAGATCGAAGAGCAGTTCAACACGGCCGAACCGGGCCAGGAAAAGGACCAGCTCGGTCGCACCTTCCAGTAAGACGGTCGCAACGGATCGCGACCCGACTGGTCGTTTCGCAGTTTTTTCTCGAGCGTCACTCGCCCGCCGAGCCGACGGCTCACGCGTCCGGAAACCGAATTACGAGAGCCCGCTCAGGGAGAGATACGAGCGTCCGATCAGGGAGAAACTTCCGCCGACGTCACTCAGGGGGAGACTTCCGCCGACGAGTCCTCGAGATCCGCGAGAACCTCTTCGGCGTGTCCGTCCGGCGTGACGCCCTCGTAGACCGCCTCGATGCGGCCGTCGGGGTCGACGACGTAGGTGTTACGGAAGACGCCGTCGAACGTGTTGCCGAACATTTGTTTCTCGCCGTAGGAGTCGTACAGCGACGCGACCTCGCCGTGTTCGTCCGAGAGGAGGTCGAACGCGAGGTCGTAGTCGTCGGCGAAGGACTCGAGGTCCGCGACCGGGTCGTCGCTGATGCCGACGATGGAGACGTCGCGGTCGTCGAAGTCGGGTTTCGCGTCGTTGAACGCGCAGGCCTCGGTGGTGCAGCCGTCGGTGTTCGCCCGCGGATAGAAGTAGACGACGAGGCGCTCGCCCTCGAAATCGGAGCGCCGAACGAGGTCGCCGTGCTGGTTTGGAAGTTCGAACTCGGGTGCTTCGTCGCCGACGTCGAGCATGGCCGTCTCTTGGAGAGGATCGACGTATGCGTTGTGGTTTGTGATGGCTCGATTCGCGAACTGAACCTCGTCCTCAGTAGAGCGGAAGCAGGTATCGGAACGCCTTATGACTGGGTCACGACGGTGTTTCGAGCGGTCGTCGAGACGGCGTGATTTTTGAAGTAGATCGACTGCGCAGTCGGACTCCCGTCGCTACCCGGCCAGTAGTAACCCGTGAATCCGCAAAATTCGATCCGATTCGAATCGTCGGTCGTCCACCTCAATCCCTGTTCCTCGTACGCGAGCGCGCCGTCGATCCAGCAGCGCGTGACGCCATCTGCGTTCGCCGACGAGCCCGACCACGTGTTACAGACGACTTCGGTCTCGACCGTGATCCAGTCGCCCGGATCCACGACGACGTTGCCAAACACCGCTCTATCACCCGCCTCGGGACTCGACTGATCCATATGATACGTGTACTCACCCACGTGCCAGCCGTCGTCCGGTGCCGGTGTTCCGTCGGCCGCGTCGCGACGCGTGAGGTACGGCCGACTCGACCAGCCGTTCGTTCCGTCGGGCATCCCGCCACCGGAGTGGGCGCCGCCCGCCGAGTAACTTATCCCACCGTAACAGAACCGAAGGGTGTCGCCATCGGGCAATTGAAAGTCTTCCGGAAGGTACAACTGGAACCGCTGATACACCCGGTTCGCCTGCCCGTGATCGGTTGTGGTCACCTCCAGATCGGAATTGTCGAGTGCGAGCGCGGCGTTTCCGGCGTGGTCGACGCCCTCGCCGAACGGGATCTCGAGGACGATGTCGTCCGATCCGGCGGGATCGTCCGTCCACTGATGCCGTTCGGGGGTGCCGCTATAGTTAGCAAGCGACTGGTCGTAGATAGCTCCTGGGTCCGAATACTCGTCGTACGCGATCGTCGCGAGTTCACTTTCGTCGCTATCACCGTCATCTGAAAAGAACGCACACCCGGCGGTGACCGACGCGACGGATACTCCTGTCGCAGAGGCGAGGAACTGTCGTCTACTCACCATCGTGAGTGTCGTGTATCTGGATTACGCGTACGGTATTCTAATGGGCCTCACCGTAAGCTCGCTCACAAGTGTTCTGAATAGCGTATACAGTAATGAGTTGTGTCGGCTATTGCAGCAGACCTATGGCTACGTCGCAGACGCGACCGCTCTTCAGCGCGACTCGGTGATTATATCGGGAGCACGGATCTGATTCTGGTCGGGTATCGCGCAGACTCAGGCGTCATCATCCCGTCTCTGAGTCGTCCGTCCGAATGGAACCGGTACTGCGTTCTCAACTATAACTCCAGAGAAGCGAGTACATACCGTCTCCTCGAGGACGCTACGGGTTATGCAAAGACAGCGAAACGACCTCACAACTGGAGGATCTCTTTCACGTCATGTTCGGTATCAACGTCCGGATAGTTCGGCCACGACGCCATCTTTTCGACGCAACACGAGATGCAGTACAGTTCGTACTTATTCGGACTCTGCCAGCATTCTCGTTCTAACCACCATCCGGCTCTCTTCTGACCGTCGACGTGAGTCCCGCAATCCTGACAGGGCTTCGGCTCAAACGGCGGGTTTGGACTGGGGTGATAGAGTCCACTGCCATCGGTGAAAGACCCTGTCTCGATCGGGGATTCCAAGGTTTTGGCTTCACTGGTGATACCTTCCCCGTCTTTCGTCTCTCGATCGCTGCTACCACTACCCTCGCTACTCCTTGCCATGTAATGCCTTGCTACGTCCCCTTTCAAATAGCTATTGGGAGATACACACGTGCGTAACGATTACTGACAAATATATCAGACTCAAAAACGGCTGATGCGACTGAAACTACATTTCGATTCTCCGAAGTTCGTCGTTCAGGAACGACATTCACTCAACTTCCTTCTCACGCGTGATCGAAACGAATCTACTCGAGCGGTTCGGCCGCCTCCTGCTCGAGCAGCGGGTCGGCGTTCTGCTCGGGGAGGGTGACGATGTCGTCGCTCGAGAGGCTGTATTCGCGGTCGTCGACGCCGAGAATCGAGCCGACGTCGCGCGTGATCCGGACGGTGACGCGGTCGATATCGGTCTCGGCAGCGCCGTCGGCCGCCGCGTCGGGTTCGGAATCGGCAGGTGTAGTATCCGAGGCCTCCGGCGACTCTCCGGCGGTTTCGTCGTCGAGATCCGGCCCGTCGCCGCCCATAACGTCGGCCGGCGTCACGCCGCTCGAGTCGCTCGATCCGGGTTCGGTTCCGGTAGCGGCGCCGGAATCGGCGTCAGCCGGCGGTGCCTGGGGCGGCGCCGGGGGCGCGTCGTCTGTCCCGTCCTCGATCGGATCGGCGGCCGCTGGATCCGCGTCTGGCGCGGGACTCGAGTCGGGTCCGGCCGGGTCCGTGGCCTCTCGAGGCCCACCGGCGAGTTCGGGGTCGGGGTCGGTCCCCGCTCCCGCCGGGTCATCGGCCCCGCCGATGGCACCGCCGCCAGTCGCGGCCTCGGTCTCGATCCCCTCGAGGACGTCGAGGACGCGCGATTTGTTCGAACTGATACGGTCGACGAGGTCGTCGAAGAGGTCGGCCTCTTCCGCCGTGAGGCCCTCGTCGTCGGCTGGCATCCCCGCAGCGGCGAGGCTCGCCTGCTTGACGAGTTTGCCCATCCGACGCTCGTAGATGGCTTCGACGACGTCCTTGGCGGTCTCGATCTCGTCGGTCAGCCGACCGACTTCGGGCGAGGAGAAGGGGTCGTCTGCCCCCTCGGCGACGCGGTCGCGCTCGTCCTCGAGGTCGGCGATGTACTCGCCGACCTCCTGGTAGAACGAGGGGCGCAGATTCTGGAGGCTGTCCTTCTGACGCTCCTTGCTCTGGACCGAACGTAACTCGTCTAAGTTCATCTGTTCGTTCTCACTCCTTCTCCTTCTCCGCCCTGCCGCGTGCCATCAGGAACACGGCAACGTACTCCGGTACTGACTGGTCTCCCTCCGAGACCGTAAAGCTATCCCCCCCGAGTTCGATCTCACCGCCGTCGGTTACGTCGACGGTGACCTCGTGGCCCCGGAACGTGTCCGGGACGGCGTCGACCAGCGGGTCGAAGGCCTCGATCTCGTCGCGCGCGAGGCGGACCGTTTCGAGGCCGCTGCCGCCGTGGAGGCTCCCCGGCAGGCGGATGAGCCGGTTCGTGTCGGTGGTGACGGGTTCGTCGATCGGCGCGTTGTCCCGCTCGACCGCGCGCTCGGCGAACCGCTCGGCGAGCTGGGAAACGGCGGTGTGGACCGTCACGTTGCCCGCCGCGAGCTGCTGGCGGTTGTTCCGCGCGGCGTTGAGCGTCGCCTGCGCCTTCCCCTCGCCGATGCCGTCGAACTCCTGGAGGCGCTCTAAGGCCGCCTCTTCGTCCATCTCGAGGAGGTCGTCGACGAACGTCATCAAATGGGCGTGGGTGCGTTTGCCCCAGCCCCCCTCGATCTCGAGCGTTCGGCGCTCGGTCGGCGTTTTGCGTCCGAGTCCCGCGACGGTCTCGGTGTCGATCAGTTCGTCGAACTCGAGGCCGATGCCGCGGACGTAGTCGACGACCTCCCGGCGGTGCTCCCGGTCGAAGTGGAGCACGTTCTCGTCGCGCACGTGGACGTGATACCCCCGCCCGCCCGAGAAGACGATCTCGAGGTCCTCGAAGCCGAAATCGTCCTCGAGGAACTCGAGCAGTCGGAAGAGTGCGCCCTTGCACTTCGCGAGCATCTCGGCGTACGTGTCCTCGCCGAGGGTCACGCTGGGCAGGTGGTCGGCGTCCAGGTCGAAGACCAGATCCGCGGACTGCCAGTCCTTGGCGCTCATCGAACTCGCGCCGGGGTCGCGAAACCGGCCGGCCGAGAAGTAGACGTGGCGCGGGCGTTTTCGGACGAGGAACTCCGAGAGGTCGCCCAGTTCGAGCAGCGAACGGTGGCGGACCATCGTCGTGTCGGGTCCCTCCGTCCACGGGATGAATCCCCACTCGCGCTCGTTGGCCGCGGGCGGCGGCGTGATCTCCGTCCGTCGGTAGTGGTCGCGGAACCGCCCCCGCAGGTAGGCCCTCGTTCGCTCCTCCATACGACTCGAGTAGTCGGGGGTGGGGGCGTATAATCCTGCCGAAAGTTCGACCCCCAGCGGAGCTATTTCCGGGCGCCAATCGTCTGCTAGCGCGAACGAATGCTCGGATCGCTTCACATGGGCTGGCGCCACGTCCTCTTCGCCAACTGGCCGGTCGATCCGTCCGTGGTCGAACCGCACCTCCCGGACGCGCTCGAACTCGAGACGTACGACGGCCGGGCGTGGCTCTCGGCCGTTCCGTTTACGAACGTCGACATCCGGCCGAAGAGACTCCCCCCGGGGGCGGGATTCTCCCTCCCCGAACTCAACCTCCGAACCTACGTGGCGTCCGACGGCGAGCCGGGAGTCTACTTCTTCTCCCTCGACGCCGACGGGATCCTAGGGGTGCTCGGTGCACGCCTCTTCCACCACCTCCCGTACTACTACGCCAGTATCGATCTCACCGTCGAACGCGGCCGCGTTCGGTTCTCGAGTCGCCGCCGCCATCCCGGTGCCAGACCGGTGCAGTTCGACGCGACGTACGAACCGAGTGGGGGCCAGTATGCCGCCGAACCGGACACCCTCGCCGCGTTCCTCGCGGAGCGCTACCGCTACTACACCGAAGCCCCGGACGGAACGCTTCGCTACGCCACCATCGATCACGAGCCGTGGTCGCTGTACGACGTCGACGTCGAGATCGAACCTGACTCGCTCTTTCGAGCCAACGGGTTCGCGACGCCGGATACCGAGCCCGTTCACTTCTACAGTCCCGGCGTCGACACGATCGCGTCCGGGAGCAGACGCCTCAACTGAGCAGCGACTACACCCTGTTCCGCGCCCGGAGTGGCCGACCTCGAGGCGGAAGCGGAGAACGAGCGGGACAACGGCCGAGCGCCGACGCTGATCGGGAACGGAGGCGACTGCTACTCGAGGGCCGATCAGCGACGCATCAGTTCCGAGATCTTGTCGGTGATGCCGACGTCGGAACCGAGTTTCAGGTAGTAGGCGTCGCCGCCGTCTTCGTAGTAGTCGTCGATGCGGCGTTTGATCTCGAACCCGAGGTGTTCGTAGAACTGGAGGGCGTTCTCGTTGCTCGTTCGGGCGTGACACGTGATCGAGTCGTGGTCTTCGGCGACCCGCGCGATGAGTTTCTTGCCGACCCCTTCTCCCCGAAACCCCGGCGAGACCGCCAGAAAGAGGATGTAGCCGTCCCGCCGGACGGCGGCGAACCCGATCAGTTCCCCGTCCTGAACGTAACAGTGGACCTTCGAGCGGCGATACGCGTCGGTAAAGAAGTCGTACCGCTGCTTGAGCACGCCTTCCTGACTGTTGATCTCCTCCTTGAGGTGCCAGGCTTCGTCGACGTAGTCGTCGCTCCCCGGCGCGACGACCCGACTGTCGATATTGACGCTCACTGCCAGGGTCTACCACCGTCGTCAATATAATTCCACCGGCAGTCGAGAAGACGTAACGTCAGACGAGCGGACTGTCTGCAGTCGTCCGGCGGCGGGACGCGCCGGCGTCTCGAGACGCAGCCATCGGGCAGTGGCTCGAACCGATCCCACCGTGACTCGAGACCGGCTCCGCGTACCGGCTCCGAGAACCGACTCCGCGTACCGGCCCCCCGAACGGGCCATGCGAACCGTCGCGAAACCGACGGGCATACGACGCCGGCGGTCGAACTCGTTCGCGACCATGACGCCAGCGCCGGACCGTCGCTTCGAACTGCGGGATCACACCGCCGACGTCGCGGTCGCGGCCGACGGCGACTCGCTCGAGGCCGTCTTCGCCGCCGTCGCCGACGGCCTCGCGGCCGCGTCGTGCGACGAGATTCCCGACGGAACCGGCGACCGGTTCTCGTTCTCGGTGACCGCGGAAGGCCGCGAG
The DNA here is from genome assembly GCF_017352155.2 of Haloterrigena alkaliphila. NCBI lineage: Archaea > Methanobacteriati > Methanobacteriota > Halobacteria > Halobacteriales > Natrialbaceae > Haloterrigena > Haloterrigena alkaliphila. The sequence continues at coordinate 3,801,583 of NZ_CP071462.1, forward strand.
GCTCTGCTGTTCGATTACCTGGACGAACTGATCTACCTGCGGGACGTCCGCGCGGCACTCCCCGTCGACCACCTCGTCGAGTCCATCGAGGGGCCGGACGGCGATACCGACGGATCCGAGCCTGATGGAGCCGAACCCGACGGAGCCACACCCGATGCAGCCGAACCCGACGCGTGGTCCCTCGAGGCCAGCGCCCGCGGCGTCCCACTGGCCGACGTCGACGCGCGCGAGGTGAAGGCCGTGACCTACTCGGAGATGCGACTCGAGCGCCGCGAGGACGACACGAGCTGGGAGGCGTACGTCGTCTTCGACGTTTGACGCCGGCGGTCGGACAGACGCACTCCCCGCAAAGGCATATTAGTCCCACGTTTGCGACCGGACGGTCCGTTCGTGCGACCCGACGCCGTCGGCGGTGATTGGCTGGTGACGACTCCCGAAGCCGACGGAGAGACGAACATCTTTCATCGATGGCGCCCGACGCTCGAGTATGACCACCTTCGACGCCGACGGCATCACGCTCGAGCGGGTACGCGAGTACGTCTGGGAGATTCCGCAGGAGGGCGACATGCGCGTGCCGGCGCGGGTGCTGGCCAGCGAAGCGTTGCTCGAGCAGATTACAGAGGACAAGACGCTCGAGCAACTCACGAACACGACCCACCTCCCCGGAATCACCAACTACGCGATCTGTATGCCCGACGGTCACCAGGGCTACGGCTTCCCCGTCGGCGGGGTCGGGGCACTGGACGCCGAAAACGGCTGTATTTCGCCGGGAGCGGTCGGCTACGACATCAACTGCCTCACTGGAGAAACGGAGGTACTCCTCGAGCACGGTCGCCGGCTTCCGATCGAGAACCTTGAGGACCGATTCGAGGAGGAGAACGCGATGGTCGCCAGCGACCGTCTCACGCCCTCGGAAATTCGGCTGTTCACCGAGCGCGAGAACGCGACGGTGTACGAAGTAGGGACGGAGACCGGCGATCGGATCTCCGCGACAGCGGATCACCCGTTCCGAACGCCGGACGGGATGCTGCCGCTCGAGGAGCTCACCGAAGGCGACGAGGTTCTCCTCCAGCCGTTCCGCGGCGTCCCGGACGAAGAACCTGAGGAGTTCACGGTCCTCAGCCAGGACGACTTCGCGGACGAGAATCCGCAACTCATTCGTGCACTGGAAGAGCGCGATCTCCTCCCGCTGAAATCGACCGACGACGCGTTCAACCGCTTCCTCAAACTCGTCGGGTTCCACACCGGAGACGGCGCGATCGGAGCCGGCGGACAGACGTGGTTCTACGGAGATCCCGAGGATCTCGAATCGATTCAGGACGACATCGAAGCGGTCGGATTCACACCCTCGAAAATCTACGAACGAGACCGATCGCACGATATCGACGGAAAGACGTTCGAAACGACGGAGTACAGCGCCCGATCGACCTCGAAGGCCTTCCAGAAAGCGCTGCTCGCGCTGGGAGCACCCGACGGACGGAAGATCGAATCGGACTTCACGACACCGTGGTACTTCGATCGACTGACGAACTGGCAGAAAGCGCTGTACGTCTCGGCGTACTTTGGGGCCGAAATGAACGCCCCTGCGGCCCAGCACGACAAGAACCTGTACTGTCCGAAGGTGTCGCAGACACGGATAACCGACGTCGCGGACGCTGGCGAGGAATTCATGGCGGATCTGGCCTCGTTCCTCGCCGATCTCGGTATCGAAACGAACGAGATCGAGCGGTTCGAAACCGACTCGAGCACCGATCGGGAGACGATCAGACTTCGCCTCGGGATCAAAAACGACTCTGCGAACCTCGTTCAGTTCTTCTCGACAGTTGGCTATCGGTACAACCAGGAGAAGCGGCGAAAATCTATCAAAGCGCTCCAGTACCTCAAGCGGAAAGAGGCGGTGATCGATCGGCGAGTAGAGATCGCTACGGAAGCGAAAGCAATGGCTGACGGCGGAACGACTGCCGCCGATATCAAATCCGAGTTCGATATCAACGAGCGATTCATCGAACGAAGTATCTGGAGCGAGCGTACGGGACGACCGCGGCCACCCGCCGATTTCCCCGGATTCGAAGAGTACTGTGAGCCGGTTTCCGTCGGCGACGACCTCACGATTCCCGCCCAGGTTCGCTCCATCGAACCTGCCGGTGAACGGACGGTATACGATATTGGCGTGACACACGACGCCCACAATTTCGTCGGAAACGGATTCGTCGTATCGAACTGCGGCGTCCGGATGATGCGGACGAACCTCACCTACGACGAGTTGCAGGGCCGCGAGGAGGAACTCGTCGACTCGCTGTTCGCCAACGTGCCGTCGGGTCTGGGCGGCGGCGGCATCGTCGAAGCCGGCGTCGACACCGTCGAGGAGATCCTCGAGCGCGGCGTCGACTGGGCCCTCGAGCACGGCCACGCCGTCGAGGAGGACCTGCTTCACTGCGAGGACGAGGGGATGCGCGAGGGCGCCGATGCCAGCAAGGTCAGCCAGAAGGCAAAGGATCGCGGGAAGAACCAGATCGGCTCGCTCGGGTCGGGCAACCACTTCCTCGAGGTCCAGCGCGTCACGGACGTCTTCGACGGCGATGTGGGCGAGGCCTACGGGCTCGAGGAGGACCAGATCGTCGTCCTGATTCACTGCGGCTCTCGCGGGCTGGGTCACCAGACGTGCAACGACTACCTGCGGAAGATCGAGCAGCAACACCAGGGCCTGCTGGACCAGTTGCCCGACAAGGAACTCGCGGCCGCACCCTCGGGCTCGCAGCTCGCCGAGGACTACTACGGCGCGATGAACGCGGCGATCAACTTCGCGTGGGTCAACCGCCAGCTGATCATGCACCGCACGCGGCAGGTCTTCGAGCGCGTCTTCGACCGCTCCTGGGAGGAGATGGACATGCACCTGCTGTACGACGTGGCCCACAACATCGCGAAGAAGGAAACGCACGCCGTGGGCGACGGCGACGAGCGCGAACTCTACGTCCACCGCAAGGGTGCGACCCGCGCGTTCCCCGCGGGTCATCCCGAAGTACCGAAAGCGTACCGCGATGTCGGCCAGCCGGTGATCATCCCCGGCAGCATGGGCACCGGGAGCTACGTCCTCCGGGGCGGCGAAAACTCCATGGACCTCACGTTCGGCTCGACGGCCCACGGTGCGGGCCGGCTGATGAGCCGTACGCAGGCCAAAGACGAGTTCTGGGGCGGCGACGTCCAGCAGGAACTCGAGGAGCAGGATCGGATCTACGTCAAGGCCCAGTCGGGTTCGACGGTCGCCGAGGAGGCGCCGGGCGTCTACAAGGACGTCGACGAGGTCGTCCGCGTCTCCGACGAACTCGGCATCGGCGACAAGGTCGCGCGGACGTTCCCCGTCTGTAACATCAAGGGGTGATCTCGACTCCTATAGTCCCATGGCGCGCGCTGTGTCCCGCTATCGGTTACTTTAGGCGATACGGATTCTCGTCATCGTCGTCTTCGCCGTCTCCGTCGTCCCCCTCGCTCTCGTAGGGCTTTCGCGCCGTGATCGTTACCGTCGCCTCGGGGTCGTCCTCGTCGGCCCACGGGCTGTCGTAGGCCGAAATCTCGAGGTCGGTCACGTCCCAGCCCTCGCTCTCGATGAGTTCGACCAGCCGCCGCTGGTCCTCGAGCATGTCCTCGTCCATGCGGCCACGTTCGGCCGTGGGCCGGGTAGGTCTTCCGCCGACGAGTCGCCCCGGCGACGTCCTCGAAGCGCAACCGAAATCGGTTACCACCGGTGGAAATACCCGGCGCGTTTAAGCGGATCCGACTGCAACTCAGTAGCATGCTCACCGACGACTTCGGGCGGGAGGTAACTGGGGTTCGCGTCTCCCTCACCGATCGGTGTAATTTCGACTGCGTCTACTGCCACAACGAGGGGCTGGGTGACACGCGCGGCCCGATGGATCCGCAGGACGACGAGATGTCGACCGACGACGTCGTTCGCTTCCTCGAGGTCGCCGCCGAGTTCGACGTGGACGCGGTGAAGTTCACCGGCGGCGAGCCGATGCTCCGGCAGGACCTCGAAGAGATCATCGAACGCACGCCCGATTCGATGGAGGTTTCCCTGACGACCAACGGGACCTTCCTCCCGGGACGCGCCCCCGATCTCGTCGACGCCGGCCTCGAGCGCGTCAACGTCTCTCAGGACGCGCTGGACCCGCAGGACTTCGCCGAGATCACCAAGAGCGGCGCCTACGAGAAGGTCCTCGAGGGCGTCGAGGCCGCGCTCGAGGCCGGACTGGACCCGGTCAAACTCAACATGGTCGTCTTCGAACACACCGCGGGCTACGTGCCGGAGATGGTCGACCACGTCGCCGAAAACGACGGCCTTCAACTGCAGTTGATCGAGTACATGCCCGAACTGACGGGCAAACCGGAGTGGAACGTCGACATCCAGCGGGTTCACGACTGGCTGGCCGAGCAGGCCGACGAGATCGAACACCGCGAGATGCACGACCGCAAGCGTTACTGGATCGGCGGAACCGAGGAGACCGGGGGCGGAATGGTCGAAATCGTCGACCCCGTCGAGAACCCCACCTTCTGCGCGAACTGCCACCGCGTCCGGGTCACCCACGAGGGCTGCCTGAAGGGCTGTCTGAACCGCAACGACGACCTCAAGTCGATGGGCGAGATGACGAAGCCCGAAATTCGGGAGGCGTACCGCGAGGTCGTCGCGAACCGGGTGCCCTACTACGGCGAGTACATGATCAAGAACGGCGACGGCGAGTGGGTACTGAACGACGAGTACCTCGAGGTCGAGCGGGCGGCGGACTGACGCTCGAACTCGAGACGGCCAGCGATCGATAGAACGGACGACGGAGACTCAGTCCGAATTCGCGACGTCGATTCAGTCCGAACTCGCTTCGACTTTGTCGCCCGCGTAGATCTCCTCGACGAGGTGTTCGTAGCGGTCTTCGATCTTCGAGCGCTTCTTCTTCATCGTCGGCGTCATGAGGTCGTTCTCCTCGGTGAAGCCCTCGGGGACCAGCCGGAACTCCTTGATCGTCTCGTAGGACTCGAAGCCCTCGTTGACCTCGTCGACGGTGGCTTCGACCTCCTCGAGGACCCACTCGTTTTCGACCAGTGACTCGATGTCGTCGGGCAGCGAGACGCCCTCGCGCTCGGCCCGGTCGGCGAGCCCCTCGACGTTCGGAACGAGCAGGGCGCCGACGAACTTCTCGCCGTCGCCGACGACCATCGCCTGCTCGACGACGTCGGTCGAGACGAAGGCGTCCTCGAGCGGGCCGGGCGCGACGTTCTTCCCCGTCGAGAGCACGATCAGTTGCTTCGTGCGCTCGCGGAACTCGAGGTAGCCGTCGGGCCGCTCGTGGACGATGTCGCCGGTGCGGAACCACCCATCTTCCGTGAAGGCGCGATCGGTCGCGCTGGGCTTCTCCCAGTACCCCTCGGTCACGTTGGGGCCCTTGAGCAGCAGTTCACCGACCTCGCCCTCGTCGTCGAAGTCCGCCTCGCGGACGACGGAACTGTCGAGTTTCGTCTCGACGCCCGTGAGCACGGGCCCGACGGTGTCGATGCGCGGATCGCTCGGCGGGTTCGTCGCGACGACCGGCGCGGCCTCGGTCATGCCGTATCCCTCGAGGATGGGCAGGCCCATCGTGTGGAAGAGTTCGCAGAGCTCCGGCGAGAGGCTCCCGCCGCCGCTGACCATGAACTCGATGTTCCCGCCGAGCTTCTCGCGGATCGTCGCGAAGACGAGTTCGTCCGCGTCCGCGAGTTCGGACTCGAGTTCCGCGTCGGGGTCGTCCGCCTCGTTGTACCGCCGGGCCACGTCGAAGGCCCACTCGAGGGCCTCCTTCCGGTCCTCGTCCTCGGCGGCGCTCTCGCGGATGCCGTCGTAGAGCTTCTCGTAGACCCGCGGGACGCTCGTCGTGCTGTCGGCCTCGACTACGGCGAGGTCCTCGGCGAACGTGTCGGGGCTCTCGGCGTAGGCGACGCAGGCGCCGGCCGCGAACCGCATGAAGTGCCCCGCCGTTCGCTCGAAGACGTGGGCCAACGGGAGGAAGGTGAGGGCGGTCGAGTCGGCCGTGACCGACGGGTCGTCCTCACCCTTGTCCGGTCGCGGGCCGTACCGCCGGTAGAGCTGGTTGACGTTCGACCGCAGGTTCCGGTGGGTCAGCGTCACGCCCTTGGGCTGCCCCGTCGTCCCGCTGGTGTAGATCAGGCTCGCCAGATCGTCGACGTCGCGGGCCTCGAGCCACGAGTCGTACGCCTCGCGGTCGAACGCCGCGGCGCCGCGCCGGTAGAGGTCGGCGAGCGTGAGGATATCGTCGCGGGCGGCGTGCTCGTCGCGCTCGAGTTCGTCGAAGACGACGACGAACTCGAGGTCGAGGTCGTCCTCGACCGTGAGGACCTTCTCGAGGAGGTTCTCGTTTTCGACGACGACGCCGGAGGCGCCGGGGTCGTCGAGCAGGTACCGGATCTGGTCCGGCGAGGAACTCTTGTAGACGGTGGTCACGACGCCACCGGCGGCGAGGATTCCGAAGTCAGAGAGCGCCCACTCCATGCGCGTGTCCGCGAACATCCCAACGCGCTCGCCGTCGGTGATCCCGAGGTCGCGGAAGCCGGCCGCGATTCGACGGACGAGGTGCCCCATCTCGTCGTAGGTGATCGACGCGAACTCCCCGTCCGGCGCGGGTTCGATTGGCGTCTCGGCTCCGTCGCCGGCCAGCGACCGGTCGTAGATGCCGCCCTTGTACTGCTGGGCTGCGGTGTCACCGTTTCGCTCGACGCTGCGCTCGAACATTTCGGCCAGCGTATCGAGTTCTATCGCCCGATGCTCGAACCGGGATTCGGCTTCGGACAAATTCATGAATAGTTGTTAGTTTTTATCGGATCAACTTAAAGGATGAGAATCCAGTTCGCGGACCGGCCCACGACTCGACGGAGCGCGCGGAACGGGCCACCTCGGCCGACGGGTCGCCCCGGTCGACGGTTCGAACGATCGGAGTGCGGACGATCGGAATACAACCTATTGGAGTGCGATTCGATTTGGGACCCTTTCGTTGCGCTTAAGTACCCGTCGCCGGTAGGTTCGGGTGCGATACGTGTAGGGGACGCGGTCCCCGAGTCCGGAAGGGCGACGATATGGACACGGTGTTGTGGTAGCCAAGCGGCCCAAGGCGCATGGTTGCTAACCATGTGGCGTCAAGCCTCCGGGGTTCAAATCCCCGCCACAACGTCGGATACGCTGGCGACTCCTCGTCAGTAGCATTCCCTGGCGTCAGTTCGCCAGTCGTTTGCACCGCGCGCACACCAGACACAGATACACGACACATGAGCGAGGAAGAACCTCAAGAACAACAGAACGACGAAGATCTCCGGTACTTCGTCCGCATCGGGCAGACGGACCTCGATGGGACGAAGTCCGTCGAGCGCTCGCTGTCGGAGATGAACGGGATCGGTCGACGGACCGCCCGACTCATCGCCGACGAAGCGGGCGTCGACCGAACCGCGACGTTCGGTCGACTCGACGACGACGTCATCGAGACGGTCGTCGAGGTCGTCGAGAACTACGCCGACGAAGTCCCCGACTGGCTCAACAACCGTCAGGACGACTTCTACAGCGGCGAAACGACCCACGAGATCGGCAACGATCTCCAGTTGACTCGACAGCACGACATCAACCGGATGAAGATGATCGACTCCTACAAGGGCGTCCGCCACAAGCGGGGCCAGAAGGTTCGCGGTCAGCGAACCAAGTCCACCGGCCGAACGGAGGGCACCATCGGAGTCAACGTCGAAGAGATCCGCGAAGAACAGGCCGAAGAGGCCGCCGCCGAAGAAGAGGACGAGGGTGAATAATGCCACTCGGCACTGACACCAAACAATACGAGACGCCGAACCACCCCTACCAGGGTGAGCGCATCGCGAGCGAACACTCGCTGGTCGACCGCTACGGACTTTCGAACAAGGAAGAGCTCTGGCGGGCCCAGTCCGAACTTCGCTCCTACCGGCGCGAGGCCCGCGAACTGCTCGGCCAGGCCCAGGGCGACGAGACCGTCCAGCGCCGCTCCGAGGAGTTCCTCGGACGGCTCAAGCGCGTCGGCATCCTCGACGAGACCGACGAACTCGGCGACATCCTGTCGCTCGAGATCGAGGACATCCTCGAGCGTCGGCTCCAGACGGTTGTCTACCGCAAGGGACTGGCCAACACGACCCCGCAGGCGCGCCAGTTCATCATCCACGGGCACATCGTGGTCGACGGCCAGCGCCACAGCGTGCCGTCGTACGTCGTCGACGTCGACGAGGAGGATCTCGTCGCGTTCGACGAGAACAGCCCACTCGCGGACGATCTCCACCCGGAACGAGCGGAGGGTCAATAACATGAGTCAGGACGACGACAAATGGGGCATCGCCCACGTACACGCATCGTTCAACAACACCGTCATGACCGTGACCGACCTCACGGGCGCGGAGACGATCGCCAAGTCCTCCGGCGGGACCGCGGTCAAGCAGAACCGCGACGAGGCGTCGCCGTACGCGGCCATGCAGATGGCCGAGTCCGTCGCCGAGGAGGTCAAAGCGGCCGGCATCACCGGACTCCACGTGCGAGTCCGTGGCCCCGGCGGTAACCTCCAGAAGTCCCCCGGTCCCGGCGCGCAGGCGACGATCCGCGCGCTCGCCCGTTCGGGCATCGAGATCGGGCGCATCGAGGACGTCACGCCGATCCCCCACGACGGATCGCGCGCACCCAAAGGCAAGGGCGGCTACTAGATCATGAGTGAGGAGTACGACGTCGAGTTCGTCGAACGCGGGGAACGCGAGGCGCGATTCCTCGTTCGGGGCGTCACCCCCGGATTCGCCAACGGCATCCGACGAGCGATGCTCGCCGACGTGCCGACGATGGCCATCGACACCGTCCGGTTCATCGAGAACTCGTCGGTCATGTTCGACGAGCAACTCGCCTTGCGACTCGGGCTCGTCCCGCTGACGACCCCGCCGGAGGGCGAGTTCGGCGAGGACGAAACCGTCACGCTCTCGATCGACGTCGAAGGACCGGCCACCGCCTACTCAGGCGACCTGGTCTCCGCGGACGACCTCGTCCAGCCCGCCGAGGACGACGTCCCGATCATCGACCTCAAGGACGATCAGCGCCTCGAGGCCGAGGCCGACGCCATCGTCGACCGCGGGAAGGACCACGCCAAACATCAGGGCGGCGTGGCCGTCGGCTACCGACACCTCCAGCGCGTGGAGGTCGTCGGCGACGTAGCCGAGTTCGAAGAGGAGGAGTCACAGATCGTTCGCGGCGTCGTCGAAGACGACGGCGAACTCGTTCCCACGAGCGAGTTCGACCACGACCTCTCGAACCGGTATCCGGGCAAGGAGGTCACCGTCGAGGACGTTTCCAACGCGTTCGTCTTCCACGTGGAGACGGACGGCTCCTTTAGCGTCGAAGAGCTGGTCACGCGGGCCGCCGATTCGATCGAGAGCCGCGCGACCGATCTCGAAGAAGCAGTACAGCTATAGACATGTCCCCACGCCCCACCCCTCGAGGCGAGACCGCGTTTGCCGGCGCCGTGAGCGACGAGACCGGCACGCACTCACCTGCTGGAATCGAAAGGGGTTTGAAGGGGCGACGGGTAAACGGGAGTGCGAGCAGGGATAGCCAAGTTAGGCCAACGGCGCAGCGTTCAGGGCGCTGTCTCGTAGGAGTCCGCAGGTTCAAATCCTGCTCCCTGCATCCACTTCTCGAACGCCGAACCGATCGTCGAAACGCCGACCGTTCGCGGCCGACGTTTCGACTCACCCGTTCGGCACACGAATTCGATTCCACGACCGGTGGGACAGTTCCTCGTCTCACCGATCTCACCGTATTTGGAGGAAACAATGAGTAGCAAAACCAATCCGAGGCTCACCGATCTCATCGCCGACTTGAAGTCGACGTCCCGAGAGACGGACGCCGACGTCTGGCGAGACGTCGCGGATCGACTCGAGAAGCCCCGGCGTACCCACGCTGAGGTAAACCTGGGCCGTATCGAGCGATACGCGCGCGAAGAAGAGACTGTCGTCGTCCCCGGCAAAGTGCTGGGCTCCGGCGCACTACAGAAAAACGTCACGGTCGCCGCCGTCAACTTCTCTTCGTCCGCAGAGACGAAGATCGAACAGGTCGGCGAACCGGTATCGCTCGAGCAAGCGCTCGAAGCAAACCCCGACGGATCCAACGTGCGGGTGATTCGATGAGTATCGCGGAATTCGACGCGGACGTCGTCGTCGACGCCCGCGACTGCATTCTCGGTCGCGTCGCCAGCGAAGTGTCCCAGCGCGCGCTCGACGGCGAGCGCGTCGCGATCGTCAACGCCGAGGACGCCGTCATCACCGGCGACAAGGAGGACATCTTCGACACCTACCGCACGCGACTCCAGCTGGGATCCGACAGCGGTCCGTACTACCCGAAGCGACCGGACACGATCTTCAAGCGCTCCGTTCGCGGGATGCTTCCCTACAAGAAGACCCGCGGTCGCGAGGCGCTGGACAACGTCCGCGTCTACGTCGGCAACCCCTACGCGGACGACGACGACCGCGAGGCGCAGATCCTCGAGGGGACGTCGCTGGATCGCCTGTCGAACATCCGCTTCGTCCACCTGGGCGAAGTCTCCGACCAACTCGGTGCTAACGTCACATGGTAACCAACACGAGCGGCAAGAAGAAGACGGCCGTCGCCCGCGCCACCGTCCGCGAGGGCGAGGGTCGCGTCCGAATCGACTCCAAGCCTGTCGAACTGGTCGAACCGGAGATGGCCCGGCTCAAGATGCTCGAGCCGTTCCGCATCGCCGGCGAGGACCTTCGCAGCGAGATGGACATCGACGTCCGCGTCGAGGGTGGCGGCATCAGCGGGCAGGCAGACGCCGTCCGCACCGCCATCGCCCGCGGCATCGTCCAGCACACCAACGACGCCGAACTCCGCGACGCCTACATGGAGTTCGACCGCTCGCTGCTGGTCAACGACGTTCGCCAGTCCGAACCGAAGAAGTGGGGCGGCCCGGGCGCTCGGGCGCGCTACCAGAAGTCCTACCGCTAAGGTGATTCAATCATGATGGTACCGGTCCGGTGTTTCACCTGTGGCAACGTCGTCGCCAAACACTGGGAGGAGTTCGACGAGCGAGCCAACGAGGGCGACGAGGACCCCCAAGAAGTCCTCGACGAACTCGGCGTCGAGCGCTACTGCTGTCGGCGCATGCTCGTCAGTCACACTGACCTCGTCGACATCGTCTCCCCGTACCAGTAACCATGGAACAACAACAGCACAACCGCTACGAGAAGGCACGCATCCTTGGCGCTCGAGCGTTGCAGGTCTCCTACGGCGCGCCGGTGTTGATCGAGACCGAGCAGACCCAACCGATCCTCGTCGCCGCGGAGGAGTACGACGCCGGCGTGCTGCCGTTTACCGTCAAGCGGGGGTACGACCGGAAATGACGCTCATCACCGACATCCGGCTGCGTCGGATCCTCGACTCGCGAGGGAATCCGACGGTCGAGGCCGATGTCGTGACCGAGAGCGGCGGCTTCGGCCGCGCCGCGGCACCCAGCGGGGCCAGCACCGGCGAGTACGAGGCCGTCGAACGACCGCCGAGCGAAGCGATCGCCGCGGCCCGGGAACGCGCCGTTCCACGGCTCGTCGGCGAAGTGTACGCGGGCAATCAGCGCGACGTTGACGCCGCGCTCCACGTCGCGGACGGCACCGACGACTTCTCGGAGATCGGCGCCAACAGCGCGGTCGCCATCTCGATGGCCGCCGCGAAGGCGGGTGCCGACGTGCTCGGCGCCCCGCTCTTCCAGCATCTGGGCGGCACGTTCCGGGGCGACAACTTCCCGATTCCGCTGGGTAACGTCGTCGGCGGCGGCGAACACGCCGCCGACGCGACGGACATCCAGGAGTTTCTGGCCGCACCCGTCGGCGCGCCCAGCGTCGAAGACGCCGTCTTCGCCAACGCCGCCGTTCACGAGGCCGTCGCCGACCTGCTCGAGGAGCGCGACCTCCCCTGCGGCAAGGGTGACGAGGGCGCGTGGGCGCCGTCGATCGACGACGGCGAGGCCTTCGAGATCGTCGACGAGGCGGTCTCGCGGGTCCGAGACGAGGTCGGCTTCGAGATCGCGTTCGGTCTCGACGTCGCCGGCGCCGAGCTGTACGACGCCGAGTCGGGAACGTACGAGTACAGCGACGCGAGCCGCGATACGGCCGAGCAGATCGAGTACATCGCGGACCTCGTTCGCGAGTACGACCTCGTCTACGTCGAGGATCCCCTCGACGAGGACGATTACGACGCCTTCGCCGACCTCACGGACGAAGTCGGCGATCAGACGCTGATCTGCGGTGACGACCTGTTCGTCACCAACACGGATCGGCTCGTCGAGGGCATCGATCGCGGCGCGGCCAACAGCATCCTGATCAAGCCGAACCAGATCGGGACGCTGACGGACGCGTTCGACGCGATCGAACTCGCGACGAAGAACGGCTACGACTCGGTCGTCTCCCACCGCTCGGGCGAGACCGAGGACGCGACGATCGCACACCTCGCCGTGGCGACCGACGCCCCGTACATCAAGACGGGCGCCGTCGGCGGCGAGCGAACCGCGAAGCTCAACGAGCTCATCAGAATCGCAGACGACGCGACATGACAGACGACAACGCATCCCAGGAAGGGCTCGACGCCGCCGAAGAAGAAATCGACGAGGAGCCAGCCGAAGGGGCTGGCCCCGCCGCCGAGGAGGACGTCGAGCCAGTAGACGAACAGCCCGCCGACGCCGAGGGAGAACCCGACGCCGAGGCAGAACCGGAACCCGAAGACGAGGGCCCGACGCTCGACGACGACGTCATGGGCGACGAGGAGGCCGACCTCCTCATCCCCGTCGAGGATTATCTGGGCGCCGGCGTCCACATCGGTACCCAGCAGAAGACCAATGATATGGAGCGGTTCATCCACCGCGTCCGGACCGACGGGCTCTACGTGCTCGACGTCGCGAAGACCGACGGCCGCATCCGCACGGCCGCGGATTTCCTCGCGAACTACAGCCCCGAGCAGATCCTCGTCACCTCGAGTCGCCAGTACGGTCGGTTCCCGGCGGAGAAGTTCGCCGAGGCCGTGGGCGCCCGCGCCCGCACCGGCCGCTTCATCCCGGGCACGCTGACGAACCCGAAGTACGACGGCTACATCGAGCCGGACGTGCTCGTCGTCACCGACCCGATCGGCGACGCGCAGGCCGTCAAGGAGGCCATCACGGTCGGCATCCCGGTCATCGCGATGTGCGACTCGAACAACCAGGTCAGTAACGTCGACCTCGTCGTCCCGACGAACAACAAGGGTCGCAAGGCCCTGTCGGTCGTCTACTGGCTGCTCGCCAACGAGGTCCTCGACCGACGCGGCGCCGAGCCGTCCTACTCGCTCGAGGACTTCGAGAGCATGGTCTAAGTTCGGATTCGACGCCCGTTCGTTTCGTTTTCCGCCGTTCGTTCGCGACTCGACAGCGACTGCGCTCCCCGATGCGAATCGCTCGACGGCCTCGAGGGTGGGCGTCAGTGTCACCACGAGACTCGCGACGAACAAAGGAGTTACATGGGGACCGACGAAACGAGGGGTATGCTCGAGTCGATATTCGAATTCGACGAGAAGATGCTGCCACTCCCGGTCGTCCTCGCGACGACCGCACTGATCGCTATTTTCGCGATCGGCATCCCGTATCGGGTCGTCGTCGGCTTCTGACGTCAGACCCCTCGGCGTAAAGTCGGCGGTCGAACTTCATTTCCGTCGTTCTCGAGTCCACATTGCGTCCTCGAGCCGCGGGCGTCGACAGCGAATCGGCCCGTCGCGTTGGTCCGTCCAACGCACGATCCTCCGCCCATCGCGTGTGTGAATTTAAATGGGATAGGGAGGCCAATCGGGTCATGGACTGGGAGGCACCCGTCGACGCCTGGTACGTGTTCCTGGCGGTGTCGATCGTTAGCGTCGCCGTCGCCGGCGTCGTCTTCGGGTTACCGACGGGACCACCCCCCGATTCGAACCAGGCAGCGAACGCGATCGAGTCGGTCGCGAGCAGTCCCACCGAAGCCAGCGCGACCTGGGCGTACGAGGCCGAGACGGTCGTCATCGATGGACCGACGATCGAGATGGAAAACGAGCACGGCACGTCTCACGCCAGTGCAGAGTACGACGCCGTCGTCGTGCCTGTCAACGACTCCGACAGGTTGGAAAACATCGCTCGCGGCGCCGCGTTCGAAGCGGAGTACGCCGACGAACTGGACGACGAAGATACCCACGCCGTGCAGGCGTTTCTGGGGGAGTTGGAAACCGCATACGAGAAGAACAGCGGGGAACCGATGACCGCCAGCGGCGAGCTGGTCGTGCGGCAGGTCAGCGTCGACCCGGACGGCGACGAGGTCGAGAACGAGTACGAGTCGGCGACCCTCGAGGTGACTGAGACCTCGCGATTCGACAACGTCCGTGAAGTCACCCTCTCGTACGACGGCGTATCCGGGAGGACGGTCGAACTCAATCTCGACGGGACCTACACGACCGGTTCCGACCTGTCGTACAGCGAGGATCGGTCGTTCCGGTTCGGGGACGGGAGTATCGTCGTCTCGGACATTTCCTCGCCGGACGTTGGCTTCGCCGGCGATCCGCCGTTGAGCTACACGGTGGATTTCGATGGGATAGCAGGAGCGGACATCACCTGGAGCGGAACTGATCTCGGTGTCGACGGGACGGTGACCTGGGACAACGAGATCGAACGCAGCGCCGAGTTCGACGATTCCGCACCGTTCGTCGAACACAGGGAGGATACTGATCGCTACCATGTCACGCTCGTTATCGTCTAGAGCGCAGACCGAACCCATCGCGGCGCTCGTCGCCGTGATGGCACTCGTCACCGGTGTCGGGTTGTACGCGGTCTACGTCGGCGGCGCCCTCGAGCAGAGCGACCGGACGACCGAGTCGACGGCCATCGACTACGTCTGGGACGACCTCGAGCACGAGGAGCGCGACGTCTTCCCCGCCTCCGAGTACGAGTCCGGGATGGACGCGAAGCTCCGCGACGCGATCGACGCGGACTCGCTGCCCCACGGACTGAACGTCTACATCGAGATCAGGGCGTACGACGACGGTGAGCCGACCGTCTTCGCCGCGGCCCACTTCGATTCCGCGGGCGACGACCTCGCCGAACGCCAACTCGACTCGAACCACCCCGACTTCGGGCCGCCCCGCGGAGCGGGCGAACCGGCCGATTCGGGCATCGAAACGCGACCGATCTCGGTCGAGGTGACGCCGGCCGACGTTCGCGGCGGTACGCTGCACGTGGAGGTCTGGTAGCCGTGCGACGATCGAACTCGAACGCCGACCGCGGCGTCAGCACGGTCATCGACGTCGGGATGGCGTTGCTGTTCATCACCGCGAGCGTGCTGATCCTCGGCGTCTACCTCGGCGACGGGACTGGCGACCCCGCCCGCGAGACGGGCGCCGACGCGACCGTGGTCGGCCACTCGGGCGAACACGACGGGCTGTCGGCGGCCCGCGCGACGGAGGTCCTGAGCGAGTCGACGATCAGCGTGACGTACAGCGTCGAAGACGTCCGCACCGAGGACGACGAGCTGTTCGACGAACCGGTGATCACGGACGCAAGCACGTACAGGCGAACCGATCATGGGTCGCCGATCGGGCTGCTGGCCGACGCCGCACTGGCGAACCATCGGATCGACGGGGAGCCCGTCCTCGCCTACGGCGACGAGTACGAGGAGGCCGTCGACTGGGCGATCCGGGAGAACCTGCTGGGCGCCGAACGGAACTTCTACGTCATCGCCGAGTGGGAGCCGTACGACGGCGCACGGATCAACGGGACGGCGACCGCCGGCGAACGGCCCCCGCCGAACGCCGACGTCTCCAGTACGACGACCACGGTCCCTAGCGGCTTCGAATCCGTCGACGAAGACGAACTCGAGAGCAACTGGATAGCAGCCGAGGACTGGTGGGACGGATGGATCGACGATATGGCCGACCACTGGTCGGACGTTAACGACTCGAGCGACGTCCCCGGACTCACGGGGTCCGACAACAAGTCGTACGCCGCAGCCGGGGCCGCGATCGGGGAGACCGTCGTCGACGGCTTCTTCCCGCCCGCGACGTCCCAGTACGCCCTCGAGAATCAGGGAATCAACCGCGAGCTGAAGGTGTACCACTACCGGTCGATGGTCGAGACCGTCGGCGATTTCTCGTTTCGCAGCCCCGACACGCACCCGCCGCTGGTTCGCCACCGAGCGAACGCGCAGACGGCGAACCGCAGGGTTCTCCACGGGCAGGAGGGCGGCTACGACTTCACGGACGCCGACGCGCTCGCCGCGTGGATCGGCGCCGACATCCCGCGAGCGTTCGCGGAAGAGTTCGCCGAAATCGACGACGAATACGACGGCGAGGAGCGCGACCGGCGGAAACTCGAGACTGTCCTCGAGGCACTGTCCATCGAAGACGTGACGATCACGATTCAGACCTGGAACGAATGACACGCAATCGACTTCGAACGATCACGATCGCAGACGACGACCGCGCACGAGTACCGTTCGCCGTCATCGGCGTCCTGTTGCTCGTCAGCAGCGTCACCATCGTCGCCACGCTGCAGACGAGAAGCAACCCGGAAATCGACGACAGCACCGAGGTGGCCGTCGACCGCGGGGAGGCGTACGCGACCAGCGTGATCCGCCAGGCGACCGTCCGCGCGACCGACACGGTCGTCCAGTCGCCGGTGACGACCGTCGCGTCCGACATGACCGGCGTCCTCGACCCCGACGACGCGTTCAGGGACCAGACGCGGTTGACGATCATGGCCGAGGTCACCGCGGCCCTCGAGGGCCGCAAGCAGGAACTCAGCGAGGGCCGGACCGTCGCGGTGTCGGCCCCCGAGGTCGACGACTGGTCCGATCCCGACGAGCTGGAAACCGCGGTCGGGTACGTCGAACTCGAGGAGGAGGACGGAATCATGGACGTGACGATCAGCGACGTCGAGTTCACGGTCCGCGACGCGGACGGCGAGGTCGAGACGACGGTGACTCGCGACGTGACAGTGTCGGTGGGGACGACGATGATGGAACTCCACGACCGCGTCGAGGAGTACGAGTCCTACCTGAACGAGGGGATGATCGACAGCATCCAGAACCGCAGCGGGTACGGGTACGACCTCGCGAAGCGCCTGTGGCCGCTCGCCTGGGGGAAGGCGTACTACGACCGCTTAGTCAGCAACCCCGGCGATCGGGCGTTCGAGAACGTGACGCCGAACGATCACGTCGAGGTCATGGCCAACGACGCGCGGTTCACGGCCCAGCAGGAGGTCTTCGGGACGCAGGACGATTACGGGAACCGCGTGATGGCGGGTCCGTTCCTCTGTATGGCGTACGACCTCTCGGATAGCGCGCTCGATCTCGGGGACACGTACGATTTCGACGGCATCGCCGACAAACTCCATCCCGACGACAACGTCAGCAGCGTCGACGACCTCTGTGCGGAAGGGCTCGTCTCTCCCGACGGCGAACTGCCGACGATGCCGACTCTCGAGGAGCTAATCATGGGACTCCTCGATAACGTCGACAAGAGCGGGACGATCCAGGGCCATCCCTTTGCCGACGTCGCTCTGCAGGAGATGGACGCTGACCTTTCTCAAAATGATCTAAAGAGTGATATGTGGGGTCCGCTGAACGAAACAAGTAGGTTCACCGAAGACTATCTCGAAGACTATTTCGGTGAAAGTGAGAGAAGCAGAGTGGATTACGAGGGAGATTTAGACGGTTTACAAGATATAACCGGAGCGTTCGACGATATCAGGGAGAACGCTATCAATATAAATGGAACAAACGATGTAATTGACGATGTCTATACGGTGAGATCGGAGTTCGTTGACGGATCTATAACCAGAGACGGTGGTACGCATCCGCTCCCGCCGGAGCTCGATTCGGACGAGTACGACACAGAGAACTATACGATAGAGGAAACCAGGGAGTTGACGTCGAGGATCGATACCAATGCGAGTATCGAGAAACGGACCACAGACGGCTCGGATACGAGTCTCGATCGATCGCTAGTTTCCTTCGAGTTCAAGGTTGAGATGCGGTACACCACGGAGCGAGACTGGAACTACACGAACACGAATTCGTCGACGGACCTAACTAAAAGCAAGTCTAGGACCACCACGTACACGGGTTCGTACGAACTCCACGGAGAGTTCGCTCCGGGACTGGAAGTCAGCTCGAACCGCGTTGACCACGTCCTCAACAGCGGCGGACAGTCGGGTCCCATAGGAACCGCGACCAACTGGGATGATGCGGCCGACGACGTAACTGAATCGTTCTTCGGGGAACGGGTCGACGACGATACCGATCTAACGAGCTGGCTCCGGACCAGAGAGAGCGATATCGAGTCCTACAGCGACTTCAGAGACGCGATCAAATACGAAACCAGCTACCGAGAAGACGTGGTACTATCTCCGAACGACAGAGGTCGTCTTCATTCCTGGATTATGAACGATCTCAGGGACGTCCACCTCGAGACCATCAAGGAGATCGAACCCGTCGAGGCCGAGATCATGGATATCCTCAATCCCTCACCAGAGAGCCCAATGCGAGAAATTGAGAACCACGTACGGGGGATAGAAATTCGGTACGTCAACGGGACTTCCGACTTCGAGAACGCTCCCGATCTCGCTCGAATGGAGGCCCGTCAGGTCTACTTCGATAATATTCGGAAGTACGTCGACAGTATGGCTGCGGAGCACGAGCAGATCGCTCAGGGAAGGGAGAATCTAATGAACGACCTTCTGGGAAACTTCTTGGACGACGTGAACGAGATTATCAATGGACCGATGGATCTCCTCGACGAAATTCTGGGCTCCGGTGAAGAATTGCTTCAGGACGAGGGCGGTGCGAGCGTCGACACCCCGGAGGTGCTCAACAACGTCAACATCGAGGTCGACGGCTCACCGACCTATCATTCCTCACAGGTGGCGGTCAACCGGACAGAAGTGCCGGCAGTTCGGGCTGCGGGTGACGGTCCCCTCGAGATCGACGAAGATATGGACTTCGCACCGATGGGGGCCGCCTACGACAACAAGATCGGTCTCCCCGGCTTCCCGCTGCTTCCGTGGCCGCCGCTGTTCTACCTGCAGGTAGACGCTTGGGAGATCCAGATCGAAGGCGAGTACGCCCGCTTCGAGGTGCAGGCGACGAGCGGCGATCCTTCAGTAACTGATACAACCACGTACATCCGCGAGGACAAGGATGTCACGCTCGAAACCCCTGATGGCGGTGAACACAAATTGGGGTCGATCGATCCAATCAAGTATGAGAACGGTCAGACCATCCTGGTCATCGTACCTGCACCGCAGTTTCTTCCAAAGGGTGCACCCGGCGTCGGCGACAATCAACGGGCGGGCGCACCGGCCAATCTCTGTTCACCGCTCTGGGGCGATATCGGATCGGATTTTACGGGGGACCCCGAACCAGAGGAAGGCTGTCTGTAGCCTCAGCCCAATTCCCGGATACGGACGGTTTTTCCAGAACTCGAGATCGTTTGTTAACTAGGCGTCTTCGATTGCATACCACGTTTCATCTGCCGACCCGACGTAAATCGTTCCGTCGGAGATCGTGGGGGGCGTGTTGAATACGACATCGCTCTCGTCGGGTATCACGTACTCCCACTCGAGATCTCCGGATGCTGCGTCGTACGCCGAAATACCGTATCGGGTCGTTACGTACGCTACTCCGTCGGCTACTACGATGTCCTCGGGTTCACCGGCCACTGCATCGGTTTCCTGCCACTCGAGATCACCGCTTGCAGCGTCGACGGCGAGCACCTGATCCCGTTCACCAAGATAGACGATTCCCTCCGCAACGGCGGGACTCGCCTCGACGTTTGCAACGGTATCGACTGCCCACTCCTCCTCACCGGTATCGGCGTCGATAGCGTGAAGTTTCCCATCGTAACTGGCGAGATAGACCAGTCCATCGGCGACGGCTGGGTTACTGTCTACGAGTCCGCCTCCATCTTTGGGTTCGAACGTCCACTTGATCTCGGATGTCTCGAGGTTTACCGCATGTAATTCTGACCAGTGACCGATGTATAAGGTCTCGTCGTCGATTGCGGGCCAATTAGTCGTTCCACGACCAGGATCTGATATTTCGAGCACCTCGTTGTACGCACCTGTTTCGGGATCAAAATTCCAGATCGATTCTCGAGACGCAACGATGATTCCCCGGTCGGTCGGAAGCGGTCGCAGTAGTCCGAGACCGCTTATCGAGTCGACGGCATCCGATTTCCACCGATCACCGGTGTCACCGTCGTAGCCGTAGACGCTCCTGTTCTCAGTTGGACCGTACACCGTTCCGTCGTAAACGGTCGGCGGTCCAGACCGTTCTGCCTCCCAGAGGACTTCTTCCGTCTCGAGGTCGAACGCTTTTATCCGTCCCGACGTACCCGATACGTACAGTGTCTCGTCGACGATAGCCGATTGATAGGCACCTCGTCCTTCACGATCTAGCAGCGATCGTTTCGTCAGTTTGTCGCCGTCCGGTCCCGTGGAATTCGGGTGATGAGCAGTATTCCGCAGGTCAACACCGTACATCGGCCAGTCATCGCCGAGCGACCCCCTTCCGTTCCCGCTGTTTTCGGTTCCGTCGCCATTTCCGCTGGTCTCGTCGCTCTCGGAACAACCCGCGAGGGCGGTAATCCCGGCGACACCCGCACATGTGCCAAGCCATCGCCGTCGCGTTTGCCTTCGTCGTTCGATCATAATATCTTCGTACAAATCCTTCAACTAAATAATTTCCGTAGAATGAATTACCACCTACGCGGGAAGAACGATAGCAGGTTCGGATCCCGACCGAACCGCGAGCAATCTCCTCACCGGCTACGTCGCTTCGGTGACCAGGTCTCGAACCCGCTCGACCGCATCCCCAGCGTCCGTCCCGAAGACGTAGGTTGCCGGTTCGATACCGAACGCACCGCGATGGTAAGCCACGCGGGGAACGTCGCCGCGCTCGGCGAACCGCTCGCGGAGGTGGGCGTCGCGGTCATCGTAGTCGGCGTCGAACTCGAGCGGCTCGATCCCGCGCTCTCGAGCAGCCTCGAGGAGGCCGTCGTCAGTGGCCACGTTGACGGCGCCGCGGATCCCCGGATCGACGTCGGTGGCGGCGAGGACGGCCGTCGCGACGTGTTTCGAGGCGCCGAACTCGGGGTTGGCGGGAATCTCGATGCGGCCGCCGATCGCGTAGATGCGACCCGGAATCGCGGCGACGTCGGTCTCGTCGCGGGGCTCGGGCAGCGCCATCCCGATGTTGGTGCCGACGTTCGGCACGAAGTCCGCCATCTCGGGGACCGCGGCGAGCGTTCGCGCGGCCGTCCGCACGGTCGACAGGACGTCGCGCTCGGTCCGGACGTCGGGATCGAGGCCGCGCACGCAGAGGTCACAGCCCAGTCCCCGCAGTGCGGGCATCTCCTCCTCGTGGAGTTCGCAGATCGGACCCCGGTCCTCGAGATCGCGAATCAGCGCGAGCAGTTCGGTCAGCGCGTCGTAGCCGTCCATCTCGTCGCTCGCGAGGCCGTCGGCGATGCGGTCGACGGCGGCGACGGTCTCGGGGTGGTCGCGAAATCGGTCGTCGCCGCCGCTCTCCCCGCCGACGTACTTGCTGACGGCGGCCTGCGTGACGCCGAGGTGGGTCGCGATCTCTCGTTGGGTCATTCCTCGCTCGGCGAGTCGCGTCGCCAGCATGGCCCGCACCGTCGGCAGGAACTGCTCGACGACGAGTTCGCTCGGCAGTACTAGCGCCATCGATTCGGGGTTGGTTCGACTGTGGTATAAGTCCCCACCAGTTCAGCCCGTGCGGTCGGGCTCGAGCCTCCGCTGCTCGATCGGATTCG